>DATEHZ010000078.1:0-21695 GCA_035279385.1 Vulcanimicrobiaceae bacterium | reverse complement strand
GCCTCCACGCGGCTTTGCGCGACCAGGAAGGCCATGAAGTACGCCAGGACGGCCACCAGCGGGCGCTGATAGAAGAGCGCGAGGCCCGTGGCGGCGGCAAACGCCAGGGAGGTATGCCCGGAAACGGCGCCGCCCTGCAGCGGCGAGCCGCGCCCCACCCAGGCCTTTGCGAAGATCGTTCCGATGGCCGCTAGCGCCAGCACGATGAGGATGACGTTCGCCGGCACCTGCGCGACGGCATCGTAGACGCGCGTTCCGCCCTGCTGGATGCCCTGATAAAAGACGAGATAGCCGACGATCACCGCGCCGATGGTCGCAACGAGCACCGCGCCGGCGGCCGCGTCTTTTGCCGTCTTGGCGAGGGGATGATGCGCGACGGTCAGCAGGTCCACCACTGCCTCGATCGCCGTGTTCATGAGTTCCAGCGCGAGCACGATGACGATCGTGATGACGATCGCCGCGACGTAGATGCGCTCCAGGCGCAGCAGCAGCGTCGCCACCAGCACGAGCGCCGCAATGAACAAGTGCACGCGCATATTCGGCTGCGTGCGCACGGCATACAGAATTCCGGAGAACGCGTAGTGGAACGAACTCCAAAACTTCGTCTCGGCAATCCGTACGTACTCGTGCTCCGGACGCGGATGCGGTTCTTTCGGCTTATACTCGTGCATGTTCGTCGTAGGGCCAGGGCATGCCGATAGCGGCTGCCAGACGCCGTTCTTCGGCTTCCATGGCGGCGCGCTCTGCCGGCTGCTCGTGATCGTGCCCCATCACGTGCAAAATTCCGTGAATCAGCAGGCGGTAGAGCTCGTTCTGCAGCGGGGCGTCGTAGCCGGCGGCCTGCCGGCGCGCCGTATCCACGCTGATGACGACGTCCCCGAGTAATCGCTCACCCTCGCCGGGCAGTTCTTCGCCGGGCTCGTACAGGGGGAAACTCAGCACGTCCGTCGGCTTGTCCTTGCCCCGGTGCTCGCGGTTGAGCTGCTGAATCTCTCGATCGTCCACGAGCGAGAGCGAAAGCGCCGAATCCGGCTCGTCCACCTCCCGCAGCAGTTTTTTCGCGACGGATTTGAGCCGCCGCGTGTCGACGCCGCTGTCCTTGACCACGCTGCGAAAATAGATCATCTGGCGTACGCGCGGATGATTTTGGCGACGAGCGGATGGCGCACGACGTCGGTTTCGTTCAGTTCCACGATGCCGATGTCGCCGATGCCCGCGAAGCGTTTCGGCGCTTCCAGCAAACCGCTCGTCGCACCGCCCGGAAGATCGACTTGCGTCACGTCGCCGTTCACGATCATCTTCGAACCCGAACCCAAACGCGTGAGAAACATCTTCAACTGATCGCGCGTCGCGTTTTGCGCTTCATCCAAGATCACGAAGGCGTCGGAGAGCGTGCGGCCGCGCATATATGCAAGCGGCGCAACTTCGATGATGCCGCGCTCGAGATAGCGCTCCACGACCGTGCCGTCGAGCAGCTCGCCCAGCGAATCGTAGAGCGGACGCAGATAGGGATCGACTTTTTCTTTCAAATCGCCGGGGAGAAAGCCGAGTTTTTCGCCCGCTTCGACGGCGGGACGCGACAGAATGACGCGCGCGACCTCCCGATCGCGCAGCGCTCGTATCGCCATCACGACCGCGAGAAACGTTTTGCCCGTGCCGGCCGGTCCGATACCGAACGTAAGCGTATTGCGCGCGATCGCGTCGACGAATGCACGCTGCCCAGCGGTTTTCGGGCGGATCTCTTTGCCGCGGTGCGAGCGGTACAGCGTCTCGGGAAGCGCGCTTTCCGAGCGCCCGCGCAGCACGTCCGAGGTCGCGAGCGCGACGTCGTCGGGCGTTACTTGTGCGCCGCGCACCGCCGCATCCAGCATGCGCCGCACGACGTCGTACGCCTGCTCGACGGCGGTACGCTCACCCGCGAGCACGAGCGTATTGCCGTCGATTCGCAGGGCGACCGAAAGTGCGTCTTCGAGTGCCGAGAGATTCTGATCGAACTTTCCGAACAGCCGGAAGTGATCGCTTAACGAGCTGAGGTCGACGGTTCGTTCGGTTGTAGAATCCAGAGATCGTTCTCCCGCAGGGCGGCCGGTGGGCCGAGCACTTCGCTTGCGACAATCGCTCGAAGCACCGTATTCCCATCTTGGAACATGCCCTGCAAAGGTCCGCTTTTCCGGGCCTGCGGCGGCGCGGAGGCGGGGTCGATCGGCGCCCGGGAATCCACCTACGAACCTTTCGCCGGCGGTGAGGCCAGCGGCGGTGCCGAGCCGTTCTCGGCGGCGGTGCCCACGCTCGTGGAGATCGCGCCGCGCATGTCGGAATCGGCCTGAATGTTCTTCATCTTGTAGTAGTCCATCACGCCGAGATTGCCACTGCGAAATGCTTGCGCGATCGCCTGCGGAACCTGTGCCTCGGCCTCGACGACCTTCGCGCGCATGCGCTGCGTTTCGGCTTTCATCTCTTGTTCGGCCGCGAGTGCGGCGTACTGACGTTCCGACGCTTTAGCCTGCGCGATGCGGCGGTCCGCTTCGGCCTGCGACATCTGCAGCTCCGCGCCGATGTTCTTGCCGACGTCGACGTCGGCGATGTCGATCGACACGATCTCGAACGCCGTTCCCGCGTCCAGACCCTTCGCGAGCACCGTTTTCGAAATGCGATCGGGATACTCGAGCACTTCTTTGTGATCGACCGCCGCGCCGACCGCCGAAACCACGCCTTCGCCGACGCGCGCGATGATCGTCGGCTCGCCCGCGCCGCCGACGTAGCGATCGAGATTGCTGCGCACCGTGATTCGCGCTTTGACGTTGAGCTGAATGCCGTTCTGCGCGACGCCCTGGAAGATCGGCGTTTCGATGACTTTCGGGTTGACCGATGTCTGCAGCGCTTCGAGCACGTTGCGTCCCGCGAGGTCGATCGCGGCCGCGCGCTGCCAATCCAGCGGAATTTGCGCCCGCTGGGCCGCGATCATCGCGCGCACGACGTTCTCGACGTTGCCGCCGGCCATGTAGTGCGACTGCAGCTGATCGGCCGTGAGCGAGAGACCCGCTTTACGCGCGGTGATGAGGTTGTTCACAATGAGCGCCGGCGGAACGCGGCGGAACCGCATGCCGATGAGCGAGCCGATCGAAACCGGTACGCCTGAGGCGACGGACGTGAACCACAATCCGACCGGAACGTAATACAGGAAAATAGAGAACGCGATGATGACGACGAAAAAGATAATCGCCGCGCTGGCTGCAACCACGGTACTACTCCTTGTAGCTCGGGAGCTCGATCGGCTCCACGAAAATGCGCGACCCCTCGACGCGCGTTACTCGAATAGGGGTTCCCTCTTGGATGAATTCGCCTCGCGTGAGGACGTCCGCGCGCTGACCGTCGATGAGCGCGACGCCCGACGGACGCAGAAAGGTCGAGGCAACGCCGCTCTTTCCGAGCAGCGAACTAAAATCGGAACTCGTCACGTAATCGGCACCCTGCGCGCCGGCGAAGGTCAGTTTCTTGATCCACGCGTTTTCCGGAAAGATGCGCGTCGCGACGTAAAACAGGATCACGGTGAGCACGATGGCGCTCGCGACCGTTTGCATCGCGACGAAGATCATCGGCGTGCCGAACGCGAGCAGCACCGAGAGCAGCAGCATCGCGCCGCCTAGAACGCCCGGGGCGCCGTGTCCCGGCACGACGTGGAGTTCCCACAGAATGCCGGCGATGCCGATGATTGCCAAGATAATGACCAGCGGCCCGGCGTGATGATCGGCGATATGCGCGCCGAAGAACAGTCCGAGGGCGCCTAGTCCGAGAAGCCCCGCGACGCCATGGAGGGTCTGCATCTCGAGCAGCAGGCCAAGAAGTCCCACCGTAAGCAGGACCGCACTGACCAGCGGCATGTTGAGCGCATGAACCAATTCCATGGTACGAGCTACCTGCTCGCTTCGCGAAAGTTACGAAAAAAGGCTTCTTAGAAGAGAAGCCTTTATGCGGAAAGTTCTTCGGTGACGATCTGCCGGACGAGGTTGCCGTCGGCCACACCCTTGAGCTGGGCCATAGCCAGCTTCATGACCGAGCCTTGGTTGCGCGTCTCGCCGGGCAACTCGGTGATAATCGCCTTCACCACGGAGCGCACCTCGTCGGCCGATTTCTGCGCCGGCAAGTAGGCCAGCAGAATATCCCGCTCGCGCTTTTCCTTGTCCGCGAGCTCCGCCCGGCCGGCTTTTTCAAATTCCGCAGCCGAGTCGTTGCGCTGCTTGACTTGCTTGCGCACGACGTCCAGCTCGTCGCTCTCGCTCAGTTCCACGCCGGCTTCGGTGCGCTTATACGTAAAACCGGAAAGGGCCGACCGCAGTGTGTCGACCCGAAGCTGGTCACGTGCCTTCATCGCCTCCTTGAGATCGGCGGCGAAACGGTCTTTGAGCGCGGCCATTAGGCGCGGCGCTTGCGGGCGGCTGCCGACTTCTTCTTGCGGCGGACGCTCGGTTTCTCGTAATGCTCGTGCTTGCGCGCTTCCGCCAAGACGCCGGCCTTTTGGGTGGCTTTCTTGAAACGGCGCAGCGCGCTCTCAATCGACTCGCCCGGAGCAACGCGTACTTCCATTATTTACAACCCCCCTTTACGACCGCGCGGCGCGCGAAAATTTCGAGGCCCAAGCGGGCCCCGATTGCTCACCATACCATAGCCGCCCAGCGCCGTCAAACGCCGGAGTCGGCGCTTATGGGCCCACCGTCACGTGCTCGCCCGAGCCCGTCGCGGCGATCGGCGGCCCGTACATGGCGTAGGCGTCCGGCGGCGGGGCCGAATACCGCCCCGGCGTCGTCACGCGCAGATCGTAGTCGAGATACAGCGGCCAACGCGCAGAGATTTCATCGGCGAAAAACACCGCGCGATCGTCGAAAAACTGCACGCCGCTCCAATTTGAGGTCGCGGCCTGCCCTTGCGGCGGCGCGTACTCGACGCCCGCCGGGAACGGATCCTCAACCGCGACGTACTGTACGTCTTCCCGCGCACGCACGCGCACGTGGACGTGCACGACGTCTCCGACGCGCCAGGGACCGGCGTGATCCAGCGTGTACGTGCGCTCGATTTGCAGCGGCGGCGCTTTGGGAAAGAGCCGCGCGAAGAGCGAGCGGCTCGAATCGCGCACCGCGTGAACGCTCCAGGGCGCGTATCGCGTGAAATCGGTAGCCCAGTAGAGCGCGCCGCGGCCGGAACGAACGAAGCGTACGACGGTGCCGTTACTTAGGACGGATGCGGGAACGTCGACCTGCGCGTCGGCCTCCGTCAACACCGGGGTCGTGATGTGCAGTGTTTTCACGACGCGGTCGCCGGCGAGTACGGTGACGACTTCATCCGGATGAAACTCGCCGGGCGCCGGTTGTTCGGCTTCACTAATGGCGTAGACCGCCGCGGCCGTATCTTTCGTCGTATACCACCACGATCCGCGCTGCTCGGATCGCAGGAAGGCAATCACTCGTGGAACGATGGGTGAGTTCGGATCGACCGCCGCATTCAGTCGCAGCGCATACGCCGTTGTTTCAATGGGATCGTCTTCCCACGCGTAATGCCACGTTGCACCGATCCAGTAGGTATACGCGGTCGTGCTCAGCGCACGTCCATTGAGCTCGTCGCGCAGTCTGCGCGCGGTAGCATCGTCGCCCAGCTCGTGATACGCCAAACCGAGTACCGCGAGCGCGTACGAATTCAAGCCGCGTGCATGGTGCAGCGTTTGATTCAAAATGCGGCGATCGACGTGCAACGGATCCGCGTCGGCGAGCGCAAAGAGCATGAATGCGCGCGTGTTCCATTCGGAGCCGGCTTGCGCGCCGCCCCAGAAGCGCAGCGTATCGGTGTCCGCAGCGGCGAGCTGCGTTTCCAAACTCTCGAGGCCGCGCTCAAACATCGAGGCGGGTACGGTGTAGCCGGCTTTTCGAAATTCCGCTAAGCCGTACATCGCGTACGCCGTCATGAAGGGATGCCCCGCGTCCGTCTCCCACCAACCCCACGAGCCGTCGGCATGCTGCAGTTCGGCGAGCCGGTCGATCGCGTGGGCGATCACCTTCGGCGGCGAGACGTCGGAGGGCATGCGCGAGCCGGTGCGCTCGAACATCCGGTCGACGAAGACCGCCGGCAATGCCGCCGACATCGTCTGCTCCGTGCAATAGTAGGGATACACGTCGAGCATGCGCACGTTCTCGAGCAGTTGCGCGATCACGCTCGGCGTGAGCGTGATATGAAGCGTTCCCGGATCGTAACCCGCAGGAACGGAGAGCGAGACGCTGTCGCTTTGTGCGATGTCGCCGGCATCGCGAAGGTGCTCCGCCGAGCCCGCCGATTCGATCGGGAGCGGCAGCTGCATCGCATCGGCGCGCACGCCGTCGCTTCCGGTGAGCGTGAGCAGACGGTTGCCGAGCAGAGAGCCCGCATCGAACTGCCACGACGCGCTTGCGCTCGCGTTCGCATCGAGCTCGAGCGCCTGCGTGATCGGATCGTCGACCTTCGGTTCGAACTTCAAGTGCACGCTGCGCGCGGTTTTCTGACCCTGCGCGATACCGGTGATCGTCGTCGTATCGCCCGCGCGCAGAAAACGCGGCGTCTCCAGACGGACCAGGAAGTCTTTGGTAACGAGCGACTCCAAGCGCGCGCTGCCGATAGCCGTTTGCGCGGTTACGCCCAGGGCGCTCGTGCGCCACGTCGTGAGGTTGTCCGGCCAGATCAAACTTATGCGCGCGTGTCCTCGCGCGTCCGTCATCACGGCGGGCGTCCAGTACGCCGTATCGAGGAAGGTTCTGCGCACCACCACACCGCCGTTGACGCCGTAGACGTCTGCCGTCGTTCCGGGTCTCACGAGATTGCCCACGGCGCGCGAAGAGATTTTGGCGATCGTTTTCAGGACGGGTCGGCCTTCCGGCATGCCTTGTTCGGAGGCGGCCGGTGCAACGTATTGCTCGTGCAGGTAGTTCGGACGGTACCAATCCGCGTCGTTCCAAACGTATGCAGTGTTCGCGTAGAAACCCGCCACGGGGTCGGCGCCGTCGTCGCTTTGCACGGCATAGATGGCGTCGTCGACGATGCCGATCGATACTTCGCTGCGTACCGGCTTACCGGATGCATCGGTGACATACGCATCGATGTTCGCGCGCGCTTCCGGCTCGTATCGCGCGCGGTCCGCGCGCAAAACGATGTGCAGCCGTTTGGGCGTCTCGCGATGGAACTGCACCTGCGCTTGCGCGATGCCGTTTTCGCTCGGAAGAAATGCCTGCACGGTAAACTGTGAGGCGTTCGGGGGCGCGTCCAAGCGGAGCGACGCGGTATAGCCGGTCACGTGCAGCACGTGCAGCGAACGCACGCGGTCGGAGACGACGGCGATGAGCACGTCGCGGCCGGGCGCCGGCAAGCGCACGAGAACGCGAGGCCGCTCGTCCGTCGCAAGCGTTTCGTGTGCGGGAACGAGCACCGGCTGCTCCGTCGGAGGCATCCACGATTCGTCGCCGCCCATCACCCAGACGTAGCGCGAGCTTACCGACTCGTTGCCGCGCTGGTCGCGCGTGCGCGCGACGATGTCGTAGGAACCGGATTCCTGCGGACGCCAGTGCGCGATGGCCACACCGTCGGCTGCGGTGATGACGTCGGCGCTGCCCGCGCCGTCGACGTGCTGCTTACGTTCGCGCGCGTCCCACAGCTCGCGCGTATACGTCAGCTGCACGCGTGCCCCGGCGACGGCCTTTCCCTGCAGATCCGCGGCCTTTACGGTGAGCGCAACGTCATCGCCGCGATTCGCGAACCATAGCGACGGCGAGAGATCGAGCCGCACGCTCGACGGATACGCGATCATCGAGGTGCTCGTAGACACCGTGCGTCCGGAATCATCGCGCGCTTCGACGTCGAACGTCATCGCGTACGGGTTGGCAACGTGCTGCGTCGAAATGCGGACGCGCAGCTGGCCGCTCGCATCGGTCACGCCCTCGCCGTCGAGTTTCGGCAAGTGCGCCGGGTCACCGGCGTTTTGCCAAGAATTCCACGCCAGCGGATCGTAGTACCGGTACCAATACCACCCGCTCCAAAGCCGATAGTGAACGCGCATCCCCGCGGCGGGACGGCCGAACAGATACCTCGCCTGCACGTTCACCGCCGCGGAATCTCCGCTGACGATCGAATCCGCCGAGCGCTGCGCTTCGACGACGTACTCGGGCTTTTTATACGCCTGCACGGAAAACCACTTGACTTCACGGCCATCAATCGCGACGGCGTAGTTCCCGAGGCGCGCCGATTGCGGCAATTGCGCCGCATCGCCGATCGTCCCGAAGCGCGAGAGCGCGAGGGAGCGATCGTAGATCTTTGCGCCGTTCTCGTCGGTGATCTCGATGCGATGCTTGCCGGACGGAATCCGGTACGCGTCTTCAAAACCCGCGCGCACGATCGCACGGAAATTCACCGTCTGCCCCGGCCGGTACACCGGACGATCGGTCTGCACGTAATCGACTTGGTGCGGCTGCGCGTCCCCCGTCCACGACGGCGCCCAAATGTCCGCCGACCCGTCGGCGGTTTGCGCGACCAGCATGGTCTGCGCCGCTTCGGCCGGGAGCAACGCGAGGCCGTTTACGTCCGCGCGCACGACGCGCTCCGAATTCTTCGCGATAACGCGGATCTTCGTCGGTCCCTGATGGCGGCGAAATGTCCGCAAATCGATAGCCCATGCGGCTCCGCCTCGTACGTCGTGTACCCGCAGCAAACCGAGCGTCGTGACGCTGCCGAGAATCTTCCGATCGGTGCGCCCCAGCGTCGAGCGAATCTCGTAAAAACCGGTCTCGAAGGGGCCGACGGAAATCTCGCGCGCGGGCTCTTTGGAACGGGTTTTGACGCTGCCGTCCCACACGGGATCCCCGTTCTCGCGGCGCTCGCCGCGGACGAACGCGATGGCTTGCTCCAGCGAAAGCCGATAAATGCGCACGCGGATCGGGAGATCCGAATACGCGTAGTAGTCCATCGTAAACGGGGTGCCGGGTGTGACCGTGGTCGATCCGCCGTCGAACCAAAAGCCTTCGCTATCGGTGTCCTGCGCCAGCGCACACGTTAACGAGAGGCAAATGACGAGCACTGCGGCAGAGAACACCCGTTTCATCATGCCGTTTGAACGCGCGAGAAGCGCCTGCTGTTACTTCACCCGGGAGGCCAGTGCATTTGCCGGCCTGCGAGTACGTGGATATGCAGATGATCCACGGTTTGTCCGCCCTCCGGACCGGTGTTGATCACCGCACGGTTCCCGTTTGCGCTTTGCTCGCGGCCGAGTTGCCCGGCAACGCTGAAGAGTTTCGCGATGAGTTCCGGCGATTCGAACCCGACGAATGCCGCCAAGTTCGGCACGTGTTTGACCGGCATAACCAAGAGATGCTTGGGAGCCTGCGGATTGACGTCTTCGATGACCACGACCTCGTCGTCGCGATGGACGAACTTGCCCGGGATCTCACCGGCGATGATCTTGCAAAAAATGCACGAGGAGTCGCTCATGTTCGCTACTTCCTTATGAAAAACGTCCAACTCTTGGTTGCGGTATTGCCGGCCGCATCCGACACGCGAACCGTCACGCGCATCGCGCCGTTCGGATAATCGATGCCGGGCGTATAATGGATGAAGCGTTCGGTGCGCAAGGCGCCCGAGGTCACGTCGTGCCCGTTCACCTCGATACGGGCACTGGAGGAATTGACATCCACCGTACCCGCAGCGAACGTTGCGTAAATGCTCGGTCGCGGATTGTTCACCGTGCTGCCGTCGTCGGGAGCGAAATCGACGATTCCCGGCGGCTGCGTCGAGACCGAAACGGTCGCTTTCGAGACGGCTTGCGGCGCATCCATGCCGTGCGCGTTCAGCCGCCCTAAAACCGGCGCACCGGCGAAGTTCTGCCCGCGCGCGACCTTGTACGTGCCGGTGTACACGCCCGGCTGCGTTTCGCTGAGCTGCTGATTGGTGACGTACGGGCCGATGTCGTATACCGCGTGCCCCCCCGGAGTCCCGTGCAGCGTTACGTACAAGGTTTGTCCGGTGCGCAGCGGCCCGTCCGGAGAAACATCGATGCCCGCGATCGCTAGCGAACTCGCGGGCGGCGGCGTGCCGGTCGACGTACGTGTCGCGAGGATCTGCAGCGGCTCGGACGAGTCGATGTTGTATCGCACCATCAGCTCGTCGCCCACCGCGAGCTTATCGACGCTCGCATTCGACCCGTTGAGCGTGATGGTCGTCGCGCGGCTCGGCACGATCACGTGCCCGTCGTCCAAGACGATTTGCTCGGATGCAATGGCGGCGATGACGCCGGTGCGCGAGCCGAAGGCATCGACGATGCGCTTGACCGCACCTTCCTTGGTGAGATAGAGGTGCGCGTAATCGCCGGTATGCAGCTGCGCGAGATTGCCTGCGTTGCTCGTTCCCGCGTTCACGTCTTGAACCATCACCGAAACGCCCGGCGTAATCGTGAGCGTTCGAATCGACGCATTGTGCGTGAGGGTGATCGTCGGCGGGTCCGAATCCAGGTCGACGCCCGTGATCGTGCCCATCATCTGCACGTCGCCGTTCACGTTGTTGACGATGCCGTTGCCGGATCGTCCCACGAGGGTCGAGACGATCTCGACGCTGTTGGTCTGCCGGTTGAACACCGCCTGTGCCTGCAGGGCCTGTGCGAAAAAGCGCAGCGGCGCATAGAGCACGTTCTTGATCTCGACCGGCGGCGCGTCGAGCGTCACCGGCTGGTTGTCGATCTGCGCGACGCTGCTGCCGATGAGCAGTTCGATGGTCTTTGCGCCGGCGTACGTTCGCACATAGCGGCCCTCTTTCTCGAAGGTCAAACCAAGCGCGCCCAAAATGCGGCGTACCGGCACGAGCAAGTGGTCCTTGTAAAACACCGGCGGCGGATTGACGGAAAGAAGCGTGCCGTTGAGCACCAGCGCGATCGGCAAAACCGGCTTGCCGACTTGCTTTGCCCGATGGTGCGCCGGCTTGTGCGGCGCCGCACCGATCGTCACGAGCAAGATGAGCAGTGAAGCGGTAAGCCGTTTCATGTGAGTGCGTTTTCCCGTAACACGTCGCGATAAATCTCCGCCGTCTGTATGGCGCAACGATCCCACGTTAGCGTACGCGCCCGCTCGCGACCTGCCTGCACGAGACGCTCGCGCAGCGCAGAATCATCGAGAACGCGCAAGATGGCCTCGCGCGCGTCATCCGCATCGCCGGCCGCAAACGTCAGAGCCGCACCTTCCAGTGCGCGCGGCAACGAGCGGGCCGAAGCAATAACGGGCGCTCCGCATGCCATCGCCTCGAGCAGCGGCAATCCGAAGCCCTCGAGCAGCGCCGGATGCACCAAGGCCGCGGCGCCGGCATAATAGCGCGCAAGTTCGCCCGCCGGTACGTCGCCGAGCGCGATCGCACGGCGCGACGAGATTGAGCATTCTTGCAGCGCGCCGCCGAAATCGTCGGGACCGGTGAGAAACAGATCGATCGCGTACTCCGGCGGCAGCAGCGCCCACGCCCGCAGCAGGGTCGGAATATCTTTATGCTCGCGGTGATTCCCCGCGTAGAGCAGATAGGGACGCTCCGCGCGAAAGGGCTCCGCGGACTGCAGAAAGCGGTCTTCCACGCCGAGCGGCACCACGCGCACGCGCGCCGGATCGACGCCCAGGAAGCGCTCCAAGTCTTCGATCGTGCGTTCGTCGTCCGTGATGACGCGCGCGGCGCGCGCAGCGGCGAATCGCACGACCGTCCGGTAGTAGAGCGGCACCTTCGATTTGAAGTACTGCGGAAAGTGCAGATGGATCAAATCGTGAATCGTCACGATGTACGGGCGCGGCGGCAGCACCGGCGTGTACAGCGAAAAGAAATGCGTAAGATTTGCACCGCTTTTGCGGATCGCCCGGGGCAGCCGCACTTGTTCTTCCCAGCCGAAGTTCGCCCCTTGGCGCAGCGTGTTGAAGCGCAGGTCCGGAGCGACGCGCGGCAGTCGCGCGGCGAGTTCGCGCGCGTACGTTTTCATTCCGACGGACATTTGGCGCGTCAAGCGCGCGTCGAGCGCTACGAGCGGCGGGCTTTCCACGCAACCACCGCCGGATAGAGTGCAGAATACCATGCGACGATCCATCCGCGCGGACCGTCGAGCAGCGCGCCGCGCCGCAGCAGCAAATTGGCAAGGCGCAGCGGCACGAGCAGCGCCTGCATCAGCATCAAACGGCTGCTTCCGCCCACGTGGCGCGCTTCGAGCGACGTGTACGAATCGTACTTGCGGCGGTACGAGCGCGCATCCGGATACGAGTAGTGCTGCAGCACGCCGTCGAGCGTACGCACCGCTCCCTCGCAGATCCAGCGCTCGTGTAGCTGCGCCTCGCCGCCCGCCGCCGGAGCGGCGTGCAGACGAACGCGATCGGTGCGAAACAGGCGCAGCAGCGGCTCGCCGCTCCACATGCGAAGCGGTTTGCCGCAGTAAAACGTCGTGCGTGAAACCACGTAGCCGTCGACGTCTTCTTCCGCGTTCACGATTGCGTCGCGCAGCGCCGCATCGGGCCGTTCGTCCGCGTCGATCATCAGCGTCCACGGAGTCTGCACCTGCGAGAGCGCAAAACGCCGCGCATCGACGAAGCCCGCGAACGGGCGCACGACGACGCGCGCACCGCGCTCGCGCGCGAGCGCGGCGGTGCCGTCGTCGGACTCATGGTCGAGAACGAGCGTTTTTACGCCTGCGGGAATGGCATCGAAGAGCTGCGGCAGATTGCGCGCTTCGTTGCGCGTGAGGATCACCGCCGTAATATGCGCAGGATTCGTGGCTACGTCGTCGCGCTGCGCGCGAACTCTTGCTCTTCGCGAATCCGCTCTTCGCGCGAGAGCGCCGCACCGACGAAATCGCGATAGAGCGGCGCCGGGCGGTTCGGCCGCGACTTGAACTCCGGATGCGCCTGCGTGCCGAGAAACCACGGATGCATGTCCGCCGGCAACTCGATCATCTCGACAAGCGTGGTTTTGCCGACGATGTGATGGCCCGAGAACCGCATGCCGTGCTCTTCGAACAGCGGCCGGTAGCGGTTGTTGAATTCGTAGCGATGGCGGTGGCGCTCCGTGATCGTCATTTCGCCGTACGCTTTTGCCGCGAGCGTATCGGGCTCGAGTTGACAGGCGTACGAGCCCAGACGCATCGTTCCGCCGTAGACTTCCAGATTACGCTGATCCGGCATGAAATCGATGATGGGATCGATCGTCGTTTCATCGACTTCGCGCGTCATCGACTCCGGCAGCCCGCAGACGTTGCGCGCGAACTCGACGCACGCAAGCTGCATGCCGTAGCAGATGCCCAGGAACGGAACGCGGTTCTCGCGCGCGTAGCGAATCGCTTTGAGTTTGCCTTTGATGCCGCGCGCGCCGAAGCCGGGAGCGACGAGTATGCCGTGCGCGCCGCGCAGCACGCTCACGCCTTCGTTCTCGACCGATTCGCTGTCGATGCGCTGAATGTCGACGGCCGCCGAATGATGGATCCCGGCGTGATAGAGCGCTTCGTTGATCGAAATATACGCGTCTTTGAGTTCGACGTACTTGCCGACCAGGGCAATCGTGACGCGCCGCTCGGGCTGCGTGATGCGTTCGACGATATTCGCCCAGTCTTCGAGCTGCGGGGCGCTCGTCGGCAGGCGCAGCTTGCGGATCGCCGCATCGGCAAGGCCTTCGGCTTCCAGGTTGAGCGGCACCTGATAAATCGTGGGCGCATCCGCGTTCTGCACGACCGCGTTCGAGGGCACGTCGCAGAACAGCGCAATCTTCTCTTTGAGCTCGACCGGCATCGGCGAGGACGTGCCGGTGCGGCAGATGATGGCGTCGGGCGTGATGCCGATGCCGCGTAATTCGCGCACGGAGTGCTGCGTCGGTTTGGTCTTGAGCTCGTCTGCCGCACCAAGATGCGGCATCAGGGTGAGATGGCAGAACATGACGTTCTCTTCGCCCACGTCGTAGCGGATTTGGCGAATCGCTTCGAGGAACGGCAGCGATTCGATGTCGCCGACGGTTCCGCCGACTTCCACGATGCACACGTCTGCGTGGCTCTCTTCGGCGACGCGCTTGATGTGCGACTTGATCTCGTTCGTGATGTGCGGGATGACTTGCACGGTGGCGCCCAGATAATCGCCGCGGCGCTCTTTGTCGATGACGGAGTTGTAGATCTGTCCCGTCGTGACGTTGTTGACGCGTGAGAGATTTTCGTCGACGAACCGCTCGTAGTGACCGAGATCGAGGTCGGTTTCGGCGCCGTCTTCGGTGACGAAGACCTCGCCGTGCTGGTACGGGTTCATCGTGCCGGCGTCGACGTTGATGTACGGATCGAGTTTCTGAATCGAAACGCTGATCCCGCGCGCCTTGAGCAATCGTCCGAGCGACGCTGCCGTGATCCCTTTACCTAGCGAACTAACGACACCGCCGGTAAAGAAGATATACTTTGCCATCTCGGGATGTCCGTATTCTAGACCGTGCGACCAGGCACCTTGGCGCAAATGTATCGTTCCTGTGCAGCGTAGTCGTGGCGAATCTCGACGGATGCGCCGGGGAGCGCGGCGACCGTCAGGTCGCGCAGTTGCGCGATGGTGGGCGGGGCCGCTTCCAGAAGCAGCAGCGCTCCCGGTCGAAGCATGCGCGGCGCCGCCGCAAGCAGTTTGCGGTAATGCACGAGCCCATCCGGGCCGCCGTCCAGCGCGACGTGCGGCTCGAAGCCGACGGGGTCGGGCTTCGCCGGAACGCGATCGCTTGGAATATACGGCAGATTGGCGACGACGAGATCGTAATTCTTGTCCTCGCTGCTCTTCACGACGTCCGCGCAGTAAAACTTGCAGCGCGCGTGCACGTTCAAGCGCTGCGCGTTGTAGCTCGCAACTTTGAGCGCGGCCGTGCTGGTATCGGTGCCCTCGACGATCGCGCCGGAAACTTCGGCAGCGATCGTGCACGCGATCGCGCCGCTTCCGACGCCGGCCTCGAAAACGGTGAAGAGCCGTTTTGCGGGCGCGGACGAATCGATCTTCGAGCGCAGGTGCGCGATTGCGTCTTCGACCAGATGCTCGGTTTCGGGGCGCGGAATGAGCACGTGTTCGTTTACCGCAAACTCTCGTCCGTAGAAACCGGCAAAGCCGGTGATGTATGCGACCGGCATGCCCGCCGCACGCTTCTCGCAGAGCGCAACGTATTTCTCGGCTTGCGGACGGCTCAGGAAACTCTCGCCGTGCGTAACCAGCCACTCGCGCTCCCGCCCCAGCGTGAATGCGAGCAGAATCTGCGCGTCCGCGCGCGGCGTGGGGCTGTGTTTGGCCACGAGCAGTATACCGCGAGCCAGCGTGGCGGTGACGGTCTGCGGCTTGTAGCGGGCGCCGGTTCCGGCGGTCATCATGCGCGCGTGTTCGACGGCAGGCAGGCGCTTCCCAGCCTACGCGGCGGAGTTCTCGCCTGCAAGCGCGCGTGCGCGTTCGTCCTTGAGCAGTTCCTCGACGATGTGGCCCAGCTCACCGTCCATGATGCCGCGAATGTTCCCGAAGTTTTGATTGATGCGATGATCGGTGATGCGGTCTTGCGGGAAGTTATAGGTGCGGATCTTTTCCGAACGATCGCCGGTGCCGACCTGACTGCGCCGCATCGAGCCCATCGCTTCTTCCGCTTCGCGGCGTTTGCGATCGTAGAGCATCGCGCGAAGCATCTCCATCGCTTTGGCGCGGTTTTGAATCTGGGAGCGCTCCTGCTGCGATGCCACGACGATGCCGGTCGGGACGTGCGTGATGCGAATCGCGGACTCCGTTTTATTGACGTACTGACCGCCCGCGCCGCTCGACTTGTACGTATCGATCTGTAAATCGGACGGATTGATCTCGACCTCCACGTCTTCTTCGACTTGCGGCAAAACCGCGACGGTTGCCGTGCTCGTGTGGACGCGGCCCTGCGATTCCGTCACCGGGACGCGCTGCACCCGATGCACCCCCGACTCGTGCTTGAAGTGTTTGTACGGTGCGTTGCCTGTGACGGCGAACACGATCTCTTTGTAGCCGCCGGCGTCGCTCTCGTTCTCGGAAACGAGTTCGACTTTCATCCGCAGCGATTCCGCATAGCGCATGTACATGCGCGCGAGATCCCCGGCGAAGATCGCCGCTTCGTCGCCGCCCGCACCTGCGCGTATCTCGATGAAAACGTCTTTTTCGTCGTCCGGATCCTTCGGAATCATCAGCTCTTGGAGTTTGCGCTCCAGATCGGCGCGCTGCTCGCGCAGGGCTTTCGCTTCTTCTTCGGCGAGCTCGTGCAGCTCCGGGTCGCTGCGATCTTTGAGCAGTTCCTCGTTCGCCGCAATCGCTTCGAGCGTTTTGCGGTACTGCCGGTACGCCGCGACGGTCTCCTCGATCGCCGCGCGCTCTTTTACCAGCGCCGTATAACGCGCCTGATCGAAGCCGCCCGCGGGGTGCGCGAGTTCGGCCTCGATTTCATCGAAGCGTTTGGCGATGGTGTCCAGTCGTTCGTAAAAAGTACTCATGACAAAGCAAAAGCGAGCCCAAGGGGCCCGCTTTGGAAGAGTCCGGCGTTGTTAAGCCTCGGCTTTAGCCGCGTCGCGCTTGGCCTTGCGGGCAGCGGCCTCTTGCTGTTTCTTCTTGGCGATTTCTTCACGCTGGCGGAACTTGTCGACGCGGCCTGCCGTATCGACGAATTTCTGCTGGCCGGTGAACAGCGGATGGCACGCCGAGCAGATCTCGACCGCGATCTCTGGCATGGTCGAACCGGTCGTAAACGTGCTGCCGCAGGCGCAGTGGACCTTCGCCTCGGGGTACCACTTGGGATGAATCTTCTCTTTCACAGCCGTTCCATTATAGCAGGCATGGCAAGGGGGCCCCGGGCGAGCCCCCTTGCTCCACTTAGGGCGCGACCGTCCCGGTGATCGCCTGGATGAGATGTCCCGCGAACGGTACCCCCACGCCGGTTACTTGGTCGTAGCCGGTCATCGCGTTCTGTCCGGGCACGGGTGTCGACGGAGCCGGATTAACCGCCTCCGTATTTGAACCGTACAGCACATCGTAGAACGTCTGGGCGTAGGTCAGGTGCGCAGTGAATCCGTTGTAGGTGACCTTGCCGGGCGCGTAGATCTTGTAGAGGTACGGCGCCGCATTTCCGAGTCGATACGTATGGCCGCTCGGTCCGGTGTTGCAACTCGGCGCCGCTTTACACGCTTGCAGTACGAGCGCCCACATCGCGGCCATTTCGGGTGCCGCAACGCTCGTTCCGCCGATGTCGCCAACCTGTTTATCGGGGAAGCTGGAGTTGGTGGCGGCGCTCACACCCGTAAACGGATCGCCGATCATGGAAACGTCGGGTTGCGTCCGCTTCGCGGCGCCGATGGCTTGCTGTTGCCATGCGGGCGCGCTGAAGATCGTAGAAACGCCTCCCCCGGAGCCGGATTGTCCGAGCGACGTTGTCGTTCCCCACGCGGTGATGTTGTTCGTGAGTTGCCCGAACTCGTTGATCGGCGCATTGACGCCCCCGACCGAGGTGACGCTGACGTCACCCGACGGATAACTGACGCAGACTTGCGAGAGCGAACCGCCGCTGCCGCTCAGGCATTCCGCGGAGCCGCTATCGCCCGACGAAACGAAGACGGCGATGCCTTCCGTCGCGAGCGCGGCGAACTCTTCGGGTCCGAAGCCGACACCCGAGGCGTTGAACGCCGCGCCGACGTTTTGCGGTTCTCCGCCGCCGTAGCTGATCGAGATGACGTCTGCAACATTATCCGCAATCGCTTGCTGGATCTCCGCATCCGCCTCGACGATGCCGATCTGCGGTGCACCGTAGTTGGTGAAACCCGTCGGCGTCGGCGCGGGCGCCGGCGTCGCGCACGAGTTCGGATAGAACACGTAGCAGTCCAGTGCGTTATAGGCGAGATAGAAGTTCACCGTCGCCCCCGGAGCGAGCGTGGCGATCTGCTGCGTGTCGAGCTGCGCTTCGCCGTCCTCCGCATTGCATGCGGGGAGCGACCCGCTGCACGTGTCGGTCACCGGCGGCGGCGTCTGGAAATCTCCGGAGAACGGAAACATGGACGTCGGCGAGGTCGACGGATTCGGCGCCGGCGTACCGCGCGGGTTCGGCGTTGCCGGAGCGGCCGTCGGGATTCCGGAGGCTGCAAGTCCCGCAGAAACGCCGTTCGGTGTGACGTTCACCTCGCAAACCGTTGCGGCGTTTACGTTGTTGTACAGCGCTTTGAGCGCCGCAAGGTCGCTATCACCGCACCACGTCGTGCGGTTGACGTCGATGGGGCCGGTGCCGATGATGCCGACGGTGATCCCGGTGCCGTCGAAACCGGCCTTGTACGCGCCGGTAAAGTCGAACGCGTTGCGTACTTGCTGCGGGGAATACCCGAGATTCGATCCGGCGCCGGCGCGCGGCGGCAGCTGAATCAGGTACGTGTGCATGCGACGCAGCGTAACCAAGTTCGATACGGCGCTCACCGGCAGGACGCTCGAGAACTTCGGCGTCACCGTCGGCGCGACGAATTGCTGTCCGTCTTTTTCGTACAATCCGAACTTCGTGCCGAAAGCGGATTCCATCGCGGACTGCGAACCGGCCACAACCAGCGAGAGGTGCTGCGGCCAACCCGCGACGCGCAGCCCGCGGCCGACGAAATAGTTTGCGACCTTCTGGTAGTCGCTCGCAGGAGCGCCGTACCGCGCGCCGATCTCCTGCGGCGTGAGGTAGCGACGATACAGCGGGGACCCGGGATCGCTGACCTGCTGCGCGTAGGTGATGAGTGCTTGAGCGCCGGCGGTATTCATCACCACCGTCGCCTGCATATGTGAGACCTGCGCCGGACCGACCAGCGTCGCCCCGGTAAGTTGGTAACGCCCCCAATCGAACGTATCGGGACCGCTGAGCGCCGCGGTGTTACCGGCGATGGGCGGCGTACCGTTTCCATGGCCGCCGCATGCCGCAGCGGCGAGCACGCCGGCGATCGCAACCAGGCTTAGCAAACGGTGTTTCATCGGGCGCCTCCCTGCGAGCGAAGACGCAACGCAAATCGACGCAGCGCGTCGATGCGCTGCGCGCGCTGCACGTCACGATAATGCTGGATAACGGCTATTCGCCCGGCGATCGCCCTTGCCGATACCGGTTTTGCATTTGCGGTACGGCGTATCTGCGCGCACGGCGGCGAACCGCTGCCGCACGTTGCGCTTTGCATGCTGAGCGTTTCGGTGATGGTGTTTACGGAATTCGGCTGACCGTTCGTCGATTGATAGTCGATGCGCGTCGTGTCGGCCGCGTAGTCGTAATAGGAATTGAGCGTATCGGCGATCGTTACGCAAACCGGCCCGTACCCGCTCACGTCGTACGAGGTCGTCGTGCGCGTTTCGGTGTAGCCGAGCACGGGATCCAAAACGCCGTATGTTTCGACGACTTGCGTGCCGCTGGTTCCGATCGTGTTCGGCACGCTGCAACCGGCGTCAAACGGCTTGCTGCCGTTGTCCGCGAATGTGTCGGTCACGTATTTGCCGGAAGCCGGAACGGCGAACCACGCCGGGAAGGTACGCGTTTTCGACGGAGAGCCGGGGCTGGTGATCGTCAGCGTGATGTTCCCGCCCGACGGAGCGGCATATGCGAACGACGCGCCGGCGAACGAATACACCCCTGAGCCGTCGAAGGCCTTGCCCGTCGCGGCACCGTTCACGCTGATCGTCGCAGTGCTTGCATTCGGATACGTCTGCGTGTCGACGTACGATCCGTCCGATTTGAGCGTGCGGGAAATCGACGAGCCGTCGGAAAGCGCTTCTTTCACCGCGGCAGCCGGATCGTTGGTCCACGTGCCGCCTACGCCGAGATCGTCGATCTCTTGGGCGCTCGTGTAAGCCGTTTGAATCGAGTTTCCGGTGCCGTCGTTCGACGTCGTCGAATACAGCAGCAGTTTACCGCCGTTGATTTGCACTATCTGCGTCGTCGACGTCGTGCTGGTGTGCGTCGGGAAAGCGTCGGTTTCGCTTACCGTCGAAGCCGTGCCGGGATTGTTGTCCGGCGCGGTCGTGGGCGCGTCGCTCACGCTCGAGGTGACCGTCGCGTCGCTTATGGCGGTCGGCTGCGGGCACGGAGCGCTCTGCGCGTAAATTTGATGAAGATTGCCGGTGTACGCGAACGTATCGCCCGAAGCGATCGGCCGCGGAGCCGCCATGTTGCCGCGCGCGGCGGCAGCAGCGAGCGGCGTCGCGCCAACGCACCCGAACGGCGTAGCGGGGGTAGGTGTAGCCGTTGGCTTGACCGTCGGTGTCGGTGTCGGTGTCGACGGGGGCGAAGTCGGCGGAGTTCCGCCGCCACCGCCGCCGCCGCCGCATGCGACAAGGGCGGCAGAAATAACAGCCAGCCCGATCACAAAGAAGCGGGATTTCACAAAGACTCCTCGAGATGTGTAGCAGTTGCGCGCTTCTATTCTAAGGGGTATATTCGGACTCTTCTTAAAATTAAACGGAGTTTTTACAAATAGTACGACTAGAGTCATCTGCTGCCTGGCCGGGTAAGGCAAGCGGTGCAACGTTCGATAATGGAGGTGCGTTCACTGAACATGAAACAGCTCGTCATACTCGGCATGGCGCTCGCGGTCGTCTGCGCGGGCATTGCGAAGGCCGCATTCACTCGCGACGGCGCCGTCATCCGCAATACCGGATCGACGAATTTTTCCGGCTACACCATTAAAGTGTGGTCCGACGGTTCGACCTGGGCCGTGCACTCGAATCGCGCCGGGACGCCGCTCGACGCGCCGGTGACGAGCGACGTGCCCCCGAATCTCGCGCAGCATTTCTTACAAGAAGCAAAGCAGGCGAAGAACAACCGCGTGATGGGGCAGTCCTGTATGAAGAGCGCGTCCTTCGGAACGAGCACGGTCGTGCTCTATCACGGCTGGACCTCGCCGGACTTGGAATGTCCGGGCGACGGCCTGACGGTAGCGCTGGCAGCGGACGCGCACAAGATCGCGGCGCTGCTCAAGATTTCGGGCGAACAGCCGCACCGCATCCCAATGCTGCCGAACGAAAAGCGGCGCGTCCCCTCGGAAGCGCCCTCCGGGCAACCGAGCGCCACGCCGGAACCCACCAACTCCGCATCGTAGTAGAACCGGCCGAAAGGAGTATCCACCCACTGTGAAGCGCCTCTTCCTCTCCGTTGCGGGAGCTGCACTCGCCATTGGCTTGGTGCAAACCGCGCAGGGACTTGCCAGTGCACAGCCCGCGCCGGGAGCATCCGCCGCCGCCTCTCCAACCCCGACCGCAAGCCCAACGTCGACGTTTACGCTCCCGACGCCCAAAACGAGCGCGACGCCCGCTCCTCCGAAAGATACGGACGAGAAACGCGTCGGCATCTCGGGCGTGTGGGAAGTTCAGATTCAGCAGTCGTCGACGACGATGTACACCCACTTCAAACTGGATGAGAAAGGCAACGCGCTCACCGGTCAATACCTCGATACGAGCGGCAAGAAGTATCGGCTTGCGGGGAGCGTCAACGGCAAAGACGTGCACCTGGTCGTGAACATGCCGGACGGAACGGCGCTGGTCTTCGACGGCAGCGTCGAGGGCAGCATGGACATGGCCGGCACAATTACGACGTCAAAGGACGTGGTCGGTTTCACCGCGGCCTACCGGCCGAAGTACAAGTGGATCGACAACTTGAGTCCAAACCCGGGCTTGCCGGGAACTCCCTAACGCGAT
>DATEHZ010000077.1:0-36845 GCA_035279385.1 Vulcanimicrobiaceae bacterium | reverse complement strand
CAGATGCGTAACGCAAAGCACTTGAGCCTCCCGTGCGAGCCGCCCCAAACGGGCGCCGACCGCAGTGGCGGTTGCGCCGCCGATACCGGCGTCGATTTCGTCGAAGACCAGCGCCGTACGTCCGCGCTTTCCGGAGAGCGCGACGATCAGCGCGAGCAGAACGCGCGAGAGCTCGCCGCCCGATGCGACCTTCGCCAACGGACGCTGCGCTTCGCCCTTGTTGGCAGCGAACGCGAACTCCACGTGCTCGCCGCCGTCCGGGCCGATCTCCGGCAGCGGATCGAACTGCGCGCCGAACCGCCCGGACGGAAGCGCCAGATCTTTGAGTTCGCGCTCGATGGCTTTGCCGAGGCGATCCGCCGCGCCGTGACGCAAGCGCGAAAGATGCTCCGCCGCTTCTTCCAGCTGCGCCGCTGCGTCGTGCAGATCGCGCTCGAGCTGCGCTTTGCGCTCGTCCTTGTTCGCGAAGGCGTCCACCGTGCGGCGAAATTCGTCCGCGGACTGCAGCACCGCCTCGAGCGTGCCGCCGTATTTTCGTTTGAGCGTATCGAGGGCATCGAGCCGAGCGTTGATGCTCTCCAGTTCGTCAGGATTGAATTCCATCGCATCGAGCTCGCGCGCGATGCGCACGGCGAGGTCGTTCGCCTCGCTTTGCAATGCGTACGACGCCTGCGCCATCTGCGTGAAGTCCGTGCCGATCTCCGCGATGTGCGCCAGCGCCGATGACGCCGTGCCGAGTGCGTCGGCAGCGGACGATTCTTCTCCGGCCAGCGCATCGTGCGCGAGACGCAGCGATCCGGCGACCTTTTCGACGTTGTCGAGCACGCGGCGGCGCTGCGTGAGGCGTTCGTCCTCACCCGGCTGCGGTGCGGCGGATTCGATTTCTTGCACCGCATAGGTTGCAAAGTCGTAGTGCTCTTGCGCGCGGCGCTCGTCTCGATCGAGCGATGCCAGCGCCTTTGCAATCTCGCTGCGGCGCGCGTGCAGCTGTGCGACGCGTTCGCGCGCCGTAACGACCGTATCGCCGCCGAAACGATCCAGCAGCTCGACGTGGTACGCCGGCGAGAGCAGCCGCTGCGCCTCGTGCTGGCCGACCATGTCGATGAGTTCGGCGGCCAATTCGCGCACGTAACTTGCGGTCGATGGACGGCCGTTGACGCGGATCGCCGACTTCCCGCCGGCGTTGATTTCACGCGAAATCGTCGCATCTTCGTCCGGTTCGATCTCGAAGCCGTCTTCCGCCAGACGCGAACGCATCGCGTCGCTTGCCTCGAACTCCAAACTCACGATCGCGCGCGGGCGGCCGCGGCGTACGGCATCTGCGCTCGCGCGCTCGCCCAGAACAAACGCAATGGCTCCGAGGACCATCGTCTTTCCGGAACCCGTCTCACCGGTAAAGATCGTCGCACCGTCCGCGAAGCGCACTTCCGCCTCGGGAATGAGACCGTAATCGCGTATCGTCAGCCGGCGCAGCATCGCATCCGTGTTACCGGCGCCGCCGTTCCTTGATGGAGACGCCCCAGCGCAGTTTATCCTCCAAGCGTTCGAAGAAGCGCAGCCGCTTCATGCGGGCGAAGCGCACGGTGCGCGGATGCCGCTCTATCACGACGGAAGCTCCGGGCGCTAGATCGCTGACGACGTCGCCGTCGCACTCCAGATTCGCGTGCACGAGTTCGGAATCGCAGCTGATGGTGATTCGCGAACTCGCCGGAACGATGAGCGGACGCGAGAAGAGCGTGTGCGGCAGCAGCGGCACGATGCCGAACGCATCCACCTGCGGCGAGATGATCGAGCCGCCCGCGGAGAGGAAATAGGCGGTCGAGCCGGTGGGCGTCGCAACGCAGATGCCGTCGGCGGGAATATGCGCGGCCTGCTCGTCGTTCATGCACAGCCCGAACGGCACGATGCGCGAGACGCCGCCTTTGCGAACGACGACGTCGTTGAGCGCGAAGAAGCGCCGTCCGTTATACTCTGCCGAGAGTGCGATGCGTTCTTCGATCACCATGCCGCGCTCGAGCAGGCTGGGAAGCTCGTCGATGGCTTCGTCGTCTTCGTCGAATTCCGTCAGAAAACCGAGACGTCCGGTGTTGATGCCGAGAATCGGCACGCCGCGGTCGACGGCCAAACGCGCCGCGCGCAGCAGCGTCCCGTCGCCCCCGATGGTAACCAGCAGCGCCGCATCGTCCAGCGTTCCGCCCTTGGGGACCGGCGTAATCTCGTAGCCGGCGTCTTGAAATCCGCTGCCGACGCGCTCCGCGAGCGCGCGCGCATGTTCGCGTTCGACGTCCACGTAGAGCGCGACGACGCGCTTTTTCACCGTTACGGTCACGGAGACGAACGTTCGTCAACGAGCGCGTCAATCTTCGCGTCGCTCAGCGGCTCGCGGGCACCGCGGCTCATCCGCATCAAGAACTCGCGATTTCCCGCCGGCCCCAAGAGCGGCGAAGCGGTCAAATCGCTCGCCGTCAGGCCCAAAGAGCCCACCGCGTCGCGAACTTCGCGCAGCACCGCCCGATGCACCGCCGGATCGCGGACCACGCCGCCGCTGCCCAGACGCTCGCGGCCGGCTTCGAACTGCGGCTTGACGAGCGCGACGATCTCGCCCTGCGGCGCCAAGTATGCCACCGCTCGCGCCAGAATCGTGCGCAGCGAGATGAACGACGCGTCGACGACGACGAGATCGAACGGCCGCGCGAACGCGTCGTCCGCCAGATGCCGGAAATTCGTGCGCTCCATGACCGTCACGCGCGGATCGTTGCGCAAGCGCCAGTCGAGTTGGCCGTATCCCACGTCGACCGCAACGACGTGCTCGGCACCGCGCTGCAGCAAACAATCGGTGAAGCCGCCGGTCGATGCGCCCACGTCGAGCGCGTACTTTCCGGCAGCGTCGACCGCGAATGCATCCAGTGCGTGCTCGAGTTTCTCGCCGCCGCGGCTGACGAAGCGGCGCGGCCGCTCGACCTCGATCCGGGCATCCGGTGCAACGTTTGCTCCGGCTTTGGTTGCCGGCTCACCGTTCACGCGCACGCGGCCTTCCATGATGAGGCTGCGCGCCTGCGAGCGCGTGATGTGCTCGCGCGCTGCAACGGCCGTGTCCAAACGAGAAGAGCGCATATCCGTGCGTAGATATGCGCTCTCGCCGGTCTTGCATACCTTCCCCCGGCCGGAATGCCTTTAACGGATTATTCATGATCGTGCGTTAGAACATGAACCTATGGCACGCCTGGAACGTGTCGTCTATCGCTCCCCTTCGGCCTGCGTCCTCGACGTCATCGCGTACGGCGCAGAAGAGATCGCACTCGAGCCGGATAGCGTTGCGTTTGTACGCTCGGGATACTTCGCAATGCGTTCCAACCAAACCAGTGCGATCGTCGATCCGAACTACGTCATCTTCGCAGGCGCGTCGGAGTGTCTGTTTTCCGGGGCGTGCAAACACATCAGCGCCTGCACGATCGTCAGATACGGCGACGGCGCCGCCGCTTCGTCCGTACCCGGCTGTGCTATTGCATCGCCTCGGACGTTCTTCTTGCAAGCGCAGCTCCTACACGACGCACGCCTGGGCCGGCGCAATCCCGAGCCGCAAATTTCGAAGCTGCTCTACGAGATGAGCGGCGATTCCGCGATCGTATCGTGCGCGCATTCGCGGCTGGTTACGGAGATTCGGCGTCTTCTCAACGAATCGCCGTCCAAGCGCGTCTCACTCGACGCTATAGCGGGCGAATTTTACACCTCGCCCTTCACCGTCTCGCGCGTATTCCACCGCGAAACCGGGATGCGGCTGCGCGACTATTCGTCACGCTTGCGGCTGCGTAAAGCGCTGCAACTACTCCTGCACAGCCGCAAGAATCTCACCAGTATCGCGATCGACCTCGGTTTTTACGATGAGTCCCATTTCAGTAAAGCGTTCCGCGCGGAGTTCGGCGTCTGCCCTTACAGCGTGCGCAAGTACTGAACGAGATCCGACTTCTGCTGCGCGGTCAATCCCAGGCTGAAGAACGTGTTGTAGTGGTTCACCACGTCGGAAAGCGTTGCGGCCGATCCGTCGTGGAAATACGGCGGGTGCAGCGCAAGGGCTCGCAGGGGGGTCGTCCGATACATCTTCGTGGCGCTGCGAAGCGCGTACGTGGGATCCGTTCCGATGACGCCCGGCGGATGCAGACGTACGGCGACGTCGGTGAACGTCGGCGGCGTATGACAGCTCGAACACCGCGCCATTCCCATGAACAACGCTTGGCCGCGCGCAGCGGCTGCCTGGTCGTTTGCGGGCGGCGGTGACGGTTTGGCAAGGCTTTCTTCATACGCGTGCAGTGCGGGAAGCTTCGGCGTTACCAAATCGACCTGCGACGTGAACGTGTACGCCGGGCCGAGGCGGGAATCGGAGAAGTTTCCCAAAGCGTGCATTTGCGTCACGGCAACGTAGTCGTTCCAATACGGAATGGGTCCGTCGCCCGAGTAGGTTTCCAGAGGAACGCCGGCGAGACCGTATGCCGGGGGAATCAGAACCGGACCGCTGATATGGTCGATGTTGAAGCGCGGATCGTACTTTCCGGGACCCCACGAGTTGTAGACGGCCTTTTGCGCGGGTGGAATGGCGGGCGATAACGCGATGATTGCGCCCGGATTGAGATCGCGGTTCGGCCAGCCGTCCAGACGCGATCCGATCCCCGGAGCGACGCTGTTGTTCACGGTCGAGTGACAGAGCGCGCACGATATGCCCACGGATCGCAGGTTTCCGTGATCGTCGACGTTACCGACCACTCCGACGACGGCGCCGAGCTTTATCAACGCAACGGTGGTCGCAGGACTGTTCAGATCGACGTGTCCCGCGCGCAGCGCCGCAAGCAGGCTCGAAGGCAGCGCCTCGGCGTCGACTTTGAGTCCGACCGAAAGCGCAACCTTTGGAGAGACTTCGTTGTGAATAACGTCGTTGAGATGCGCGGTATCAGTCCAAAATCGCTCGTCACCGAACGTGTCGAACCGGAAAATCTGCTTGCCGGCCTGGACCTGCGCGGTATCGTTCGGTTTGTTTACGGGCGGTACGCCGCTTTGCGCGTCGCGCAGCGCAGGCTGCGTCGACGACGAAGACATACACCCTGCCAGTGCGAGAAACGCTATGCCGAGAACTGCAGCGGTTTTCATGACGCTGCAATCATAAGCCTCGCGCGGCTCGTCGCGCCTGTAAAGACTTGCGCGATTCGAGAAGCTGTAAGATATTGCGCGCCCTCAGAGTTTCTTCAGACTCCGGCAGTACAGAAGAGAGCATCTTCTCCCACGGAGAATTCCTGATGAGAAACACGTCCGCGCTGCTGACCTGCGGCGCAATTCTGGCCTTTGTTTCGACCGCTTGCTCGGGATCGGGAACGTCGAAGGCAGCACCGCCGATGAACATGGGCGCACAACCCATGGCGGCAAGTCCGGTGCAGCATCCTCCCGGTCCCGCGGAAACTGGCTTTACGCCGGGCTGGTTAAACGGTAAAACGGTGCGATTCTTCTATCACACCAACAACTTTTTCTGCCGCACGCCCGTCGCAGATGGTTTGGCCGTCGGTTCTACAAGCGGCTGCGAGGTCGGCTCCGACGGAACCGTCGATCCGCGCCCCGGACCAAAGCCGATTCTTTTCGTCATGACGCCCGTCGGTTTCCGGCCCGATGTCTCAACGTTGCACTGCCCGGTTGTTGGAAACTGCATCAACCATCCGCACACGATCGATCTTTCGCGCCTGTTCGGTCCCGGCGCTGCCAATGCTCCTCTACCCGCGCATAGCCATATCATCGATCAGGTTGAAGGTAACTGGTGGGAACTGCGCGTGATTGCCGTCAAAGATCTTCCGACGTGGAATGCGGTCGCGGCCGGCAAGAGTTTAGCGACCGTGCGTGCATTGCAAGCGTCCGATCCGGCCCACACGCACATCGGCGCCGATACCCTCACCAATACGTATCTCTTCTTCGATGTAAGACCGGGACAGTAGTACAGCAACGGTGCACTAATGATGGTAAGCTGCGCGGTACTGCCGGACCTAGAACGCTAGAACGGAATCTCGTCGTCGGCAGATGCGGGCGCTGAAGCGGCACCGCTCTGCTCCATGGCGCGGTCGATCTGTTCTTGCGCGCCCTTGAGCAGCGTTTCGCATTCCGCCGAGAGCGCTTTGCCTTCTTTGAAGAGCTGCACCGCGCGGTCCAGTTCGACGTTGCCGTTCTCGAGTTCTTTGACGATCGCTTCGAGCCGCGCGATCTTCTGCTCGAATGCACCCGGAGTTTGATCAGCCATCGAGGTCCTTTCTTTCGACCCGGGCGTACAGCTTTCCGTGCTGGAGCTGCGCTTCGACGACTTCGCCTTGCGGCACGTCCGCCGCATTTCGAACCGCGCGCCCGTCCAGCGTGACGATGGCGTAGCCGCGCGCCAGCAGCGCGTGCGGGCTCAGGCCGTCGAGCTTCGCGTCGTATTTCGCCAGGATATCGCCGTACGGACGAAGCGCCCCGCGCTGCAAGCGGCTCAGACGCTCCGCGAGCCGGCCGATCGCATCGCGCCGCGGTGCGGCGTAATAGCGCGACGCCGCCTCAAGCCGCGACTTGAGCGCAGCGATCCGCTGTACGCGCAGCAGCAGCCGGTTCTGCGGAGTCTGTGCGCTCAGGCGCCGTTCTAAACCGTGTAACGCTCGCTCGCGTTCGCGGATCGCCTCACGCGCGGCGCCCGTCAGCCGGGATGTTGCGAAGTCGAACGCTTGCGCGCGTGCGGTCAGGATCGCGCGCGCCGCGTTCAGCATGCGCGATTGCGCCTCGTCGATGCGGCGCTGAAAGCGTTTGCCGATGTCGGCGAGGTAATGCGCGGCATTCGAGGGCGTCTCGAAACTTTTGTCCGCAACCAGATCGCTCAGGTGAACGTCGCCGGTGTGCCCCACGGCGGATATGACCGGAACCTTCGCCCGCACGATCGCGCGTACGACGGGCTCGCGGTTGAATGGAAACAAATCTTCATACGAGCCGCCGCCGCGCGTAACGACGATGAGGTCGGGCCCGCTGCGGGCCGCTTTGTCGATCGCTTCTGCGATATCGATCTCCGCTCCATCGCCTTGCACGCGCGTGTCGATCGGAATCACCGTCAGAAACGGCGCGTCCCGGCGCAAAATCGTAAAAAAGTCCTCGACGCCTTTGCCGCCTTGCGTCGAGACGACGGCTATGCGCTTGGGAAACGACGGAATCGGCCGTTTGCGGGAGACCTCGAACAAGCCCTCTTTGCGGAACTTCTCTTTGAGCGCTTCAAACTGCGCGTAGAGCGCGCCGATACCGGTAAGTTCGACGCTGCTGACGATCAATTCGTAAATACTGCCCGGCGTGTACGCGGTATACGTTCCGCCGCAGACGATCGCGTCGCCGTTTTTGAACGTAGGCAGTTTAGCGACGTAGTTCGGCCAGACCATGCAGCGCAAGACGTCTGCGTTTTCCTTGAGCGAGAAATACAGACGTCCGTTGCGTTCTCGCAGTTCGCTGACTTCGCCGCAAACGCGAATGCCGGCCAGCGTCTTGTTCCCTTCGATGATCCGCCGGATGTAATCGACGACCTTGCTGACGCCTTGAACCGGCTCGACCGGCGGGGCGGGCGAGACGGGCGGTCTCTGCGAGAACAGCGAGTCTTGAAACATCGTCAGCGGCGGCGCTGCGGCTGCGTCGTTCCTTGCGGTGCTGGGGACGGAGAATCGAGCGGAATGTAGTTTTGGCCGTCACCCACGCTGTCGGGCGGCGGCGTCGTGACGACCGGCGGTGCGGTCGGCTCGGGCGAAAACGTCGGCGCGGGCGGCATGCTGGCCGAATTGTTGCTCATGCCGACCGGCTGTCCGAACGCGCCGGCTTGCTTGGGCGTTTGCGGGCGGCCGCACGGCGTCGCCGGCTCGGTTCCCGCAAGGTAGTATTCGTAGTGCCCATAGCCGCCGCCGCAGCTGGCAATCTTCTTCACTTCATCGCCCGGGAAGACGAAATCGTGCTTGGCGACGTTCACGAGCGCGCCTTTCATGAATCGCGCCCAGATACGCGCGGGAATATTGCCGCCGTACGACTCGTTCATCGGATGATAGTTGTCGTTTCCGACCCAGACGGCGGTGACCAAATCCGGCGTAAAGCCGACGAACCATGCGTCGCGGAAGTCGGAGGTCGTACCGGTCTTGCCCGCGGCCGGACGGCCGATGACGGCATTGGGATAGCCGGTACCGTGATTGATGACGTCTTCCATCATCGTCGTCATCACGTACGCCGTTCCCGCGCT
This sequence comes from Vulcanimicrobiaceae bacterium, assembly GCA_035279385.1. Lineage (GTDB taxonomy): Bacteria > Vulcanimicrobiota > Vulcanimicrobiia > Vulcanimicrobiales > Vulcanimicrobiaceae > DATGJX01. The sequence continues at coordinate 28,588 of DATEHZ010000077.1, read as the reverse complement.
CACGACTTCGGTCTGCTCGGGATATTGGTTGTCGAGGACCGTGTTGCCCAGCGAATCTTTCACGATGCGGAACGGCGAAGGCCCAATGTGCACGCCCTGATTCGCCAGCGTCGCGTATCCCGCCGCTTGATCGAGCGGTGAGATCACGGAGGTTCCGAGCGCGAGCGAAAGATTCGGCTCCAGATTCGACTGCACGCCCATGCGGTGCGCGTACTGAATGACGCGATCCACGCCCAGCATCTCGAGCAGTTTCACGGCAACGATGTTGCGGCTTTGCGCGAGCGCGACGCGAAGGCTGATCGCGCCCATGTAACTATGATCGTCGTCCTGCGGCGACCACTGCGTACCGTCGCCCATCGGGTAGCTCACGGGCGAGTCGTCGATGATTGTGGTCGGCGGCATGCCGCTGTCGATTGCAGCGGTATAGACGTACACTTTGAAGGACGACCCGGGCTGGCGGTGCGCCTGCCACGCACGGTTGAATTGATTCGTCAGCGAGAAATGCGTGCCGCCCACCATTGCGAGAATCTCGCCGGTCGAGGGGCGAATCGCAACGAGCGCCGCCTGATCGGCGCCGATGCCTTCGAGTTTGCCTTCGTTGATGCCCCAATCGACCGCTTCTTGCCCGAGTTTCTCCATGCGCGTGTCGACCGTCGTGTAGACCTGCAGACCGCCTTCGTAGGCAGCTTGCTTGCCGAAATCGTGCTCCAGTTGCGAGACCGCAAACGTCGTGAACCACGGATCGCGATAACCCTGCAAACCCGAGGGTCGTTCGCCTGCAAGTTCGAGCGGCGCATGCTCGGCCTGGTCGGCCTGCGCGCGCGTGACGTAGCCGCTGTCCACCATGCGATCCAGCACGTGCGCCTGGCGTTCTTTTGCGAGCTGCAGATTCACGTACGGCGAATAATCCGAGGGTGCCGCGACCAGACCGGCGAGCATCGCGGCTTGCCCCAGGGTGAGTTTGTCGACGCTGCGCCCGAAATACGTGTGTGCGGCTGCATCGACGCCGTACGCGCCCGAGCCCAGATAGATGAGGTTCAGATACCGCTCGAGGATCTCGTCCTTCGTGTAGTACCGTTCGATCTCCATCGCGAGCAGCGCTTCCTGAATCTTGCGCGAGATCGTTTGCTTGTCCGTCAGGAACAACCCGCGCGCGAGCTGCTGCGTTATCGTCGATGCGCCTTGCTCGACGCGGTGATGCGTGAGGTCCGCGAAGCCCGCGCGCGCGATGCCGCCGAAGTCTACGCCGTGATGGTGATAGAAATTGTGATCTTCGTTTGCGATGAACGCGTCGCGCACGATGGAGGGAACCTTGCTTATCGGCGTCCAGATGCGGTTCTCTTTGTAGAGCGTCGCGAGCAGCGAACCGTCGCGCGCGTACACGCGCGTCGAGCGCGCCGGCTGGTAATCCGCCATGCGGCTGATGTCGGGCAGGTTGCGCGAATACGCGCTCACGATGCCGGCAACCGAGCCCGCAACGAAGAGCAGGAAGAGCACCAGCGTCACGAGCGCCGCGCGCAAGAATCTATGCATGGCCGTTCGCGCGCACCAGCGCCGAGAGCACGCCGTTCACAAAACGTCCCGAATCTTCGGTAGAAAACCGTTTCGCCAGTTCGACCGCCTCGTTGATGATTACGGGACGCGGCGTCTGGGGCCGATGCCGCAATTCGAAAGCCGCCATACGAAGCAATAAACGGTCGATGGTCGGTAAACGTTCGATGGTCCAACCCTCCAGGAGCGGCGTGATGCGCTCGTCGCTCTCCCGGGAATGTTCGAGCGTCCCGAGCACCAAGTCTTTCACGAACAGGCGCTGCGCGCTCTCGCTGAACGTCGAGAGGTACTCGTCGAGAACTTCGGCGGCATCGCGGTGCCCGATCTCCACGGAGAAGAGGGCTTGCAGCGCGAGCTCGCGCGCCATACGGCGGGAAGGCAAGAAAAACTCCTAAACCGGGACTGTGGCTTGCATAAGGCTGGGAAGAAAATCGATCGAGTAGCGGCCGCTGCGGAACTGCTCGGTCGCAAGGATCTCCAAACACTGTTGGATGGTGGTATTCACGCCTTCGATCGTGGTTTCACGGAGCGCGCGCTCCATGCGTGCGATGGCGGCCTCCCGCGTTTCGCCGACGGCGACGATTTTCGCAATCATCGAATCGTAGAACGGCGGCACCATCGAACCGGAGTAGACGTGCGTGTCGACGCGGATACCCGGTCCGCCGGGGAAGACCACGTTCGTGAGCGTGCCGGCGGCCGGCGCGAAATTATTGCGAGGGTCCTCCGCGTTGATGCGGCATTCGATCGCGTGCCCGGACGCTTTGAGCTCCGACTGAGCGTAGCCGAGCCGCTCGCCGGCCGCGACGCGAATCTGTTCTTTGACCAGATCGATGTTGTACACCATCTCGGTCACCGGATGCTCGACCTGGATCCGCGTATTCATCTCCATGAAGAAGACCTGCTCTCCGCTGACCAGAAATTCGAGCGTTCCGGCGTTGCTGTAGTTCACCGCTTTGGCGGCGCGCACGGCCATGTCGTGGAGCGCGCTGCGCGCTTTTCCCGAAAGGTTCGGTGCGGGCGCTTCCTCGATGAGTTTTTGGTGCGACGGTTTTTGCACCGAGCAGTCGCGCTCGCCCAAATGCACGACGTTGCCGAAGCCGTCGCCCAGAATCTGCACCTCGATGTGGCGCGGTTTGACGATCAGTTTTTCCATGTAGAGGCGGCCGTCTTTGAATCCGGCCTCCGCTTCGGCCGTCGCGGACGCGTAAGCGCGCTCGAGCTCGTCGGCGCCGTTCACGACGCGCATGCCCTTGCCGCCGCCGCCCGCAGTCGCTTTGAGCAGCACCGGATAGCCGATCTTCTCCGCGGCCTTGCGCGCTTCGTCGACGGAGGGCAGAATGTCGGTGCCGGGCGTCGTTGCGATGCCCGCTTCCTTCATCACGCGTTTTGCCGTCGCCTTATCGCCCATCGCGGCAATGACTTCGGGCTTGGGACCGATGAACGCGAGTCCGTGATCGGCGCAGATTTCCGCGAAGCGCGCGTTCTCCGCCAGAAAACCGTAACCGGGATGAACCGCATCGCAGCCGGTGATGAGCGCGGTGGAGATGATGTTCGGAATATTCAGATAGGATCGCGGCACGGGACCCGGTCCGACGCAGAACGCTTCGTCCGCGTGGCGCACGTGCAGCGAGTGACGATCGGGCTCGGAGAAAATCGCGACCGTCTGCACGCCGAGCTCGCGGCACGCGCGATTGATACGCAGCGCGATCTCCCCACGGTTCGCAATCAAAACCTTTTTAAACATTTAAAAGGCGCTCCGGCCCAGCCTGCGCGCCGCCCAAACAACGTTGGGGCCCCAGTGCCTCATGGCGCCTACATATTCTGCCAGTTTGAACTCTCCCCGTGGGCGCCGCATCATGCGCGATCTATTTCGAAAAGCACTTGGCCGTATTCGACGGGTTGGCCGTCTTGGCACAGGACGGATACGACGCGTCCGCCGCCGAGCGATCGCACCGGGTTGCGAATGCCCAGTGCGTCGACGTACGCGAGTTCGCGATCGCCGTCGAGCAGTTCGCCTTCCGATATCGCCGGACGGCTGAACCGGAAAACGCCGACGAGGTCAGCCTTGATGGGATGCAGGTTGGCGGGGGGCGCGGAGGGCGGCGCCTGGAGATGGGCCTCGTGCGGAATCTCCGCCGGCGCGGGCCGGCGGCGCAACTCGACGGTGTCCTCGTTCTCGTCCTCGATGCGAAGACGCACGAGATCCGTTTCGAGAAAGGCCTGCGCGAGCGCGCGCACGCGCTCCGTGAGACCCGTGGGCAAGTCGCCGGGCCGCTGTTCATCCTCAGACATGAGCGCTACCGATTCGCCGGGGGGCAGGGCCGCCACTGCCGCCTGGAAGCGAGGGTCGACCTCGGCAAGCGGCACGAGAGCGAACGCCCGCTCGTACAGACGCGGGTGCGGGACGTGCAGGCCCGGCTCGTCGACGCGCTCGTCGCCGTAGGTAAGGATGTCCAGGTCGATCGCCCGCGGTCCCCAGCGCTCGCCCGGCGTGCGCCCGAGGCGGCTCTCGAGGCGTTTGAGGACTTCGAGCAGGGAATGGGGGCGCAGCGGCGTCTCGATGAGCGCGACGGCGTTGCAGAAATCCGGCTGGTCGAGCTTGCCCCAGGGCTTGCTCGCGTAGAGACGGGAAACGGCGAGGATCGTCCCCGCCTCGCTCAGCGCGATTATGCCGCGGCGAACGTTCTGCGCGGGATTGCCGAGATTCGAGCCGAGCCCTATCGCCGCGCGCATCGCGGATTTTCGCGTCGAAGGCACACGCCGGGCGTCGCCCCGTCAAGCAATTGCGGTTTCGCGATGCAGATCTCGGCGCGAACGACGCGCGGATCGCGGAAGACGGCGTTCGCGATCTCGGCGGCGAGCCGCTCGAGCAGCGCAAACGACGTCGACTGCACGATGCCCACGACGCGTTCGTGCAACTCCGCGTAATTGAGCGTGTCGCCCAGATCGTCGGAGAACGAAGCACCGGTCAGATCCATCTCGACGCGCACGTCGATCTCGAACGCCTGCTCGGCGTCGCGCTCGCCGGGATTTGCGCCGTGGCGTCCGTAGGCGCGCACGCCCGAGAGCGTGATCACGTCCATCCGGGCGGCCTCCAGCCGCGCACGATTGCGTCGCTCACGCTTACGGCGTCCCGCGCTTCGTCCACGTCGTGCACTCGAATGATGTCGATGCCGGCGGCAATCGCGAGCGCGGTCGTGGCGCTCGTGCCGTGCGTGCGCTGCGGCGGTTTCTTTCCGGTGAGTTTACCGATCGTCGATTTGCGCGAGGTGCCGATGAGCGTGGGATACCCCAGCGAAACCAGACGCGGCAACTGCGCGAGCACCTCGAGATTGTGATCGGGCGTTTTGCCGAAACCGATTCCCGGATCCAGAATCACGCGTTCCGCCGGAATGCCCGCGCGCATCGCGCGGTGCGCCGCATCGTCGAGGAAGCGCAGCACTTCGTCCATCACGTCGCCGTCGTAGCGCGCTTCGCGTTTGTTGTGCATCACGATCACCGGCGCGTTGCATTGCGCGGCAGCCTCGAGCAGGGCGTCGGGAAGGCCCCACACCGAGTTGAGAATATCCGCGCCGGACGCATGTGCTGCACGAAAGACGCCGGCTTTGTAGGTGTCGGCGGAAAGGATCGCGTCGGGCAGCGCGCGCCGCACGCCTTCGATGACGGGAAGCAAGCGCGCGCATTCGATCGCCTCGCTCACGGGCACGTGGCCGGGGCGCGTCGACTCCGCACCGATATCGAGCATGTCGCTGGTACGCTCGTGCTGCGCGAGTGCATGCCTCACCGCATCGTTGGCATCGAGCACGCCGTCGCCCGAAAACGAATCCGGCGTGACGTTCACGATGCCCATCACGTACGTACGCTCGCCCCAAGGCAGCTCGCGTCCCCGCACGCGCAGGGCGCCGCGCTTGTTTTTAGCGTGCAGGTTCAGTTGCAACGTGCTCCATCCACCATTCGCGAAGTTCGGCCACGACGAACGTCGAGCCCGTGACCACGATCACGTCGTCTGCCGAGGCGTTGCGGCGCGCGATACCCAGCGCCTCGACCGGATCGGCGACGGCGCGTCCCGACATCCCGAGCGATTCCGCGATGCTCAGCAAGCGCTGCGGTTTTATCGGCGTGCGTCCCTGCGTATCGAACGACGTGAAAATATACGTTGCCGGCAGATCCATGAAAGCGTGCATGATCTCGTGCGCGTCCTTACTCGCGCCGACCGCGATGACGCAGGTGAAATGGCGGTCCGCAAACGCGGCTTTGAGCGAATCGACCAGATGCGCGGCTTTGTCCGGATTGTGCGCGACGTCGAACACGACGGCCGGATGCGCCGGAAAATACTCCATGCGTCCGGCCAGATTGAAGCGCGAGAGGCCGCGTTCGACCGCTTCCGCCGCCGGACGCAAATCCTCGTCGAGATGTTCGAGCGCGATCACCGCGGTTGCGGCGTTGCGCTGCTGGAACGTCCCCAGCACCGGCAGCGCAATCTCGTACGAACGCACCGGCGTCGTCAACACGAAGGTTTGCGAGAACGGCCGCGATTCTCGCACGTCGACGCTCGTCACGTCGAGAACGGGCACGAACGGCGTACCGCTCTCGCGGCAATGCGCTTCGATCACGGCGCGAGCTCCGGCGTGATCGACCGCACTGACGAGCGGCACGCCCGCGCGCGCAATTCCGGCCTTGTCCGCGGCGATCTCCTCCAGCGTTTCTCCCAAGATGTCGGTGTGGTCGAGCCCGACGTTGGTGATGATGCTCACGCGGGGGCGCCGCAGCACGTTCGTGCCGTCGAGTTTCCCGCCGACACCCACTTCGATCACCGCCGCATCGACGCGTTCTTGCGCGAAGTGCACGAACGCAAGCGCAAGCAGCGTCTCGTAATACGACGGCCGGGAGAACTGCGCCGTGACGGATTCGATCGCCGGCATCATCGATTCGAGAACCTCGGCGAAGCGCTCTTCCGTAATTGGTGCGCCGTCGATGCGCGCGCGTTCGGTCATCGAACGCATATGCGGTTTGGTGTGCAGGCCCGTGCGTTTTCCGGATGCGGTCAGCACCGATGCAAGCATTGTCGAGGTCGAGCCCTTGCCGCTCGTACCGCCGACGTGCAGCGTCGGATACTGTTCCTGCGGATCGCCGAGTTCGCGCAAAAACGTGCGCATGCGATCTAAACGGTACGGTTCGCGCCGCGACGCCGTTTCGTTGAGCGTGCCGAGCAGATAGGTTTGCGCCTGTTGGAAGTCCATTGTCTACCCGTGGCCGGCGCCGCCCGCCAGCAACTCCAGCGCATGCGGCAGCACCGGCAGCACCACGTCCAGCGCTTCGCCGACGGCCTTCGGGCTGCCCGGCAGATTGACGATGAGCGTCCGATGACGCACGCCGGCGATACCGCGCGAAAGCATGGCCGTCTTCACGATCCGCATCGAAGCGCTGCGAATCGCTTCAGCAATACCGGGCACTTCATAATCGAGGATCGCAGCCGTCGCTTGCGGCGTGCGGTCGCGCGGGCCCAGACCCGTACCGCCGCTCGTGAGCACGAGTTCCGCGACGCGGCCGTCGCAGAGATCGATGAGTTCGGCCTGCAGCGCGCCCGCATCGTCGGGCAGCACGGTCTCGCGCACGATCTCGTACTCGGCTTCCAAGCGCTCGCGAAATACCGGCAAACATCCGTCGGGCCTCGCGCCGGACGCCGCGCGATCCGAAAGAACGATCAGCGCAACCTTACTGCGCATGCCACGCTCCGCTTTTGCCGCCCGTTTTCTCCAGCAGGCGCACCGACTCGATCGTGATGCCCTTTTCGACGGCCTTCGTCATGTCGTACACGGTCAGCGCGCTCACGCCGGCCGCGACCATCGCTTCCATCTCAACGCCGGTTTGCGCGACGGTTGCAGCGGTCGCGTCGATGACCAGCACGTCCCCGTCCCAGGAGAAGCGCACGTCGACTTTTGCAAGCGGGATGCCGTGCGCGAGCGGTATCAGCATCGGCGTTTGCTTGGCCGCCATGATTCCGGCGATCTGCGCGGCGGCCAGTGCGTCGCCTTTGCCGAGCGTTGCATCGCGCAACGCCTTGGCAGCGGACGGACCGAGGCGCACGCGCGCCTGCGCCCGAGCCGTGCGCGCAGTCGCGTCTTTACCGGACACGTCGACCATGAAAATGCTGCCGTCGTCGGCGATGTGTGAGGGTTTCTGCACGGTTATAGAAAAACGAGCGAGTCAGATGTCCTTGTCGGAAGGTACTGGCGGGAGTTCGAGCCTCGAGTCCGTGGCCCTCGGTGAGGTGCTCACGTTTTTCGGCATGGTCGCGGATTACGCCGCCGGAAGTGCGCCCGAATCGGGTGAGCGCGTGGCATCGCTTGCAGCCGGCATGGCGAAAATCGCCGGACTCGCGCAAGAAGAAACGGACTCGCTGTATTTTGCGGCGCGTCTGCGCAATATCGGCGCGCTCGGCAACGCCGCCTTTGCGAAAGGCAGCCCGCTTTCGCCGCGCGAGACGATGATGCAGCGCTGGGACGTCCCCGCCGCCGGCTCGCGCTTGTGCGAACGCATCGCGGCACTGCCGAAGACGACCGCGGACATCCTACGCTGGCAGGCCGAATGCTGGGACGGAACCGGCTACCCGGATCAACTGCGCTGGTCGGGCATTCCGGTGGCCGCGCAGCTTTTGCACATCGCGAGCACGTACGTCGCACGCGAAGATCCGGAAGACGCGCTGACGGCAATCACGATGGAAAGCGGCCGCACGTACGCGCCCGAGCAGGCGCGCACGTTCACGATGTGGTTCCATACGTTCGGCGGCGAGATCGAATCGGCGGCGCCCCCGGCAAATGCGCTGGACGGGCAGCGCACGCCGGTCATGAGCCTGATCGAATGCTTGTCCGAACGGGTCGACGCGCACAACGGAGCGCCGGGACGCGCAGGGCGAATCGCCGGCCTGGCGCAAGCGATCGCAAAGCAACTCGGATGCGATGCCGACGCCTGCCAGCAAACGAGGCTGGCGGCGCTGCTCTTCGCCATCGGTGAATTACGCGCTACCGAACTGGAATCGCTGCAGTTCGATGCACTCGCGCGTCTTGGAATCGAAACGCGCGCCGAACATGCCGTGACTGCCGCGCGCCTTGCGGCACAATGTCCGTACCTCTCCGAGATCGCTCCCGTCTTGCGTGCGCGCGCGGAGTGGTATGACGGAACGGGCGCGCCCGATCGTCTGCGCCACGATGCGATTCCGCCTCCGGCGCACGTGCTCGCCGCTTCGATCGCCTACGACGCGCTCGATGAGGCGCATCGCAGCCGAATCGCGGAAGAGCGCGCGCTGCCCATCGCGCGCCTGGAAACGGCTTCAGGGACGCAGTTCGATCCGCGTCTGGTTCGAGCGGTCACCGAAGTCGCAAAGGTGCGCGCGTGATCGAACTCGCCGAACGCACCCGACGCATCTCCGCCTCGCGGCTGGAAGAGATTCTGCAGGAACACGGCTGCGCCAGCGTCGTCGATCCGTTCATGGGTGTGCCCACGCATCTCAATTATCTCAAGCGTCACGCCTTTGCGGTGCATGGCGGCGATTTGGTCGAGTGGTTCGTCCGCGTGGGCGAAGGGCTGGTCGTCAACGATTTCACGGTACTGCGCGACAACGAGGTCGCGGAGATCGTGGAGATGCTGCCTGGACGCATCTACGCGATCGACATGTTCAAAGCGTGGGAAGGCGTCTTCTTCACGGAAGAGCAGTGCATTTATTTAGGCGTCTGGTACGACAACGTGCGAAATTTGCGCAGCGACGGACAAACGGGCCTGGCGATTTTGGGCTTGTGGAACGTGCTGTGCTACTGGCTTCAGAAAGCGCAGTACCCCGACGACATGCAGGACATTCCGCCGAGCGAACTCGCGTGGAATTACATTCGCAAAACCGAGCAATGGGTCGGGAGCAACCTGCGGCGCAACACCGTGCGGCAGGCCGACGTGCTCACCACGATCGGGGCGCAAACCGCCGACGCACTCTTCATCGCTCCGCCGGCGCGCAATTCTTTCAGAAGTGCCGACGCTCGTATCTGGATGTGGGAAGCGTGGTGGCAAGGCAACCCGTACCACAACATCGAGCACGCGTACCGCGACTCGCTCTTCGGCCGGCGCAGCAGCGACGAGCACGGCTACGCGCGCGCGATCGCAAGCGTACTTTCGAGCGCCCAGGACTATCCCGTCATCATTTTGCAGACGACGCAGCAGCGCTTACACGAGTTCGAACCGCATATGCGAAACGCCCGCTCTCATGTCGAGATACGGGCGCCGCACGATCACGAAGTCTACCTAATCGGAACGAAGTAGCCCGCTCTAGCGGGCCGCGGCGGATTCCGTGGACATGCGCGCCCACACGAAACAGAGCACGGCGATTACCGCAAAAAGAATCGTGTGCTTGACGTGGCGGTGTCCGTCGATACCGATCGCGGGCAAGAAATGCGCGGCGCCGGTGATCGTGAGAATCGCTAAGATGACGAAGATGATGCCGAGCACGACGGCTAAAGCTTTCATCGAATAACTCCCTTGACTGCGAGTGCGAGGCAGACCGCGCCGAAGACCAGGCAATACCAGCCGAACGGGCGCAGATCGTTACGTTCGAAATACCGAACGAGAAATGCAACGGAGAAGTATGCGGCAATGCCGGCGACGATTCCGCCTATGACGGCCTGCATCAGCACCAGATGATCTCCGGGGCCCATCAAATCGGGCACTTCCAGCAGGCCGGCGGCCAAGATGACCGGCGTGGCCAGCAAGAACGAGTAGTTTGCGGCGTCTTCGTGGTTCAGGTTGGCTAGGAGTCCGGCAACCATCGAAGCGCCCGAGCGCGAAATGCCCGGAAAGAGCGCGAGCGATTGTCCGAAGCCGACGCCCACGCTTTCGGCCCACGTGAGCTGAGCGATGCCTTTGTCGGGACGGTGATACTGCCGCTTCTGCCTGCGGCGCAAATACTCGCCGAAGAACATGATACATGCATTGAAGATCAGGAACGCCGCGGCGAGTTCCGCGCTGCCGAAAAACTTGCGCACCGGGTCTTTGAGCAGCACGCCGAGCAATCCGACCGGAATGGAACCCACGACGAGCAGCCACGCAATCTTTTCGTCCGGGTCGGTGCCGATCTTCCCGCGTACGACGCTGCCGATGAACGCGCGCACGATTCGCACCCACGTACGACGGTAAAAGATCAGCAAAGCCAGTGCCGTGCCCAAATGCAGAACGGTGACGAAGGCAAGAAACGTGGGATCTTCGCGGTTGACCTGCCAGCGCAGCAATGCCGGAACAAGGATGGTCTGGCCCAGACTGCTGACGGGAAAGAGTTCGCTTACGCCCTGCAAGACCGCGAGCGCCATGGCTTGGACGAATGTCACGGAGCCGAGGATACGTCGCCGGGAGGATTGCTCCTTGAGGCAGCCTGCAGACCGGCGGAAAAGCCGTGTGCGGCTAGCGCGTAACGATTTTGCGCCGCCGCATCAACGACGAAAGCGGGCAAAAGCGTTACGCGATAGACGTGCAGGGATTTTCCGCCGGTCTGCCAAGGCGGTCCTCGTGAGTGAGGAGCATCGGGAGTTCGAACGCGTCGGCGATACGCTGCTTGTTTCGTACAGCATCTCCGACGAATTTGCTCCGGAATTCACCGAGACGTACGACATCGCGCTCGGCGGAATGGCGATGATCACCAATGCCGAGCTCGCAAAAGATGCGCCCCTCACGGTGCAGTTGGAATTGCGCGGCGACACGCGCCCGGTGATTCACATCAAAGGCATGGTGCGCTGGTCGACCTTCGACCCCATGCTGCAGCGCTACCGCACCGGCGTAGCCTTCGTCGACGTCGACGAAGGCACCCAGCTCGATTTGCGCCGGTACATCGACACGTTGCGTTTGCTGCGCGACATGGGCGTTATTTAGTCCCCTCACCAAGCGACGAACTTCACGGTAAAGGTATAAGCCGAAGCAACCGGTTTGCACTTTACGAGCGCGGGCGTGTACGTAGCGCCCTTTGCCATTTGCACTGCGACGGCGTCCAATTTCGCGTTCCCGGACGACTGCGAGACGGCCGCATCGGTTACGCGTCCCTGCCGATCGATCTGCACCGCAATTGCCGCCGTGCCGTTCGCTTTCGACGCACGGGCGTCGGGCGGAATATCGACCGGCTGCGCGGTCGCCGACACGGCGGGTGAAATGTCGTGCTGCATGCACGCCTGTGCGAGCAGCGTCGGTGCGGCCGTCGGTGCCGGCGTTGCAGTCGGCGCGGGCGTCTTCGCGAGGATGGGCGCGACGGCGTGCGCAACGGGCGGACCCTTTGAGCCGCGCGACGTCGCCGCGGGCGGAACCACTCGTGCCGTTGCCACGGGTTTTGCGCGTGGCTGGGGTGTGGGCGTCGGCGGAGGCGGCGTGCGCGGTGCGATGCGCGCGATGGTGATGCGCCGCACTTTCACGATCGGCGTTTCCGTCGATTGATTGAACGGCCAGCGAATATAGCCCGCGAGCACCAAGTGCAGCAGCAGTGAAATCGCGATGGCCGCGAGCATGATCTTTCGCCCGCGCTGCGCGCTCATGCGAAACCGCTTCCCAAAAACGCAAGGCGCTCCCTTTCAAGAGCGCCTTTGCATTCGTGTCGCTGCCGCACCGCGGCTGTTATTAGCTGTTGGGGTCGAACGTAACTTTGAAGTAGTACGAGCCCGTCGTCGGCTGACAGTTGACGATCTTCGGCGCGTACGTCGATTGACGTGCGGCCGCGAGTGCTGCCTGATCGAGCGACATGTTGCCCGCGCTTTGCGAGATCTTCGCGTCGACCAGATTGCCTTCGGGACCGATCGTCACGGTAACCGCGACCTGCACTTCGCCCAGACCCAGGTCGCGAGCGGCGTCCGGATATTCCGGCTGCGCTTGGTTCACGACGGTGGCGTCTTGATACGGCGTCTTGCATGCGGGTTTCGGCGTGCCCGGAGGGGCCGTTGAAACCGGTGCGGGCGGCGCGCTTGCCACCGTACCTTGCGGAACGCCTTGCTCAGAGCCAGTCTTCGGCGGAACGTACGTTCTCTCGTTCGACGAACTGCTGCTCTTACTCGTGGTTTTCGGCACGTTGAGCTTGATCCGCGTCTGCTGCTGATGCTCAGGCTGAGGCTTCGGCGGAGGCGTCTGCTTCGGCGGCGGCGGCGTCGGCGTCGGCGGAGGCGGCGTCGGCGGCTTCACGGTGATCTTCTTGGTAACGGAAACCTTCTCGACCGTCTGTTCTTCCGAGTGCGATTTCATGCTCGGCAGAATCGGCACCAGGAAAAAATGCACGAGAATCGAGATGACGAACGCCCAACCCATAAAGTTGGCGACGCGTTCGCCCGTCGTGATGAACGGCGAATTATCTTTGTTCGGCATCTCTAGGTTTTGCTTCCCTCGATCTTATTCGCCAAGCCGAACTCCGTGAGATCGACTGCCTTTGCTGCGTCCATCAATAGCAGAATGGTGCCATAGTCCGACTTCGGATCCGCCTTGATGATCACGCTCTTGAACTTGTGTCCCGTATTGTTTTGCAGATCTTCGAACGCGCTCTTCGCATCCTTGATGTTGACTTGGTTCGAGCCGATTTGAATGTTGTTCTTGTCGTCGATGATAACGACAATCTGCGAGGGCTGCACCTTGTCGCGATTCTTCGCTAGCGGCAGCGGCGGCTCTTTGGTGACCGAGGCGAGGATGATGAATATGATGAGGAGCACCAACAACACGTCCGTGAACGGCGTGATGTTGATGGTCGACATGACTTCTTCTTCGCCTTGACCAGTTGAAACGGCCACGGATTACTTCAAACCTCCACTACGATGAAGTGACGAATCCGACGTCTTCAAGCCCGGCAATCTTGGCAGCGTCGAGGATCCTGATGATGACACCGTACGGCGCCTTGGCGTCGGCGGTGATCGAGACGTGCTTGTTGCCGCGCTTCGCGCGTTCGGTCAACATCACGTTGTAGACCCCGGCCTCGTCCGTCTTTTGTCCGTCGACGAAGATCACGCCCTTGTTGTTGACGAGAACTTCGATGTCGTTCTTTTGTTTCTGAGTCTGCGGCTGAGAATTGTTGTTGTTCGGCAGCTCTTTTTCAAACCCGGGCGGCGTAACCAGAGCCGCCAAGATCATGAAGATGATGAGCAAAACAAGCAGCACGTCGGTGAACGGCGTGATGTTGATCTCCGCCATCACTTCTTCGTCTTGTTTTGCGGACAGCAGTCCCACTGGGTGCTACCTTACTTGACCGGCTGATACAGGTCGGTGGGAATCGGAGCGCCCGTGTTGTGGAAGTGCAGCATTTCGGCCATCTGGTTCGCCGCGACGATCATCTCTTGGTTGTACGACTTGATGCGCGTCTTGAAGTAGTTGAAGAACACGACCGCGATGACGGCGATGATAAGACCGGTGGCCGTGGTCACGAGCGCTTCGGAGACGCCGGCCGCAACGACGGCGGGCGTCGAGTTGCCCTTGAGTGCGATGTCCGAGAACGCGCGGATGATACCCAGAACCGTACCGAACAGACCGACGAACGGCGCGATGACGGCGATGGTACCGATGATGCCCAGGTTACGCTCGAGCGAGTTGAGGTGCTCCATCAGTGCGATGGAGAGAGCGTCGGTGATGTCGGCGCGGTTCTTCTCGCCGCGCTGCAGACCGAACTCGAGGATGCGCGGAAGCATGCCGCGCTGCGAACGGCAGACCTTGATCGCGCCGTCGATGTCGTCGCCTGCAATTTTTCCACCAATTGCACGCAGAAGGCCCTTCGTATCGCCGTGCTGCGTCGCGAAGAACACGAGACGCTCGATCACAACCGCAAGACCGACGACCGAAATGAGCAGCAACAGCCACATATCCCAGCCGCCCTGCTGCATCAAACTCATGAAACCGGAAAACACTATTCTTTCGACCCCTCCCGTGTGACGGGAACGTATTGTGCGCTAAGACAGTAGAAAAGAACCGGGGGCGACCCCCCGTTTCCGCGAGGTGGGCCATTGGCCCACCCTCACGAAAAGTCCTCGTTAATACACCCGGCGCTCGCCGTTACTGAAGAGTGTTCTTAATGAAGTTGTCGATGTTCAGCGAGAGCGAGAAATTGCCGGAAGACTGCGCCGAAGCCTTTGCCTTGTTCAGAGCGGCAAGCGCTTGGGCTTTCAAGCCGGCGTCCGACTTGTTGCCGATAATCCACTCGCCCGCGAATGCCACACCCTCCGCATAGTTGGCAAGCGCATCGTTGGGATTCACGGCCAGAGCCTTGTCCGCATAGGCTTTGACCTTGGCATAGTCGTCTTTTGACGGCGGCGTCTTCTGGCTTTGCAGTATCGCGTTTTGTTCTAACGCGGCCGCCGCGTATGCTGTGACTTGGATCTGCGGACCGCCGACCGCGGCGGCTTGCTCGAAGTCTTTGAGCGCTTCGGCGTGATTGCCTGCCTTCGATGCCTCGTTGGCGGCCTGGATGTAGCGATTGCCTTCCAGCGTCGTGACCGACGTATTGTTCGGGTCGATCTGCTTGATTGCAGCAAGCGTCTTCTCGGCGTTCGCCGAGTCGCCGGCTTTGCTGTACGCCTCGTAGAGCTGCGAGGCGATTGCGACTTTCGTCTTCTTGTCCGCCTTCGGGTCGGACTGCACCGCGTCGAATGCCTTCTTCAGATCGCTTACGGCACCCGCGGTGTCGCCCGCAGCCAGTTCCGCCGAGCCGAGCGCGTAGTACGCGTTCGGACCGGGTGCGATCTGCACGGCCTTCTTACCGTAGGCGACGGCTTGCTGCGGCGAGGCCGCTGCCATCTTCACGGCCGCAAGGGCATACGACTGCGCCGCAACCTGCACGAACGTCTTGCTGATGTTCGGAACTTTATCGAACGCTGCGGCGGCAGACGGATAATCCGCCAAGAAATACTCGGTCGTTCCCAATTCCTGATTCAGAAGCGGATCGCCGGGATTGCTCTCGAGCGCCGATTGCAGTTGCGCTTTCGCCGCGTCGTATTTACCTTGATGGATCAGGGCATCGATGCGCGCCGCGGTGCTGCCCCGAACGACGGTCTCCGACCCGTTCGACGCGACCGCGCGGCCTTTAAATTTCAGCGTAAAATCGTAAAACGCGGGAACCGCCGTCTTGCCGCGATGCGCGGGACGGTACGTTGAATTGTTCGCGATGTCGATCGCTGCCGCATTGTCGGCAGAGTTCGTGCTGCGAATGATTTTCACGACCCGGTGCGTGCCGTTCGGATTCACTTGCACTTGAACGACCACGGTGCCGGAGCCCGCGATCGTCTTGGACGTGGAGCCTTGACGTACCAATTTTGCAGGCGCGAATTCGGTTGCGTACTGCGCGCCGGCCGGAAGCGCGAACGCCGCGGCCGCTGCGAGAGCGGTCGCCCCCGCCACAATGCGAATAGAACGAATCATGCGATGTGTTTTTTCCTAATCTCGTAGAGTTAGCTTATGTAGAGACGAAGCAAGGCGCAAAGCCTTGTACCGCTGTTAAACGCAAGTCAAACGGCTTTCGTCGGCTGCTTTGCCCAGCGGGTAGGCTAGAGCGAGTTTTGCGGTCCGCGCCGGTCCCCTGCCTAGGTTGCCAGGCTGGCAGCCGGTACCCGCCGTCCGACCGCTCGTGCCACCACGTCCACCTGCGCCATCAACGCGTCGAACTGCTCGAACGTGAGCGACTGCTGCCCGTCCGATGCGGCCGAGGGCGGGTGGGGGTGCACCTCGATGAGCAGGCCGTCCGCCCCGGCGGCGACGGCGGCCAGCGCCATCGGTCCGACGAGCTTGGCGATGCCGGTGCCGTGCGAGGGATCGACGATGACCGGCAGATGCGTGAGCGAATGGAGCAGCGGCACGGCCGCTACGTCGAGCAAGTTGCGCGTCGCGTTATCGAAGGAACGCACGCCGCGCTCGCACAGCACCACCTGCGGATTGCCGGCGACGAGCAGATACTCGGCCGCCATCAGCCACTCGTCGATCGTCGCGGACAAGCCGCGCTTGAGCAGTACCGGTTTTCCGCACTCGCCCGCTTCGCGAAGCAAACTGAAGTTCTGCATGTTGCGCGCGCCGATCTGCAGCATGTCCGCGTGCTCGGCGACGAGCGCGACATCGCGCGGGTCGAGCACCTCGGTGACGACCGCCATGCCGTGCGCGTCCGCCGCTTCGCGCAGCATCTTGAGCGCGTCGGCGCCGAGGCCTTGAAATGCGTAGGGTGAGGTTCGCGGCTTAAAAGCGCCGCCTCGCAGCACGTTGGCGCCGCGCGCGGCGACCGCAGCGGCCGTCGCCTGGAGCTGCTCGCGCGATTCGACGCTGCACGGTCCGGCGCAAACGGCAAGCTCCTCACCGCCGAAACCGGCGCCGCCGGGCAGACGCACGACGGTCCCGTGCGGCTGCGCGTCGCGTCTGGCCAACTTATAAGCATGCGGAAGTGATGTAAGGCGGTCCATATTTTATCGGCGCTTCGCCCTAGGCTGCGCGCCCCCCACTTCGTGGGGCCCCCTCGATTTCGCGGCGCCTAAGTTTTTCGATCTCAATAACGTCTCCCCGTGGGCGCCCGTCATGTATCGATCGAGTTGCGCCAATTCCTTTTCCGTCAATGGGCGCGTTTGGCCCGGCGGCAAGTCCCCCAGGCGCAAGGGGCCGAATCGCAGGCGTGCGAGCGCGACGACGGGATGGCCCACGGCCTCGAACATCCGGCGCACTTGCCGGTTCTTCCCCTCGTGAATCGTGATGTCCAGCACGCAGGTGTCGCGGCGCGTGGCAACGACTTTCACGCGCGCGCCCGCCGCACGAAACTCTTCGAGCATCACGCCGCTCTGCAAGCGCTTGATGTCTTCGGGCAGAAGGCGTCCTTTCACGATCGCTCGATACGTTTTTTCGACGCCGAACCGCGGATGCGTGAGAACGTTCGCCAGTTCGCCGTCGTTTGTGAAAAGCAGCACGCCCGACGTATCGTAGTCCAGACGCCCGACGGGAACCACGCGCGGCAAACCCCTTGGAAGCAGATCCGCAACGGTGCGGCGTCCCTGCGGGTCGCGCATCGTCGTCATCACGTTCGCAGGCTTGTGCATCACGACGTACGCCGTTTCGGTTTGAACCCGCACCGGCGTTCCGCTTACGTCCACGCGGTCGTCCGTGCTGACGATAGTCCCAAGTTCGCGAACCACCTTGCCGTTCACGCGCACTTTGCCGCGTACGATGAGGTCCTCGGCCGCCCGCCGAGATGCGACGCCGGCGTGCGCGAGAAATTTCTGCAGACGCATGCGTTCGGCCATCAGCGCACCGTTGCGTAGAGCAAAAGGTCGTACACCGTGCCGTGCTTGACGGCGCCGCTGCGCAAAACCCCTTCGCGCACGTAACCCGCTTTTTCCAGAACGCGGGCGGACGCGAGGTTCGGCGACATCACGACCGAGGAGATGCGGCGCAAACCGTGCATTTCAAATGCGTAGCTCGTCAGCTGCATCAGCGCTGCCGTTGCAATGCCGCGGCCCCAAAACGGCTCCGCGAGCCAGTAGCCGATCGTCGCCGTCAGCCGCATTTCGTACGCGCCCAGTTCGTAGCCGATGCCGCCGGCAACGCTTCCGCCGACCGTTATCGCAAAGTTGGTATTGCTGCGGCGGGCCTGGTTCAGATCGATCCAGGCGTACGCGTCTTGCAGCGTGTACGGATTCGGAAAGCGATCCGTCAAGTAGCGGCTGACGCTCGGGTTGTCCGCAGATTGCACCAAGTCCCACTCATCGCCGCGTTTCCATTCGCGAATCGCGCATGCACCACAGTCGAGTTGCATGCGGCGCGCTTTCTATTGCGTCGTGAAAGAACCCGCTGTTTCCGTCGACTG
The DNA here is from genome assembly GCA_035279385.1 of Vulcanimicrobiaceae bacterium. Lineage (GTDB taxonomy): Bacteria > Vulcanimicrobiota > Vulcanimicrobiia > Vulcanimicrobiales > Vulcanimicrobiaceae > DATGJX01. The sequence goes on along the minus strand of DATEHZ010000077.1, from coordinate 10,224 downwards.
GCACGGCGGCGTGCCGAACGTCACCTGCACGTCGTACGCGGTGTGCGCCGCGAGCGCCGGAACGGGCGCACCGTACAGCGTTTCCGTGGACGAACGGGGCGTCGCCGCGGGCGACGGGATTGGGCTGGGCGGCGGACCCCACGCACCGCCCGTGACGGTCGTTCCGCCGCTTACCGGAACGAGCTGCGCGGGCGGCGGCGCGAGCGTTCCGTAACCCGCGACCATCGTGAAGACGCCGTCGGGCACGCCGCTCGCACCCGGCATCGGATAGAGCAAGTCGGGAGGCGCCGGAATCGCAAGGGCGCTTCCCGCAGCGAGCGGACACGGAACCGGACCCGGCGACGTGCTCGCGCCCGCACCGCTGCAAGCGGCGAGCGCAAGCGCCGGTATTGCAAGCGCGCCGAACATTCGCACGTTCACATTTGCATTATACCCGGCTTATAAGCCGAACGCGTACAGATTATCGTCGTACGAGGCGACGTAGAGATGCCCGCCGTCGACCGCCGGCGCCGCAAAGGTGAAGTTGCCGATGGTCGTACCGCTGCTCCAAAGCAGTGCTCCGGTCGATGCGTTTATCGCGTAGACGCTCTTGCCCCATCCGTATTGTCCAGGTAATAGGCCGAGGTAAATGCCGCAGCGGCATTGGAGAGCGAAGCGCTCTTGTCGAACTTGCCGTCGATGTAATAACTTTCGGTTGCTTTGGAGGCATCGTACACGAACAGCACCTGATGCCATGCGCCGCTCGTCAGTTTTCCGGCAGAGAAAAAGTTGCCGCCGAGTTGCGAGAGCAGCACGCCGGAATTGCTCACCCGCAGACGATGCTTGGCGTTGTAGCCCCAGATCGTCATGTATTGCGTCGCCGCGGTAGCGCTCGAGGGCCACACCGGATACACCCACGTCGCTATCGTGTACGAGCTCGTCGAGCTCAGGTTGGGTTTGGGCAGACTTACACCGGTGTTTCCTCGCCCCAAAGTGAATTTCGACATCGTCCGCTCCGCTAAACGCTGGTCCGCCTATCGTAGCGTCGGACCGCTCGCCTCTTGTAGGGAGAACGGCCTAGCGCGAGTAGGCTAAAAAGAAAGCCGCCATGCTGCATGGCGGCTTTCTTCGCATTTTGAGAAGCAGCTTTAGTACTTGCCGTTGCCCTCGTCGTACCCGCGCGAGAGCGAGAGCGCTTCTTTCGTGACGCTCTGCAGGAACTCGTCGTTGGTGCTCGTTTGCGCCATCTTGTCCAGGATGAGTTCCGTGATGTCGCCGCTGTTGAGCACACTCGTTGCCCGGCGGAGCATCCAGATCTTGCGCATCTCGATTTCGCTCAGGAGCAGCTCTTCGTGACGCGTACCGGAACGCTTGATGTCGACGGCGGGGAACACGCGGGACTCGGCCAGTTTACGGGTGAGGTTGAGTTCCATGTTGCCCGTGCCTTTGAACTCTTCGAAGATGACGTCGTCCATCTTCGATCCCGTTTCGACGAGCGCGGTGGCGATGATGGTGAGCGAACCGCCCTCCTCGATCTTGCGCGCCGCGCCGAAAAAGCGCTTGGGCTTGTGCAGCGAGGCCGTGTCCAGACCACCCGAGAGCGTACGGCCCGAGGTTGGGATGACTTGGTTGTACGCACGTGCCAGACGCGTGATCGAGTCGAGCAGAATCACGACGTCTTTGCCGAGTTCCACCAAGCGCTTCGCGCGCTCCATCGCGAGTTCCGCGACGGCGGTGTGGTTCTCGGGATGCTCGTCGAACGTGGAGGCAATCACCTCGCCGTCGATCGTGCGCTGCATGTCCGTGACTTCCTCGGGGCGCTCGTCGACGAGCAGCGCCATGATGTGCGCTTCCGGATGATTGATGGAGATGGCGTTCGCGATGTTCTTGAGCAGCGTCGTCTTACCGGCTTTCGGCGGCGAGACGATGAGCGCGCGCTGACCCTTGCCGATGGGGCAGAACAGATCGATGACGCGCGTCGAGAGCTGCGTAGCGCGGACCTCGAGCTTGTAGCGCTCCTGCGGATAGATCGGCGTGCCTTTTTCGAAAAGCCGGCGCCCGCGGATCTGATCCGGCGTGAAACCGTTGACGCGATCGACGCGAATCAGGCCGTAGTACTTCTCGCTCTCTTTGGGGCGGCGCGTCTGGCCTTCGACCAGATCGCCGCGCCGTAATTCGAAGCGGCGGATCTGCGATTGGCTGACGTAGATGTCCTCGGGACCGATGACGTAGCCGTCGCGGCGCAAGAAACCGTAGCCTTCGGGAAGGATATCGAGCACGCCGTTGGCGATCTCGAGGCCGGAGCGCTGGGCTTGGATCTCGAGGATCCGCGGAATCAGCTCGTCCTTCTTCAGTTTGAGCGGCGATTCGATCTCGAACTCTTTGGCGATGGCGTTGAGTTCGGCTTTGGTTTTTTCGCCGAGTTGGTCGGCGGTAAGCATCGGCGGTCCGGCTTGTTCTACCTGGGGGAATTGCTCGGCGTGGTGTTGCGGGTTGAATTGACGATGCCGTCTGGAACGGCGACGACGACCTCCGCCTTGGGGCCGGCCACCATCGTTGCGATTATCGAATTGCAGTGGACTATCTCTCTCGTAGAGTCGCGCACGTCAGGTACACGAAAACGTCGGGCGAGGCTGCCTCGATATTCCATGACGACATGAGCGGGGGGAATTACTGCGCCGCGGCTTTGGAAACAAGCATCGCGACGACCAAACTATAGCACACCCTGCTTCAGGGTGACAACGCTTTGGGTCCACTCACGAAGGGGTTGGCCCGTTCGTAGAACCGCAACAGCCGCTCCGCCGCCTTGGTAACGCCGATCCGCCTGCTCTTTCCCACGGCCAACCTGCCGGCCGCAGCGCCGTGCGGGGCGGCCAGCCACAGGCGCTCGTCGCGCAGCAGATCGATACCGTCGAGCGCCAGATCCACGTCCAGCGCTTGGCACAGCCGGCCCGGTCCGCGCGCCAGATCGCGGACGCGCGTCGTACCGCGCCGCCGTTCCATGAGCCCCAAACCTTCGAGCGGCTCGAGCGCGCGGACCAATACCGCGGCGCCTTCGCCCGGCGTTTCGCTCGTGACGTTCACGCAAAACGACGTGCCGTAGATTTTATAAACGTAGGCGCGGAACGGCTCCAAAAACATCGAGGCGTTTCTCCGCGTCTCGCCGCGATATGCGTGCGAGGCCGGATCGTCACGGACGTACGCCTCCGTTTCGACGATCCGGCCCGCGCTTCGGCCGTCCGGGCAGTCTCGGACGAGCACGCATCCGATCAGTGCTTTCGCAAGATCGATCGTTGCCGGCGGTAATTCGTCGGCAGCGAGCCGGCGATAACGCGGCACGCTTTAGGCCGCGACGTGCATCGCCGCGTCGCTCCTTGCACGCGCGGTCAGATCGCTTTCCGCGCCGGTGGCGGCGATGTCATACTCCTTGAACTGATTGAGCGCGCAGCGCAGGCGCACGTACGCGAGCGTGAGCGGCACGGGGACCTCGCGATGCTCGCGCAGATCGCTCACCAGCGCTTCGTCACACACGGTGAATCGCACGCGCTCTATGCCCCGGCGCTGCAGCGCGGCCGCGACCGCCGTCAGCGCTCCGTATCCGACTTCACGATCGAACAGCGCCGCATAGCGTTTCACCGCGAACGGAACGCGCAGCACGCGCGGCGTGCGGCCGAGCACCAGCCGAACGTATGCGACCCCGTGGCCCTGCGCGTCGGCCGCGAATCCGGTTGACGCATCGGCGAAGCCTTTCATGTTCGTATCGTATATCGAACATATGTTCGAGTCAAGTCCTCGTACAGGGCGGCTGCCTCGCCGGCCTGCCGATCGATGCCGTAGCGTGCCGCCGCAGCGCAGGCCTTCGCCGTTTCGGCGGGATCGGGCAGTGCCGGTACCTGCGCGAACGCCTGGGCGAATGCACGAGCGTCGGGCGCAACGAGCCGGCCCGCACCGCCGAGCACCTCGCGAACCGGCGGCGCGTCGGCCGCAATCACCAGCGCGCCGGCCGCCAGCGCTTCGACCAGCACCAGTCCTTGCGTTTCGGTCACGCTCGGAAAAACGAATGCATCGGCGCTCGCGTAGACATCCGGCAATCGATGCCGCTCGAGCGCGCCGAGAAAGGCCACGCGATCCCCGATCCCGAGCTCCTGCGCACGCGTCTCGAGCGCGGCGCGTTCCGGGCCGTCGCCGCCGATCACCAGGCGCACGGGAACGCTGCTCGCGCGCACCGCATCGAGCAGCAGTTCGACGTTCTTCTCGCGCGCCAAACGCGATACGAAGAGCAGCAGCCGTTCGCCCTCACGGGCGCCCAGCGATCGGCGGATCTGCGCGCTGCGCGTACCCGAACTGAATTGCCGCAGATCGATACCGCTCGGAATGACTTCGACGCGCACCGTGACGCCCAGTTCGATCAAGTGCTCGCGCATCGACGCAGTCGGAACGATCACGGCGTCCGCGAGATTCGCGAAACTGCGGGTGAGCGTGGACGCCGCGCGCCGCGTTGCGTGCGGTTCGAACGGAACGTAGTGCGCGTATTCTTCCAACTGCGTGTGATACGTGTAGACCAGCGGTATGCGAAGACGGCGCGCGTAACGCACCGCCATCCAACCCGTCACGAACGGCGAATGCGCGTGCAGAATATCGAGACGGTTGATAATCGCATGACGATTGCGCCGGCTCACCACCGGAAGCGTGAGCCGGTACGGCGTGGAGGTGGGCAGCGGCAGCGAGGGCATGCGGAACACCGGTTCGTCGCGCTCTTCGTAGCCCGGAACGTGCGGCGCGAAGCAATACACCTGGTGTCCGAGCGATCGAAGCCCGCACGCCAAGCCCTCAACGGATGCAACGATACCGTTGACGACCGGGTGATAGACCTCCGTAAAGAAGCCGGCGCGCATGGGTACGCTCTTTATGCCCGCATCGGAAACCACCCTCGGACGCGGGTAGGTCCCTACTCACTTAAAGGCTAGTCCTGCCTTTTGCTGTGACTTTTGGCATATTCGAGAAAACGTTAAGGCATGGTATAGTGCCCGGGTCATAACTTACCGGTGGGACCGGTAAGCACCCCGCCGGGCTACCCGTGAAGTCCGGCATCGGAATTTGGCGTTTCCTAGTCAGGATCCGTCAACCAAATCACCGCCTCTTCAGGACAGTACAAGGGTAATCGAAGACGCCTTGTTAGGCGCCCTTGGCCCCGCTGTGCCGTCCGGTAAGGAAGGAGTTGGGTTGATAGGACGCAGTTTGAACCGCGCATATCACCTTTCGGCTGTGGGTCTTCTCACGCTTGGCCTGGTGAGCGCGGGCTTCGTCACCCATCCAGCCTCGGCCGTCGCCGCCGCACTTGCCGTAGCACCCGCTACGCATGCCGTGATTTACCAATCCAACGGCACGCAAACGGAGCACGTCACGTCCGCGCCGACGGTCGGAGCATTTCTCAAGGAACGCGGCATCGTTCCCGGACCGCGTGACTACGTTCACCCGGCTGCGGACACGCCGCTGACCGACAATGTAATCGTCGAGTACGCGCCCGCGGTCCCCGTGCGGCTGGCGACGCCTTCCGGAATGACGACCATCGTCACGACCGCGCAAGACGTCGGCGCGCTTCTCGAAGAGCAAGGCATTCATCTCGGCAAACACGACATCGTTCGCCCGTCGCTCGCGGATCCGATCGTGGCGTATGGAACGATTCGCATTTCGCGCGTCGTGAAATGGGTTTCGGCGGAGAAGCGGCGCATCGGACAGCGCACGATTCACGAGATCGATTTCTCGCTGCCCCCGGGCGCGGTAAGAGTCGTGCGCCACGGCGCACCCGGCGTCGCGTTGACGATGGTCGACTACACGCAAACCGACGGGAAACTGCACAAACGCGTGATCGGCACGCGCGTGCTGCGCAAACCGCAGACGCGCGTCGTGGCCGAAGGCGTCGGTACGCAAAACGCCATCGCGGAGTTCGCGCTGCACGGACTGCAGAAAACCGCGTACATTGCATCGGGTGCACTGAGCATGGTTGCAACCGCGTATACCGCCGGTTGCGCGGGCTGCAGCGGTTACACCGCATCGGGATATCGCGCGGGCCACGGCATCGTCGCCGTCGATCCGAGCGTGATCCCGCTGGGAACGCGTTTGTACATTCCCGGTTATGGATTTGCAATTGCGGGCGATACCGGCGGTGCAATCCGCGGCAATCGCATCGACTTGGGATTCAATTCGCTCAGCGACGCCGTGCAATTCGGACGCCGCGCGGTAAAGGTCTACACCCTGCACTAGCGTAAGGGCTTTGGGACATGCATCCCAAAGCGCTGCTCGAACAGTTCGGATATCGGCCGAAGAAAAAATTCGGGCAAAACTTCTTGATGGACGCCGGCGCGGCAGCGCGCATCGCCCGTTTGACCGTGGAAGGCTCGCCGCCGGGCGAGCCTTTTCGCGTTTTGGAGATCGGTCCGGGAACGGGAGCGCTTACGCACGCACTGCTCGAGGTGCATGCCGACGTGAGTGCGCTCGACGTCGATCCGGACATGGTGCGCATTCTGCGATCGCGGGAGGATCTGCAGCGCGCGCACGTCATCGAGGCCGACGCGCTGACATTCGACTACGCGCAATTCGCCGGCGGAAAGCGCTGGCGGGTGACCGGCAATTTGCCGTATAACGTTGCGACGCCGCTCATCATGCAATTCGTAGAGATGCAGAACGGCCCCGACGCACTGGTCGTCATGGTGCAGAAAGAGGTTGCGGATCGCTTTGCTGCAAGACCGGGAACCGCCGCATACGGCAGCCTGAGCGTTGCGGTGCAATACGCGATGAACGTCGAGAAAGGGTTCACGCTGCGTCCCGGTTCGTTCTATCCGCGTCCGAAGATCGACTCGACGGTCGTGCGGCTCACGCGGCGGCCGGCGCCCGCAGTCGAGGTTGCCGACGAACGGCGCTTTCTGCAGGTCGTGCGCGCGGCGTTCGCGTACCGCCGAAAAACATTGGCCAACAGCCTGTCGCTCGCCATCGGCGTGCCGCGAGCCGCCGTCGTGCAAGCGCTCGAGCAGATCGGCCTGGATACGGAGATTCGTGGAGAACAGCTCGCGCTCGCAGACTTTGCAAGACTCGCCGATCGTCTTTCCTTCTAACGCGTTTCGCTGGCCGGGGACCGTTTCGTTCATCCTCGGCGCGGCGGTGCTATTTTTCGTCTTGGTTATCGTGATCGGCATCGGTTGGGGCGTCTCGCAGCATTTGACCGCGCTCGACACGGCGCGTTCCCTCGCCGGAATGCCCGGCGTCATCATCCAGTCGATTGCGGAAGTGATCGTCATCGCGTACATCGTGGCGCTGCTCCCCGCGGTCGCGGGCACGTCGCTGGACGGTCTGGGATTTCGTCGCGTCACCGCCGGGCACGTCGGCGCAATCGTCATAGCGGCCATCGCGATGTTTGCGATCGTCACCCCGCTCGCGAGCGTACTGCAGACCGCACTGCCTTTCAAGACGCCCGAAGAAGCGATTGCCGTGTTCATGAAAACGTCCGGATGGCAGCGCGCGGCGTTTGCATTTTTCGGCATCGTGCTCGCGCCGCTGTTCGAAGAAGCGGTCTTCCGCTGGACGCTGTTCAACGCGATGCGCCGCTGGTGGGGATTCTGGCCCGGCGCCATCGTCAGTTCGCTGCTTTTCGGACTCGCGCACTCGCAGCCGCCGTTTACACCGGCGATGTTCGCGTGCATCAGCTTTCCGCTCGCCGTCGGCGGGATCATCTTGTGCTATGTGTATGCGAAAACGAACAACGCATGGACGAGTTTTCTCACGCACGGCGCGTTCAACGGCCTCTCGCTGGTTCTGCTGATTCTTTTCCCGCAACTGGCGAAGTAGTTGAATGAAGATAGGGGTTGACGCGTTCAACCTCGGTGCCGATCGGCGCGGCATGGGGCGGCTGGTGCGCCAAACTTTGGAGCGGCTGCGGAGCTTTAAAGACGTCGACGTCGTGCACGTGGTTCGCAAGCCCGAGGCGGGCGCGTTAACGCCGCGCGATCTGCGCGGCCTGCGGCTCGATGCGGTGTGGTATCCCTGGAACGGCATGCGGTTTGCACCGTATGCGCCGGCAATCGTGACGATCAACGATCCGTTCGCCTTCACGTATCCGCATCCGAATCTCGTCGCGCGCTGGAGGGAGCAAGCGCCGATCCGCCGCGCGATTCGCCGGGCGGACTGCATCTTCACCATCTCGCAATGGGGCGCAAGCGAATTGCAGCGGCTCTTCGCCGTCCGCCTCGAACGAGTCCGGGCGGTTTTGCCGGCCGTGGACCCGTTTTGGCAGCCCGCGAGCCCGGCGGCTGCATCGCCGTACATGCTGTTCGTCGGTGGTCCCGATGCGCGCAAGAATGCGGCGATGCTCTTCGAGGCCTACGACGCCGCATTCGCGGGCGGCGGCCCCGAATTAATCGCGGCGGGCGCGCTGAACGCGGGTGACGAGGAGCGTTTTGCAGCGATGCGTACGCCGCGCCGGCGCGTTCGGCCCACGGATGAGGAATTGCGCGCGCTCTATTCGGGTGCGCTCGCGGTCCTGGTGCCCTCGCTCGCCGAGGGTTTCGGTTTGCCGGTCGTCGAGGCGATGGCATGCGGAGCCCCGGTGCTCGCATCCGATGCATCCGCGCTGCCGGAGGCGGCGGACGGCGCGGCACTGCTGCTTGCGCCGCAGGATCCTCGCGCATGGACGCGGGCGCTGGCGCGTATCGCGAGCGACGAAACACTGCGCGGCGACCTGCGCGAGCGCGGTTTTGCGCGCGTGCGCCGCATGGACGCCGATGCGCCGGCTACTGCGCTGATCGAATCCGTTCGACGATTGCGCGAAGACGCTCGATGAAGCGCTCCGGCGCAAACCTCTGCGCGTGCGCGCGCAACCGCTGCGAATCGTAGCGGCCATCGTCGAAGTTTCGCAGCGCCGATGCAAGCGACTCCGGTGCCGGCTCGTCGAAAAATTCACCGGTCTCGTGCTCGACGATCGTTTCGAGCGCGCCGCCGGCGCGCAGCGCAATCGTCGGGCGTCCGCATGCGGCAGCCTCCACCGGTAAAAGTCCGAAATCTTCTTCGGCCGGCACTATCGCAGCGCGCGCTTGGCCGAGCAATTGGTTCACGCGCTCGTCGCTCACAAAGCCGAGCATCGTCGTCGTGGTGCCTCGCGCGAGTTCGCGCAGCGAGGCTTCCGCAGGACCCGTTCCCGCGACCAGCAGCGGGACGCCGGCGAGATTCGCGGCAGCGATCGCTCGATCGATGCGCTTGTACGGCAACAGGCGCGACGCAATGAAGAAATAGGCTCCGCCGCCGCTGCCGACGTGGAAGCGTTCCAAATCGACCGGACAGTGCAGCACGAGCGCGTCGCGTCCGTAATACCGTTTGATGCGCTCCGCGCCGTTGCGCGAACTTGCGACGAACTGCGTGGGACGCTGCGCCGCGCGCTTGTCCCATTCGACCAAGCGTGAAACGAGCGGTTTGGCGAGCAGGCGCGGACCCATCGCCCCTACGTAGCTCTCGTATGCGAAAGCGAACCGGCTCACCGTATGCGTGTAGCATACGTGTACGGCGCCCGGCGGCACGATGACGCCCTTCGCCCACGCGGTCGTGGAGCTGACGATGGTGTCGTATCCGGAAAAATCGAATCGCTCGAACGCGCGCGGATAGAGCGGCGCCAGATAGCGAAAGTACCGGTTGACGCCGGGGACCTTTGCCAGAAACGACGTGCGAACGCGCGAAGGCGCGACGAGATCGCCGGTTTGCGCCGGATCGTACAGCGCCGTGTACACGGGTGCGTCGGCATATGCCCGTGCGATATGCGCGAAGACGCGTTCGGCGCCCCCGCGCTGATTCAAATAATCGTGGACGAGCGCGACGTTCAACGAGCGTTTATGGCGTCGGGCTCTGAACGCTCTGCTTCGTGCGCGGCAGCACCAGCGCAATCGTCGGTGCGCCGAGATACCGCGACGCGACGCGCTGCAGATCGGCGGCCGTCGTCGAATCGATCGCCTTGAGCGCTCGCGAAAAATAATCGCCGGTCACGCCGCGCGAGGCAAACACGGCTGCAAACCAGGCGCGATCCTGCATCGTCACCGTATCTTCGAGCAGCCGTCCGGCGGCGTAGCTTTTCATTTCATCCAAATCGCCGCCGAGTTTTGCGTGCCCCAGGACGTTCACGACCGTGAGCGCCGTCGCGAACGTGCGCGTCGGATCGCCCAGGCCCCCGTCGACGTAGATGATGACGTTCGCGGGACGCGCGTCGAA
>DATEHZ010000076.1:0-98602 GCA_035279385.1 Vulcanimicrobiaceae bacterium | reverse complement strand
TAGATGCGTTCGGCTTCATCGAAGCGCTTGCCCCGTAAATAGGCCATCGCAAAACCGCACAGCACTCGCGCCACGTATTCGGGCGGGGGTAAAAAACCGTCCCACCGATACATTTCGAATCCGTCGTAACTCAAGACGCGCACGTCCGGCGTCCAGATGTGATGAATGCGATGCAGGAGCTGATTGTTCTCGCTCTTCGAGTTATCGATTTGCACCGGGATCGCGTATGCAGCGATTGCTTCGATAACGGAGGTTTGCGGATACGTCACGGTATCCAGCGCTTGGCAGCCGCCTCAACCGGGGTTGAAAACATCCAGCAGGACGAATTTGCGTTCGGTGCGCGCGCGCTCGAGCGCGGTCTCATAGTCGTGTTGCCACGGAACGGATGCTAGTGTTTGCATAGATAGACCATAGCGCAAAACCGCCGTGAAAGCAGACGAGCGCGCGGCACGTTATCCCGGGGGCTTCACCGGCTTGGTCCGCATCGCGATGCCGGCGAGCGCGGCCGAACCCCATGCGAGCGCCGCGCACAGGAGCATCGCGTCGCGAAATCCCGTTTCGTAGGATCGCGTCACCGCTGCCTGTGCTTGCGCGCGAAGTGCAGGCGGAATGCCGCGGTCGGCTGCGCGCCCGCTGAGCAGCGAGTCTGCGCGCAGTGCGGCGCGCACGGAGGGCGGTAATTCGCGATCGTTGTGCGCGAGCTCGCGATGCGTTGCCGAAACGATCGCGATGCCGACCAGCGCAATCGCCAGCAAACCGGCCACGCGCGAGACCGCGTTGTTGATGCCCGAGGCCGTGCCCGCGTGCTCGGCCGCAACGGCGTTCATGACGGTGGTCGTGAGCGGCGCCACGAAGGTCGACGCGCCGATGCCGAGCACGAACACGGCGGGAAAAAACGTGCTCCAATAGCTGCCGCCGACACCGGTGAATCCGAACAGCGCGAACCCGGCCCCTGCAACGGCCGCGCCGATCGTAAGGGGAATGCGCGCGCCGATACGCGCGATCAAACCTCCGGACCATCTGGAGGAGACGAACATCAGCACGATCATCGGCAGCAGCGCGGCGCCCGCGGCGAACGGCGTGTAATGCTGCACGTTGATGAGATTGAAGGGAACGAAAAAGAGCGATGCGGTTAGCGCGCCGTAGAGGAAAAACGTGTAGACGTTCGCGATCGTGAAATCGCGCGACGAGAAGATGTGCAGCGGAACCATCGGCGAGGCGCTGTGGCGTTCGACGAAAACGAACGCGCCGAACAGCGCTATGCCGGCGAATACGGTAGCGAGACCCGTGTAGTCGACGCGCAGACTCTGCAAGGCGATGAATCCGTAGGTCAAACATCCGAGCGCCGACGTCGCGAGCGCGGCTCCCAGCCAGTCGATGTTGCCTGCGGTCTCTTCGTCGCGGCTCTCCTCGACGAAGCGCAGCGATATCAGTACGACGATGAGCGCAAGGGGCAGGTTTATCAAAAATACGTACCGCCACGACGCCGACTGCACGAGCCAGCCGCCGAGCAGCGGCCCGATGGCCATCGTTGCCGCGAGGAATCCCGACCACGTGCCGATTGCCGCGCCGCGCTGCCGTTCGTCGAACGATGCGGTGATGAGCGCGAGGCTTTCCGGAACCAGCATCGCACCGCCGACTCCCTGAAGTCCGCGCGCGATAATGAGCTCGAGAACCGTTTGCGAGATCGCGCATCCAAGTGACGCAAACGCGAACGTGCATACCCCGATGACGAACAAGCGCCTGCGGCCGATGCGATCGCCGAGCGAGCCTCCCACGAGAATCAGCGCGGACAAGAGCAGCGAGTATGCTTCCACGATCCACTGCGTGGCATCGCTGCCCGCGTGCAGTTCCCGCTGGAGCACGGGCAGCGCAACGTTGACGGCCGTCGCGTCGATGCCCGGCATCGCCGAACCAAGAATTGTCGCGGCCAATATCCATACGCCGTGCGTGGAACCGCGCGGCAGCTTGACGACCATGCTCTACTCTAGCATGCGCGGTCCAACCGTCACGCCGTGCGTCCCGCAGGCGCTGTTCTTCTCTGAGATGCTGGCAGCGCTGTATCCGGTGCCCTCGCCATTACCCGATGCCCGGCCGGGGACGGTTATCTCCGCGCGTCCGCTCGCCGGCGGTTCCGCGCTCCGCAACGCGCGCAGCAACACCGTCGTGCTCTATCACACCGTTTCTCCGACGGGGCGCGACGTGGCGGTGTCGGGCGTGATCTCGATTCCGAACGGGCCGGCTCCTGCGGATGGCTGGCCGGTCATCAGTTGGGCGCACGGAACGACCGGCAATGCGCCGCAATGCGCGCCCTCGCAATTCGCAAAGCCGAACATCGAACAGCGCTTCTTGAACGAATGGGTCGGTGCGGGTTATGCCGTTGCGCAGACCGATTACGAAGGTGAAGGCACGCCCGGCTTGCATCCGTACTTTGCGAATGCGGGCGGAGCGCACGATACGATCGACATTGTTCGCGCGGCGCGCGCGCTCGATCCGCAGATCGGCAATCGCTGGATCGCCATGGGGCATTCCGAAGGCGGCGCGGTCGCACTGTTTGCTGCGGCGCTCGCACCGTCTTGGGCCCCCGATCTGCACGTGCTGGGCGTCGTTTCCTATGCGCCCGGCTCCGATATTACCGACGCGCTCGGTTACATTATGACCAGCAGCCGGCCCACGCGCACGCTTCCGCTCGGAATGATGATGGTCGAAGGAATCGCATCGACGGATCCGGGAGTCGATCTCAAACGGATCTTATCGCCGCGCGGTTTGGAGCTGCTGCCGCAGTTGCAAAGCGCATGCATCGACGACTTGATGAAATCGCCGCAGTGGAATGCCATTCCGCCCGCCTCGTTGTTTTTGCCCGATGCGCCAATCGAACGGCTGCTGCACGATTTCGCGCGAAACGAGCCGTTGAACTTGCCCATCCACGTGCCCGTGCGGTTCGAGCAAGGCACCGCGGATACGATCGTTTCACCCGGAACGACGCAGGCGCTGCGTTCGAACCTTTGCGCAAACGGCGTGCAAGCCGAATTGGATACGATCGCGGGCGCGAACCACGGCACCGTGCTTGCGCGCAGTTGGACGGCCGTGAAGGACTGGGTTGCGCGGCGTTTCGCCGGTGCGTCGGAGCCTGCGGGTGGTTGCGGCGGTTAGTACACCGCATCACGGTACGGTTACGCCGTACGTAAGCGTATCGATCGGCCCTTGCAGGTTCCAATTTCCGGTTGCGATGAGCTTGTCGTAGACGTCCAACCGTCCAACCGCCGCGGCCCACGCGGCCGAGGTGGCGCTATAGGCGGGATGCAGCATATCATTCCGGCGCGCCGCGTCGAACGCACTGAGCCAGTCGCTTTCGCGCACGCCGCTTTTCGGCGTTCCGTGCGCCGCAATCGTCGCGGCACTGACTATTGCCTCGATGCTGTCGGGATCGCTGCCCTGGCCGTTTGTGAGAACGCCGTCGTAAATGTCCGCAACGGAAAGCGCGCTGGTCGCGCCCACTTGCCCGGCGATTTGCAGCGCCGGATTGTAGATGAGCGTATCGACGAATTGATCTTGAACGCTCTGCATCACCGGATCCGTGCCCGCAGCGGCCGTAGCGGCGATCATTCCGTCCAAACCGGTCGTGTCGGGATTCGGCTGCGGTCCGGACGCAATCTGAGCCAGCCGCGATAGATATGCCGCCAGCGGGTTCGCGGGCTCGAGCGCCGTGTAGGCTTTGACGACTTGGTACCAGTCGCCCGTGCCGGTCGTAAAACCGACGCGCCCGCACGTGATGCCGCGCCCGTCGCCGATATTCTCCGCGTATCCGTACGCAAATGCAATCGTGCCGTTTTCGAAAACGCTCGAGAGCCGTTCCATGCGCAGCTTTTGATCCGGCGTAATCACGGCAGCCGACGGCGAGGCGGAAGGCGACGCAATGGGTGCTGCCGATGGAACGGCGGCGCCGCCGCACGCGCACAGGGCGGCCATCACCAACGGAACGGCAGTGCGAACGGAAAACCTCATAACACGATCTATCGGCTTACAGCGAGAGCGGCTTACTCTGCTTCGTCCCGCCCTGGTTACGAACGGCGGCCGGGTGGTCTACCCCGTAATGTAGTAAGCGCTCTCCGCCGATAGAGAAAGCAAATGACCACGTGCTTTTGAGGGCTGGTTGATGCTTCGTTTGCGTCTTGCGTTTCCCGCATTGATGTTTGCCGCACTCATCGCCGCAGGATGCGGCGGAGGGGGAAGCGGCGGCTCCGTCATCGGCCAGACGCCGACTCCGACCGCGACACCGTCGCCCGTGACCCCGTCATCACCCGCCCCTGCCTACTGCAGCTCGTACCAATCGAATACGAGCACGGGCGCGGTACCGCTCAATATTACCGACGACTCGGGCCTCGGCGCAGCGCTTATGGTGTACGTGCAGAGCGGAAAGTACATGGACAATACCGGACAGTTCAACTCGACGCTCCCGTATCCGCTGCCTGCTGCATGTTTCTCGACGACGCTCGGATCGGGAGTGCAAAGCAAGCCGCTCAACATTCCGAATGGAGCGAACGGACGCATCTACTTTGCCTACACCGCCGCCACGCCGAATCCGAGCCCGTCGGCGACGCCGCCGAACCCGTTTGGCGCGGGCGGAACGACCTTCAATCCGAGCTATGCAGATTCGCCGTTTCCATGGGATAAGATCGAATACGACATCGCTCCGGGTTCGGGCATCATCGATACCACGCAGGTCGATTTCGCAGGGTTGCCGATCGAAATGAGTTTGACGGGCGCCTTGCCGCATCAAGCAGCCGGATCGTGTCCGGCAGCGGCGTCTTCGGTCGTCGGCGTCACATCGTGCGGATACGCAAACGTCTTTACGCAGATGCTTGCAGCCTCAGAATATAGCAATCTCGTCATCACGCAGAACTTCAACGGCAAGCTCATCGACCTGCGCGTCGTTGCTCCGAAAGAATCGCGTACGTTCACGCCGTTCCAGTGGAATCTGTTCGATCTGCCATCATACGCACCCATGATTTCACCCTGTAATGCCGGAAATACGGGCGCGAACGGATACCTGCAGTGCGTGCTCGCCTCGTATCAGACGACACAGCGGATATTCACCTCGAATGTTCCGGGAGCGAACGGCAGCGGCGATTGGTACTGCGCGACCTCGGACGGATCGGCGAACTTTATTTTCACCGATGTCGGCACGTCGGCGCCCGCGACGTGCCCCGCGGCCGCGAATCCACGTCCGCAACTTGCCGCTAACCCGTTCAAATTGCCGATCGCGACGCTGGCCTACGGCGTCCCGCCCGCTCAGGATCAGGGCGGCTCGACGGCATGTCAATACAACAACCTTTTCGGGCAGCCGTACGGGCTCTTCTATGTCGACAATCAGACCGGGCAAGGGCCGACATATCGGACTCCGGGAAATCTGTTTTCGAACACGGATGCGTTTGCGCTGTGGAAGGCGTTGTCGGCAGACCTCAACTACGGACAAGCGCTGCAGCCGGGACAACATCCGGTCGGCGAGTTCGTGACGCTGCAGACGAGCTCGTTTTGGCTGGATCACGCGTTCAACGTCTACTCAAAGATCCTGCATGCGAACTTCGATAGCAACCTTGCGTATTCGATTGCCTACGACGACCTCTTCCGGTGGTCGACCTCGCAAACGCTCCAAGCCGGCAACGCCATCAACATTCGCATCAACGCCGTCCCTGCGGCGAGTTCGGTGAACGCCTCGTCGTCAACCGTGCCTGACCCATCCAGCTGTCCGGTCATCGCGCCGGAGATCGGCACGTACTAACGAACTAACGAAGCGCGCTCAGATGACGCGAATGACTCCCATCATGCCGTTGTCTTCGTGGAAGAGCATGTGGCAATGATACACGAATTCTCCGCGCGGTACGTGGCGGAAGTCGAGCAGAATGCGCGTCCGGCTGGGTTTAATTAGCGCGAAGTTTGGGTCGCCGGGGTTGGACAGCATGCGGCCCGCCGGCACGACGACGGTATCGAGCATAACTGGTACCGGCGTTTCGTCTTCGGCAGCGAACGCCATTTGATGAATGTGAAACGTGTGCCCCTCCGGCGTCGCGTTCCACAGGTACCACTCCTCGACGCTTCCCTGCCTCACGACGATATCCGCGTGCGAGGGTGTATCGCGTCCCGGAGGAAACGACGGCCAATACTCCTGTTCGTGAAAATCGCGGTTGCTGGTCTCGGTGATATAAAACTCGACGTGCCTGCCCTTGCCGTCGGGATTCGGCAGATCGTATTGCGTGTACGTGAGAGCGCGCCGGTGCACGAGTTTGGGATGGAAACGGGCGTACCGGAGTAATTGCACTGCGCGGGAGTCCCCAGAATCCAGCGGCGTGGACGCGACTGCGGACTGATGCGGATCTGCGTGCGTGGAGGCTGCGGCGGAAATGATCAAGAGATCGTGTTTTAGCAACTCCGCGCCGAAAGCGCCGGGGCAATAGCGATCGCTGTAGAGCGTCAATGTTTGACCCGGCTTAACGGTGAGCAGAATATCGGCGCGCATCGTGGGGCCGAGCAGCACGCCGGTCATGGGCAGGTAATGCGCCAGCGGGTGCGCATCGTCGTTCGACACCGGAATGCCGTCGCGGCCGACGACGTGAAGGGTTTGCACCGCACCGGACGCATCGCGCAGCCGTAGGAATTTTGGCCCGTTCGGGAGTGCGTTCAGCACGCGCAGCAGTTGCGGCTTATCGGCCTGCACGGTCAGATTTTCCGGCGTATCCGCGCCGTTGACGGTGAAGACCGCCTCCGCGAAAAAACCGCAGCCATGGGGATCCAGACGTTCATTTCCGGCGCGCAGCGGAATAAATGACGGCCAAGCCGGGGGATTGAATGGGTCATAGTCGAGCATCGGTGGTACGATGCGCATCGCGCGTTCGTGCGCTACAGCGACCGGAGCGAGCGCGGCAACTTCCGCGGTTTCACGCTGCTTTTTGGCCGGGTCGTATGCGGTCAGCGGCAGACGCTGCCTAAGGACGATGTCGTGTTCCTCGACCGCAGCGAGCGACGCACGGTCCGGCTGAACGATCCACATCCCCGAAAGTCCGCCGGACACCTCAGGTCCGCTCATTCCGTGCGCGTGCGGGTGATAAAAATACGTTCCCGGCGGTTGCGTGGACGGAATCGTAACGTCGTACTCGCACGCATGCGCCGGCGTACTGAGGGTGGAGAGAAAAACATTCTCCTGTTCGGGCGGTCCTTCGAAACCGTGCAAGTGCAGATTTACGTCCAGCGGCCTCATGTTCATTGTGCGGGCGTAGATGGTGTGATTTAAATAGCCGCTGTACGCTGTGACTGTTGCATCCGCCATGTGCGCGGGCATACATGGCGCAAGTGCGCTCGCCTTCAAAGCCGCACCGGGCGCAGGTCCGGAGATTTCGTTGACGAGCCTGATTGCGAACCGGTCGCCGCGGTGCATGCGAAGCGTGGGCGCAACGTTCTGCGGCGCTCCGTTCAGCATGTAGAGAAAACAGAAGCGGGGCCCGTCCTGCACGACGCGCATGATGAGTTCGTGACGCCCGAGGTCGTCGAGCGGCAGCGCACCGACGTCGATTTGCGGAGGTTCGATCAGCGCGCCCGCCGGGAGCGTCGCCCCGCACTGCGGTGCATGTCGGAGCAGAGCGGGCGGTTGCTGTGCGAAAGCCCTGCCGAGAACGGCCGCTGAAACCGCGGCAACGATCAGCAATGAGACGAGGGATTTTTCGCCCAGCGCTAACGGCAGCCTGAAACGATTGAATTTTGGCCTCATCGTTTAGCAATGCCATCGTACGAGGCAAAGTCTTAAAAAATCAAGGGTGTAAAAAGGCCCATATTAAAAAAAAAGCCCGCCGCATGTGCGGCGGGCTCTCGCGTTTCCCGAAGGATTAGATGCCGGCAGCAGCTTTGATACGTGCAATTCCGGCGTCGGCTTGCGCCTCGAGTACCTTGGCCGCATCTTGTTCTGCGGCGGTCGGAGCCGAGTAGGAGATGTCCAGCGAGTTCATCAGCATCGCGAGGTGATCGCGAAGTTTGGACGGGAACATGATGTCCGCCTCGCTCGAGCGATAGCGCGGTTCGTATACCGATGCCACCGCTTTTTCGATTGGGTCGCGCTTGGCGGCCGACGCCGATGCCATCTTGGCCTGCGCGGCATTGACCGTCGCGTCCATCTCGTTGATCTTGTTGGAAAGCTCCATGGCAAGCGACAGACGCGATGGCAGCGCGTCCGCCGGCGGATCGAAGCGCGGATCGAGTTGAATCTTGAACGACGCCTTGCTGATGCTGCCGCCGTAATTCAACACGGCCGTATATTCGCCGGGAAGCGTCGTCGGTCCAAGCAGATCGTCGCGGAAGTCATCCGTGGGAACGATGTGCTGACCGACGATCTCTGCCGCCGGAGCGTAACGCATATCCCAGACGAATTTGTTCATCCCCGGTTCGACCGCGGTCGCTTGCGAGAGGTGATAATTGGCGACGCTGATGGCATCCATCGCGGTCAACTGCCAGCCTTCGTATTTCTTGGCTTTCTTATTCTTCAGATGCAGTGTGAACGTGCGAATCGTTTTGCCGTTTGCATCTTGGAACGAAAGTGTGACCGGCGTGCGCCCCTTGTAATTCGAGGGTAGATTGAAGAAGACGCTCGCGCCATAATCGGGATTGGTGCCTGCCGGGCCGAAGCTGCCGCCGCCGTATGAATGCGTCAGCCAAGCCGTTTCGGGCTGGAAGACCCGCGCGGATGCCGTCGAGGGCGATGATTCGCGCGCAACATCCTCAACTTGCTGCAGATGGTCGAGCGCCCAGAAAGAGCGGCCGTGCGTTGCGATCGCGACTTCGCCTTCACGAGCGTTAATCGCGATATCGCGCACTTCAACGGGCGGCAGATTGAGCGCCAGCGATTGCCACGACGCTCCGCCGCTCAGGCTGACGTAGACGCGGCTGCGCGTCCCGGCGAACATTACGCGTGGTTCGCGCGGATCGATGCGTACCGCGTAGACGGTTTGATCGGACGGAATGCCGTTCGTCATTTCCGTCCACTTCGCGCCGCAATCCGTCGTTTTGAAGATATACGGACGCATGTCGTCCCACATGTAGCGCGACGCCGTAACCCAAGCGGTGCATTCCTGCGTTTGAGAGGGTTCGAAGCTCGTAATGCGCGACCAGTTGGAGCCCATCTGCTTGGGCGTTACGTTCTTCCAGCTCGCGCCGCCGTTTTGCGTAACGTGCACGAGTCCGTCGGCGGAACCCGCCCAAATGATGTCCTTGTTCACGGGCGAGAAGCCGAGCGATGCGATATCGGGATAGGTCTCGGCGCCCGTTTGATCCCAATAGACGTCGCCGCCGCTCGGACCTTCCGTGGACTTGTCGTTGCGCGTCAAATCGGGGCTGATCACTTTCCACGTGCGTCCGTAATCATCGCTGCGGAACACGACTTGCGCCGCCTCGAACAGTGTATGCGGTTCGGCCGGCGAGAACATGATCGGGTGCGTCCAGCCGAAGCGATACTTCTGATCGCTCGCCTGATGCCCGGGAAGATAGATCGCCCAAGGCGTGACGTTTTTTTCGTCACCCGTCGAGTTATCGAGACGAGCCAGCACGCTATAATACGCGCCGCCGTAGGTCACCTTGGGATTGTTCGGGTCGACCGCGACGAACGTACTCTCGCCGAGCGCAACGCCGTGGACGACGTTCTGTCCCAGTCCTTCGTTCGACGCACTGGGAATTTCGAACGCGCCTGCGTCCTGCATCGCGCCGTACATGTGATACGGAAATTGGTTGTCGAGCGCGATGTGGTAGAACTGCGAGAACGGCTGATTAAGGGTCGTGCTGAACGTTTTGCCGCCGTCCACGGAGACGTTCGCGCCGCCGTCATCGCCGATGATCAACAGTTTCGGATTGCGCGGATTGATCCAGACGATGTGGTTGTCGCCCAAACCCGGGCCGAGCGGCTTCCACGTGTGTCCGCCGTCCGTCGTCTTGAAGACGCTGTCGACGTTCGGCGCGTACGCAACCTTCCAATTCGTCGGGTCGACGTAGATCGCCATGTAGTAAAACGCGCGCTGGCGCAGCTTCCACTCGTCGTTGACGCGCGACCACGTTGCGCCGCCGTTGTCCGAACGGAACACGCCGCCGTCGTTCGCCTGCACGATCGCGTAGACGACGTTCGAGTTGTTCGGGGCGACGGCCACGCCCATTTTGCCGAGCAACCCCTTTGCGAAACCGGGATTCGCCGAAATCTTCTTCCAGGTTTTGCCGGCGTCGGTGGTCTTATAGATCGCGCTGCCCGGACCGCCGCTTTTCAGTGCCCACTCCGTACGCTGCTCTTGCCACATCGTCGCGTATAACACGTTTGGATTCTTCGCATCCATGACGATGTTGTTCGCGCCGGTGCGATCGTCGACGAAGAGGATCTTCGTCCACGTCTTTCCGCCGTCGGTCGTCTTATAGACGCCGCGATCGGGATTCGGTTTGAAAACGTGTCCCAACGACGTCGCATAGGCAACGTCCGGATTGCGCGGATCGATGACGATCGTGCTGATCTCGCGCGTTTCGCGCAAACCGGCGTACTTCCACGTTTTCCCGGCGTTGGTCGACTTATAGATACCTTCGCCGTTGGCCCAGTCGCCGCGAATATCACTCTCGCCCGTACCGACGTACATGATCTTCGAGTTTGACGGCGCGACGGCTATCGCACCAATGCTGTGCGAAATCTTGCCCATTTTGCCGTCGGTAATGTTCTCCCAGGAATTTCCGTAATTTTCGCTCTTCCAGACGCCGCCCTGAACGCCGCCCATGTAGAAGAGATTCGGTTGGTCGGGCACGCCCGCGACCGCCACCACACGGCCGCCGATGTATGGACCGACGAGACGCCACTCCATCTTGCTCAGCAGTTTTTCGGATGCCGAGCCGGAAGCAGCGGGAACAACAGTTGGAACCACGGCGAAAGCCGCGGCGAGTAGAGTAGCAAGAATGCGCTTCATTCAAACGCTATACCGCCGCTTTTTGCCGGTTCCTGTCACGTGGCGGTCAACTACGTGGCATACGCCGCCGGTAACCTACAACGCGTTCGCTAAAGCCCAGCCTTTCGGCGCGCCGATGCCTGCGGCTTGATTGTACTGGGTCGCGTTGCACGAGTACGCGCCGTTCGTTCCGGACGTGCAAGGCGTGTAGTAGCTGCTGTATCCGGTTTGCGAGAACAAGCTGTACAGAGTTGGATTCATCCAGCCGAGCCTGCGGCCATGCAATTCGTCTGCTTCCAGGAACAGCGCGACGGACGCCGGCGATGACCACGATGTGCCCAAGTATTCGCCCCAACTGCCGTTATACACGGCAACGGGATCGAACGGCAGAGAAATATCGGGCTGGTTTCTCCCGGAGGAAATGACCCCGGCAATGCCGTTTTGCCAGCTCGGCAGCGCAACCACGGTCGAAACGCCGCCGCCGCCGGTGCACGTGGTGGTGAACCCATCGCTGCACGACGCCGATCCTTCCGTCACGCTCGTGAGCACACCGGAACTGTTGTACGTGAAGTTTACGCCGCCGATCGAGGTGAAGTAGGGATCGCCCGCCGGCGTAGACACACCTTTAGACGTGTTGAAAAATCCACACTCGTTCGAACCGGTATCGCCGGAGGAAGCTGAAAATTCTACGCCTACGGCCGCACCCTGCTGGGCGATCGCATTCGTTGCGCTCTCGAATGCCGCATCGCTCGATTCACAGGCGCCGAACGACGAGTTCACGGCAGACGCTTTGCCGTCGGTAAGGATCTGATTGTATCCGTCCTCGATGTGTTGATCCGCGAGGGAACCGACGCGGTAAACGATGATGTTTGCACCCGGCGCCAGGCCGGCAATGGTTTGCACGTCGAGATCGGTCTCGACGTCGTCGCCGCTGCCGCCGCCGTCGACTGCCTCATTCGTCACCGTACCGGTTTGCGTGACGCCGGCCGCGCTTAAATAGGTTGCCAGAAAGCTCGTGTTGACCGGATCGTCGATAACGACAGCCGCAGTATAACCGGCGCCGTTGCACCCGTGCTGCACCGGAAGGTCAAACGGCTTCGCCACGCCCGTCGCAAGCGTGCCGTATGCATTCGTAAACGGCCCGTTATCCGCAGCTGCGCCGTTGCAGGCCGCCGGCGGCGACGTCGGAGTTGCGGTCGGAACCGGTGTCGGAGTAGGTGTCGGCGTCGGCGCCGGAGTTGGTGTTGAAGTTGGAGTTGGAGTTGGCGCCGGAGTTGGTGTTGGAGTCGGTGCCGGTGTGGGCGGTGGCGTAGCCGTGGGCGCCGGGGTGGGTTTCGGCGTGTGGCGTGCCACGGGAAGCGCGACGACCACGTTGCTCAGCGAGGCGGTAAGCACGTACGAGGCAATCGTCGACGGCACGCTGGCGGCGGTCAAATTCGCAAAGCGCTCGCCGTACCTGCCTTGCGAGAGCGTGTGCATCTGCGTGGAAAAGAACGTTTCAACGGTCGAGCTCGCTGCGCTGGCGTCGACGACCGTCCGATTGGAGTACCGGTGCGTGACTGTAAAGCCCGCGCCCTGCAGCGCTTTCACGACGGCCTGCTCTTGCTGTACCGTCGGTGCGTAGTAGTTGTTGAATTGCGCCGGCGTGAGAAATTGATGCGGTCCGCCCGGCGCACTCTGCGTGGAGACGAAGCGATCGAGTTCCGCCTGATGATTGTAGCGCAGCGTGAGCGTTACGCTGACCGGCGCGCTCGATGCCCGCCGGCCCTCGTCTTTGTATGCCAGCGCTCCGTACGTCCGCGGTATGGAGATGAGCGGCCCGGATATGGACGCATCGGTTGGGGATTCGCCGCGTGCGTTGTTCGCTGAAAGATTGGCCGGGAGCGTTGAATGGCCGCCGCATGCGGACAGGGCCAGCGCCGCCACCAATACGGATGCGGCCGCACGTGCTGAAGTGAGCATCGGTTGACTCCTTGCACCAAGGATGCTCGCTCGCGGGTCCGAGGTGCAAGTGGCGTTCGCACTACGCCAAGGACTAACGCCCCATGCACAACGTCGCAGCCTCTAGGAAATCGCTCACGCAGTATCGCAGAGCGGCGCAAGCGTCTATAGCAATTCCGATCCATCAAGGCCCGGAAATGAGCGCGTTTGCGGTCTACGGTATCCATCGCGATGGGACGATGCTCGATCCGGACGAAGTGGACGCCCTAGAACGCCTATGCGATGCCGCCGCGCAAGCCTATACGTACATCGAGGTCACGCGATACCGCGCCGAACGCGGCCGCGCTCCGGCGATCTGACGCATGCCTACCGAACGCCGCTGCCGACGAGAGATCGCAGCAGCTCGTTCTCGGCCCGAAGCGTACGGTTCTCTTCTGTCCGTTGATCGGCGGCAACATGATCGAAAGCCGCGGCTGCACGGGAAATGAATTCGACAAGGAGGTCGACGTCTTTGCCGTCGGGTTGCGCGCCGCTGAGGTGCGCTCCGAAAAGTGCAAATCCGACAAGCCGGTGGCGCACGACGAATGGAATGGCCAACGCGGGATGCGCCGCGCCCTGCGGCAGCGCGTCGTGTTGCGAGAAAATATCATCCGGAATAATCGGGCGCTCCTCGGATGCTAGATAGAGCGCTAGATTGTGTCCCGATGCGATCTCCGTCGTCGCGGATTCCGGCCAATTCGATGCTGCCGTACGCACGAAGCAATTGCCGCTGGCGTGAAAAACCGCGGCCGAACTCAGCGAGAGTGCATCCGCGGTATCCTGCACGATCATGCGATCGATCACGCTTTCCGACGGCGCATGCACGAGCGCCGCTCCTAAACGTTTGAGGTGCAGCTCGGCCTCGTGTGCGGCACGAAAGACGTACCTATCTACGACGTCGTCGCTCCAACTGTGGGCACGTTGAATCGTGACGCCAAGAAGCAGCGCTGCGGCGATTTCCAACGCAAAGCCGAGGCGCACTTGGTCCAGCTGTCTGGTTACGAACCAATCGACCAACGCAAGTACGCCCACGACGAACGAGGTGAGAACCGCGTACACCAGCGTGCGGCTCGCGACGAAGTTGAGATCGACGACGCGGCTGCTCAAGAGCACGTATGCACACGCGGCGAAGACCAGTGCAGGCGCGGCCAAGAACAGCGCATGCAGTGCATAGGGCAGCACCTCGGGGTAGAGCAGCACGTCCGCGACCGAAGCGGCACTCGAGGCAAGCAGAGCGGCAAGCACCCACTGAAGCTTGGCGCGAAGGCTCAATTCTGCATGTACGTAGGCGATCACGATCAAAAGGGCCGGCAGTGCAGATCGCAGCAGCGAAACGACGACGTCCGGCGTTGTCGCTTGCGCGTACGTCCAATACCCGAACCCGAGCGGCCCAAGCGCATAACTTGCACTCGCCGCTACGCCGAGAATTGCGGCCAGTACGAAGGCGAAAAATTCAAAGCCCTGCGGTCTGCTCTTTCCGAGCATCGCGGCAAACACGACCAGGCCCGCGTCACTCACGCCGATTCTGACAAACTCGATCGAGCTAGCCCAGGCAGCCTCATTCGTGATCGAGGAGAACACCGCGTCGGCAGAGCCAACCGCTGAAACCGAATATGCAAAAAGGGCCCATGTGGACCAGCGCGGGCGAAGAAGGAGAAGCAGCCCGGCAACAATGACGCACAAGATAGCCGCTGTGTTGCGCAAAATCAGAAACGGGAATTCTGTCGGGTCTTCGGGCACCGAGACAAGTTGCAGCGAACGCCGATGCGGTCCAAGCACCGAAATGTTCAGCCGATCTCCGGGGTGCGGGCTCCACGCCTGCGCTGCGGCGATCTTCATGACAGCGGAGTTGTGCGTCCACGAGATGCGATCGCCGACGCGCAAACCGGCGCGTGCCGCCGAACTCCCGGCGACGATGCCGGTGATGACGTGTCCGTCACTTGCATAGCCGAATTCCCCGAGCGGATATCCGAAGGCGCGGCGCATTTCAAGCCCCGCGATGAATATCACCAAACCGCCTACCACGAGCACCACGGCAATGCGGAAAGAATGGCCGGCAAAAAAAGACATGAGCCGCCTCCTTTGCCGCAGTTTTCGACGCCGCATTATGCGTCCCCTGAGTCGAAGGTACCTACGCTCTCGATCAACGGCAATGACGGCCCGATGAATGTCAGCCTCACGCCGTCATCCGTGCGCCAAACAGCGAGCGCAAGCGGATAAACAATTGAAACCCGATCTGCGCGAGCCGTCGCGATCGCATCGCGCCATGCGTAACCGCTGTACTGCTGCCGACTATCGGCAAGCTCGCCGACGCTGAAACCGTCGCGCAAAATTGGAGCCGCCGCCCCGACGTGGTCTCATAAAATCTTTCAGGCACACGACCAAGTCATACGGACGCACGACCCAGTTTAGCGGCCGTCCCGTATGAGGTCCCGGACCACCTGATGTATCAGCCCGGGACGGCGTCTGCTATTAGTGTCACGGAGCACATTGATCTGGCGCAGCGTGCAGGCGGCAGCGCGGTCCCATCTTTGTGGTCGTATCGCACGACTCCATGTAATCCCGGATGCTCAGTCTTCCGGAATGAGCGTGCTGTCAAGCCCGTGGATCGCTAGGGAACCGCGCCGGGTTCTTTAAGTCGGAAGCGGATTCAAAGCCGCGACGGGGGCCCGTTGGTAGCGTTCGAGTTCGATGCCCGTGTATGCTTGTGCAGCTGCCGCACAGAGCTGCTCGAGTGTCTGAACTTCATCGGGATCGAGTTTCGTTCCATCGCGATGGATTCCGTACAATGCAAAGCTCGTGAGCCGGTTGCCTTGAAACAGCGGAATTGCAACGGCGGGCACATGACCTTGTAGCCGGAACGGTTCGGCAACGTGTGCACGCAGATCGCCGAGCGCGATTCTGGAGCGCTCGGCCGCCATAAAACGGAGAAGATCGTCGCCGCCGCGCAACAGCGGCGCAGTGTCAGCGCTCCAGCCGGCCACGCAAGCGGCAAAGTACCCGCCGTCGCACGGGCGATAAACCGCTGCCGCGGTCAACCGCAGTTTATCGTATGGATCCTGGACAAGTGCGGTATCAACCGCGTCCTCGCGCTCGGCAAACATGAGTGAGCGCGCCACTCGCTCGAGATAGCGTTCTGCTTCATGTTTATGGCGAAAGAGCACGAATTCAACGGCGCTCTCGACCCATTGGTAGCCCCGGTGCAGCACGAACGCCAAGCCGATGGTCACCGCGGCATCGATTGCCATAGCGAACCGGACCTGCGAAAGATATGCACTTGTGACCCAATCGACGGCGCCGATGACGCCGACGACAATAGTTGTCAAGCACGTATAGACGACGGTCCGGCTTATCACGAAGCGCACGTCGATGATGTTCCGCTTCAGAATGGCGTAAAGGATCAGCAGCGGCATCACGACCGTCAAGTCGGCCGCTATAAAGCTAATCAAGTACCATGCGGTGCCGAGCGCGCCTATGCTGTTTCGTATGTCGTTGGTGATGACGCCCCAGACGAGCGCGAACGCCACCCAGGACAGTCTCGCGCGTTCCTCGCCCCGTACTTCAAAGAGCCGTGCCAGCACGATCACGAACGCTGCGGCCGTAAACACTTCGTCCAACACCTCGAAGAATTGACGCGGAACGTTTGCCGAAGTCCAAAGAGCAAAACCTATGTAGTTCGAAATGGGTATGAGGCCGGCAATACAGACGGCAACGAAGGCCGAGCGGCGCCATCCATGCGGGACGCCGTCATTTGGTACGCACAATGCGAATAGTGCCAGGCACACGACGCCGGCGGCCGTGATCGCGTCCTGGAACGGAAGCAGGATCGCGTACGTCCACGCGGGCCATAACACGCCCAACGTCGAGAAGACATAAAACGGTCCACTTCCAAGACAGTAGACGTAGAAAAGCCACGTCAAAAGCGTCGGCCGCGCCAACACGAGCGCAATACCGGTTAAAAGAAAAACCAGATACACAGCAAGGCGGACGATTGTAGTAGAAATGGAAAAGTACAGAAGTCCCACCGTTGCATGTGCTACCGGCGTTAGTACAAACGCTCGCCATTTATCCGATCGGAATGCGCAGCCCCGAATGACCATTTGAGGTGCATACGCCTGGAACCCAAAACGCGGAAAAAGCAGTTCCTTGTCCCGCACGGATAGGCACGCCAGGATATCGCCGCTCCGAAGTCCGGCCCGGTACGCCGGCGAGCCGGAGGCGACTCTGATCGCATTCGGGGCGAACGGCGCACTTGACGCGCGCGATACGCCCGTGTATGCCGTGGGAGGCGTACGAAAGATCAACGAGGCAACGACGCAAAACATGAGGAGCGATAGCGCGATCGTACCGAAGGCTCGAAAGTGCATCAGAAAACTCCCTCAGGGGCACATTTCGGCGGCCGGCGTTTTAGGCCCCTCGCGAACGGCAGTATTACGGGAGCATCGACTTTATTGACGGCATCTCGCCATCGGTGATAACGCTCACCGCACCGTTCTGGTCCGTGCGGTAAATACGCGCACCGAAGCGTTGGAGCGTTTCAATCGTCGAGGACGCGGGATGCCCGAACATGTTTTGCCTCCCGACGGAGATAATCGCATACTTCGGACTCACGTCCCTAATGAACGCGGAACTGCTGCTATACGCCGAGCCATGGTGACCCACTTTCAGCGCGTCGGCGTGTAGATCGATTCCCTCACTTAGGAACCGCTGCTCCGCCGCAACGCCCGCGTCGCCGGTGAACAGCATACGGAAGTGCTTGTATTGCAGGATGAACGCGAGTTGTCATTGATCGTGTTGCTGCTTTCGATAAACGGCAGTGACGGACCGATGAACGTAAGCGTCACCCCGTCGTCCGTTCGCCAAACCGTGCCGGCGCGTGGATATACAATAGGAATTCGGTCCGTCCGTGCGGTTGCAACTGCGTCGCGATACGCGTATCCGCTGTACTGCTGGCCACTGTCGGCGAACTCGGTCACCGCAAACCCGTCGCGCATGATTGGCGCCATTCCACCAACGGGGTCGCATTAAGTCTTTCAGGCACACGACGAGACAAGGACGCGCTTGGTTTACGGGGTAGCGCCGCGCTGCGCGAGATTCACGGTTTCTTAACGTCTTTCCATGTATGGTAGGGCTAGAAGGTTGACATGCACGACATAAAACAGCGGCTGTCTCTATTTTGGCTCTTCGCGCTATTGAACTACCTGTATGCGGACGTTGTTGCCTTGTGGGCTATTATTGGCTCGCGAAATCCGGCGGACACTCCGCACCTCTCGCAATTGGCTCTGCTGGGATCGGCCGTCTTGATGGAAATACCCATCGCCATGATTGTTGCGAGCCGTCTGCTTCCGTTCAGAGCGAACCGGCTGGCGAATGTCATCGCGTCCGCCATTGTGACGCTTGTAAATGGTTCCGTGACCTTCGTTGTGCCGCCGCTCTTGCATGACTGGCCCCCGGCTTATCCGGCATACTTGTTCTTCGGAACGATTGAGACGGTGTGCACCTTGGCCATCATTCGGCAGGCGTGGACTTGGTCAGAAGTTGAAGGCGCATCGGAGCAGGCTGTCGGCCATTCAGGAGTTGGAAGTCTCGCACGCTAGTCGAATCTGCATAATATGCAGCGGCTTTTAGCGGGTCGTCCGTTCGATACTCGACATCTTGGCCGCACGCTGAACGGATCGCTCTCGCCGCACGGTCATAGAGATTCTTTGCCCGCTTTAAGCCATGCTACGAAGACGAGCATGATGATGCCGGCCTCCCAAACGAACCTTGTAGCGTTGAACGTCGGAACGAGATGCGGACCCGGCCAGCACCATACCCATCGGCCGGTTTTGCTATCGAAGCAAACCTCATCATGATGCCGCGAGTAGTTGAGGAAATTGGCTATCGAAGACAAGACGAATAGCAACAGAATCCACATTCGGCGGACGTTCATTTCATCTCCACTGGCCAAGGAGTAGTCGCTAGCGTGACCACAACGCCGGCGCGTGCCCGTTCGAGATGGATACGAGTACGATAATCACGGCGCCCGCGAAGAAGAGCTGAAGCCTTCTCAGTGCGCGACGGCGGCAGTTTTGGACCAGTGCGGGGAACGGCGTGCTCGAAGCCAAGTCGCGTTGCGGGTCCATATATGAAAATGACAGCACCGAGTAGTACAAACCCAATGCGAGCCAGTTGCTACGCTTGGCCAACACGGAAGCGGCATCTTCCGGATTTACCACCACGGCGACGCATACGACGACGTTCAGCACAATTAAGCCCACGCCAACGGCAAGTACCAGAGGCCACATGCCTTATTCAACCTTAGATGAACCGGGCTGTCCACCACTTGCCCGGGCTTTCAGGCGGTTTGGTTTAAAAGAACTACGCTGAAGCCCGTAAGGGCGCGGACCGAAATCGGTCCAAGACGGCCGCGGCTGCGTTCGTCCATCCCGCGTCGCGCGTAATTTCGGGAAAGTCGAGGAACCATGGATCAGCGACGATACGTCCGCGTGCGCGGCGCCAGAGAACACAATCTCCGCAACGTTGAGGTCGACATTCCGCGCGATGCGTTTGTCGTCTTCACCGGCGTCTCCGGATCCGGAAAATCGTCGCTCGCGTTCAGCACGATTTACGCCGAAGCGCAACGCCGGTATTTGGAGTCGGTCTCGCCTTACGCCCGGCGCCTGTTCCATCAGATGGCGGTTCCCGACGTCGACGAAATCGACGGTTTGCCACCGGCCGTCGCGCTGCAGCAGCAACGCGGCACCGTCACCACGCGCTCGTCGGTCGGCAGCGTCACGACGCTGTCCAACCTCTTGCGCATGCTCTACTCGCGCGCCGGTAGGTATCCAAAGAATGCGCCGCATCTCGAAGCCGAAGCATTTTCCCCGAACACGCCCGCCGGCGCCTGCCCGCGCTGCCACGGCCTCGGCCGAATCTATGACGCGACTGAAGCTTCGATGGTGCCCGACCCGTCGCTGACGATCCGCGAACGCGCGATCGCCGCGTGGCCGCCGGCATGGCACGGTCAAAATTTGCGCGACATCGCCACAACGCTCGGCTACGATGTCGACATGCCCTGGCGCGATCTGCCGAAGAAAGACCGCAACTGGCTGCTTTTCACCGAAGAAACGCCTACAGTACCGGTGTACGCCGGCTACACGCCTGCCCAAACGCGCCGCGCGCTTAAACGCAAAGAGGATCCGAGTTACATGGGAACGTTCAGCGGCGCGCGTCGCTACGTGCTGCACACGTTCGCAACAACGCAAAGCGCGCTGATGAAGAAACGCGTCGCGCGCTTTCTCGTTAGCAGCGAGTGCCCCGAGTGCCACGGAAAGCGCCTACGCCCCGAATCGCTCGCCGTCACTTTTGAGGGCTGCGATTTTGCCGAGCTGGCGCAGCTGCCGCTCGCGGAAGTGCATCAAAACTTTCGCAAATATGCCGATCAGGCAACGCTCGACGAACTCCGCGAACGCTCTCCGGAAAAGGCCAAGGTCATTGAACGCATCGCCGCCGATCTGCTCGCGCGCCTCGATGTGCTGCTCGATCTCGGCCTCGGCTATCTCACGCTGGAACGAAGCACGCCGACGCTCTCACCCGGCGAACTCCAGCGATTGCGCCTCGCGACGCAGGTGCGATCGAACCTGTTCGGTGTCGTGTATGTGCTCGACGAACCATCGGCCGGTCTGCACCCCGCCGATACGGAGGCGTTGCTGCGCGCACTCGATCGTCTTAAAGCTTCCGGCAATTCTGTTTTCGTGATCGAACACGAAATCGATGTCATTCGCCATGCAGACTGGGTTGTCGACGTAGGACCGAAAGCCGGACAGCACGGCGGTGAAATTCTCTATAGCGGAGCGCTCGCGAACCTCAAAGACGTCGAATTGTCGTTGACCGCGCGACACCTCTTCAACGCCGCAGCGCCAACTACGCACGTTTTGCGCAAACCGAACGGCTGGCTAAAACTCAGCGGCGTCACCGTCAATAATCTGCATGAACTCGACGTCGCTTTTCCGCTCGGTGTGCTAACGACCGTCACGGGCGTGTCCGGTTCGGGAAAATCGAGCCTCGTTAGCCAAGCGCTGGTCGATCTCATATCGGAGACGCTCGGCGGTGAAGGTGATGCGGAGGTTGAAGAGATCCCTGCGCTCGATACCGCGCCCGCGATTCGCGCGATCGGGCGCATCACCGAAGGCATGGATCGCATCCGGCGCTTGATTCAAGTCGATCAAAAACCGATCGGCCGCACCCCGCGCTCGAATCTTGCAACGTACACCGGGCTCTTCGACGCCGTGCGTAAACTGTTCGCCGCCACGCGGCGAGCTCGCGCGCGCCGCTACGATGCGGGCCGCTTTTCGTTTAACGTCGCAAAGGGACGCTGTGAAACATGTCAAGGAGAAGGCTTCGTCATGGTCGAGCTCCTGTTTCTTCCAAGCGTCTACGCCCCATGTCCCACCTGCCACGGCGCGCGCTATAACGCAAAGACACTGGAGATCACATACCGCGAGAAAAACGTCGCCGAAGTCCTCGCGCTCACGGTCGACGATGCGTACGACTTTTTTGAAAACGATCCGGCGGTGCGACGTCCGCTGGAGGTGCTGCGCGAAGTTGGCTTAGCCTATCTTCGCCTCGGCCAGCCCGCCACCGAACTCTCCGGCGGCGAAGCGCAGCGCATCAAACTCGCGACGGAATTGCAGCGAGCTCAGCGCAACGACACGCTCTACGTGCTAGACGAACCCACGACCGGCTTGCACCCGGAGGACGTCGAGAAGCTTATGCTGCAACTCAACAAGCTTGTCGAAGCCGGCAGCACCGTCATCGTGATCGAACACGATATGCGCGTCGTCTCGGGTAGCGACTGGATCATCGACATCGGCCCCGGCGCCGGCGCCGGCGGAGGCTGCGTCGTCGCACAAGGAACGCCGAAAGATGTTGCAGCGGCTCGCGGCAGCAAAACCGCCCCCTATCTTCGCGCTTATTTGGACCGCGCGTGAGATTCGAAACGGCTGAGATTGAGGCCGTACCGGCGCTTATCATCGAGCAAGTTTAGGCAGCTAGGCGCACGGCAGCGTGCCTCCGATTGACGCACGGTCAGGGCTGCATATTCGTCGGTGGGAGAGACGGGCAGTTGGCGCTCCGTGCTTTCGGTGCGTTATGGCAACATCGGGACAAAAGTTTCAAACACCCCATCCGTGGCGATCTGCACGGCGCCGTTTTCGTCTGTACGGTAAACCTGCGTACCAAAGTCCTGCAACGCTTCAATCGTCGACGGTGCCGGATGCCCGAACATGTTGTGAAGCCCGACGGAGATAATTGCATACTTGGGATGCACCGCGGCAATGAATGCCCTACTGCTGCTGTAGCGCGAACCGTGATGGCCGACTTTCAGGACATTGGCGTGCAAGTCGATTCCTTCGCTTAGAAAGCGCTGTTCCGCCGCAACGCCCGCATCTCCGGTGAACAGCATGCGGAAATGCTTGTACTGCAGAATGAACGCAACGGAATTATCGTTAATCTGGTTGTTGCTGACGATGAACGGCAGCGAGGGCCCGATAAACGTGATGGTCACGCCGTCGTCCGTTCGCCACACCATACCTGCGCGCGGATAAACGATTGGAATCCGATCCGCGCGAGCCGTCGCGACGGCGTCGCGGTATGCGTACCCACCGTACTGCTGGCCGCCGTCCGCGAACTCGGTTACTGAGAAGCCGTCGCGCATGATTGGAGCAAAGCCACCGACGTGGTCGCCGTGCGGATGCGAGAGAATCAGTGCATCGATTCGGTGTACGCCTGCACGGCGTAAGAACGGCACGACGATGCGTTCGCCGACCGCTTCCGCCGAGGAGCCGCCGTCCGCGCCGCGCTCGAGCCGGCCGCCCGCGTCGACGAGAATCGTGTGTCCGAGCGGCGTTTGGATAACGATGCCGTCGGCTTGTCCGACGTCGAGCACGGTGATTCGAAGATGATGATCGACGGCGCGAGGTGGCGTTGCGACAAGGGTTGCGCCGAGAAAAAGCAGCGAGAGCGCCAGCGTGCGTCCGTCGCGTTTCCAGCACCACATCGCGCCGATGAGTGCGGCGTCGTAGGCGGCAATCGTCCAAGCCGGCGGTGGGACCATGCCAAGCGATGCATCCGGCAACGCGCTTATCGTTTGCACGACGTCGACGATCCATGCGAGAAGCCATCCGTTTACGTTTGCAACGGCTTGCGCGAGCGGCGGAAACAGCGCGAGCGCCAATTGTGCCGCGCCGAGAATCATCGTCGCTCCGACGAATGGGACCACGAGCAGATTCGCAAGCAGTGCGTACGGTGAAAACAGCAAGAACAGTGAGGCCGTCAGCGGCCACGTGCCGAGCTGCGTCGCAAGCGCCAGCGAGAGCGCTTCTTGAATCTTTTCCGGCAGCGCAAAGGCCTGCAGCCCACGGTGCAGTTCGTCGGCGCACAGCAGTATCGCGCCGACGCATGAGAAGGAGAGCGCAAACGACGCGCTCGCGACGGAAAGGGGCGCGATCAGCGCGACGATCAGCATTGCCGCGCCGTACGCGTTCCACGAGCGCGATGCGCTGCCGGCTGCATGCGCGGCGAGTGCGAACGTGGCCATAGCCGCCGCGCGAATCGACGGGACGTGCAGGCCGCTGAAAACGGCGTACGCCCAAATGACGGCGCTCGTACCGATGCACGCGGCGATGCGCGGAACCGTGCAAAGGCGCAGCAGTGTCAGCACTGCAAGCGCCACGACGCCCAGATGCAGTCCCGCGGTCACGAGGACATGGACCGTGCCGGTCTCTTGAAACTCCGCGCGCAGTTCGGGTGCGAGCGTTGCACGTTCACCCCACAGTTCGCCGGCCAGGATGGACGCGTACGGCTCCGTCAGACGCATCTGCAGCTGTGCGAGCGCACATCCATGCGCGCGTGCAATCGCGGTGCTGAAAGTCAAAGGCGCCCGCGGCAGCTTCCGGAGCATGCGGGCATTGCTCATGCGCGCGGTGACGCCGCGTTCGCGCCCGATCTCGCGCTCATCCGGCTCACCCGGATTGCGAGGCGCATCCAGCGGTTCCAAGCGTCCGCGCAGAAGCACGTGGGTACCCGCCGCGGGAAGATTCGCCTGCAGTTCCACCGCAAATACGGGGCCGTCGTCCGCCGCACACGTTCGCGCGTCGAGCACCGTGCAAGCGATGCGAACCGTATGAGGCCGCGCAAGCGGATCCGCTGCTCCGGCGTGATGAAGCCGCGCGCTGAGCGCACCTGCTACCAGGGCGAGGGCGGCGAGTACACGAATCCGCCCTGGCTCATCGCGCCGCGTGGGCCAAGCCGTCCATGCGGCGATAGCGGCGAAGAACAGCAGCCGGACGGGAAAGAACGGTTCCACGGCAGCGGCACCCAGTGCAGCCGCAGCGCCGAACACCAGCAGCGGACGCGCTTCCATTTCTGCAAGCAATCGCGACAAATCGAAGGGGAGACAAGGTGCGGATTTTATTGACCGGCGGGGCCGGTTTCATCGGGTCACATATTGCTGAGGCGTATTTGGCCGCAGGACACGAAGTGCTGATCCTGGACTCGCTGTGGGAGCACGGCGGCGGCCAGCGGCAAAACGTGCCGGAGCGCGCGCTCTACGTGCACATGGACGTGCGCGACCAAAAGATCGAACGCATCTTTAAAGACTTCAAACCCGACGTCGTCAACCACCACGCCGCGCAGCATAGCGTGGCGATTAGTTCGCGCGATCCGAAATACGATGCCGACGTGAACGTGATGGGACTGCTCAACATCCTGGACAACAGCGTGCGCGCCAACGTGAAGAAGGTGATCTTCGCATCGAGCGGCGCGACCTTCGGCACGCCCGATAGGCTGCCGATGGACGAGAGCACGCCGCAGCGTCCGGAGTCGCCGTACGGAATCACCAAAATGGTGTCGGAACATTATTTGCGCTTTTACAAGGCGCAGCACGGTCTCGATTTTACGGCGCTGCGTTACGGAAACGTCTACGGACCGCGTCAGGACCCGAACGGCGAGGCGGGCGTTATCTCGATCTTCATCGGAAAATTTCTTACCGGGCAAAGTGTGCGCATCGACTGGGACGGCGAGCAAACGCGCGATTACGTGTACGTGAAGGACGTGGCGCGGCTCAACGTCATCGCGCTCGAGCGCGGATCGGGCACGTGTTACTGCATCGGTACGAACAGGCGGACGAGTGTGAACGACATTTACCGAGCGCTGTGTGAAATCTCCGGGATGGAGCCCGCAGTGACGCACGCGCCCAAACGCGCCGGGGACGCACGCGACGCGCAGTTCGATTACTCGCTGGCAAAACGGGAGCTCGGCTGGGAGCCGCAGGTCGCGCTTCTCGAGGGAATGCGCGAAACGTACGAGTACTTCAAGGCCGCCCTGCCGCCGTCATGATCGCGCCGCCGCCGTGGCTTTATCGCACCGTCGCGCGCCTCGCGGACGTGCTTGCGAAGCTGCGGCGGCGGATCATTCCAGCCCACTACGGCATTGTCGAACTGGGCACGATGTCGTGGGTTTCGCAAAGCGTCGCCGCGTTCTGCGAACTGGGATTACCCCATGCGCTCGCGCACGGGCCGCGCACCGCACAGGAGTTGGCGGCGCAAGGGTATGGCGATCGCGACGCGCTATTTCGCTTGCTGCGCGCGCTTGCGGCGTACGACGTCGTCGAGCATGCCGGCGGGGAGCGCTTTGCGCTGGGGCATCTCGGCAAAGCGTTGACCGGTAATGCGTCCGCAGCGCCGATGCTGCTCTACGGAAACGCGCCTTGGCACGTTGCTGCGTACGCGCGACTGGCCCAAGCGATTCGTCAGGGCCGTTCGGGGTTCGAACTGACCGAAGGCAAACCGATGTTCGCGTATTTTCAGGAGCATCCGGAAGCCGGCGCGCTTTTCGATGCCGCGATGCAATCGCTTACGCCGCTGTTCGCGGATGCTTTTGCGCTGGCGTACGACTTTTCGGGGACGCCGCACGTTGTCGACGTCGGCGGCGGAACCGGAGCGCTGCTGGCCGCGGTACTCGAACGATATCCCAGCGTGCGCGGTACAATATTCGAACTGCCTGCGGTCGTCGCGCGCGTTCGCGCGATCGATCGATTGGCGGCCGTCTCGGGCAGTATCCTGAGCGATGCGCCGCCGCAGGCGGATGCGTATATTTTCAGTCATATTCTGCACGACTGGGACGACGAGTCGTGCGTGCGCATGCTGCAGAACGTCCGGCGCGCGATGCCGCCGCACGCGCGCGTGCTGGTCTACGAGATCGTTGCGCCGCCGCCGAACAATTGGTGGTCGCAGGACCGCATTACGGATCTCGAAATGCTCGCGATGCTCGGCGGCCGCGAGCGCACGCGTGAAGAGTTCGCGCAGCTCTTGGAACGAGCCGGGCTACATCTCGATCGC
The DNA here is from genome assembly GCA_035279385.1 of Vulcanimicrobiaceae bacterium. GTDB lineage: Bacteria > Vulcanimicrobiota > Vulcanimicrobiia > Vulcanimicrobiales > Vulcanimicrobiaceae > DATGJX01. The sequence continues at coordinate 72,294 of DATEHZ010000076.1, read as the reverse complement.
GTTATCGCAACCGGCGCTCCGGAGTCGATTCTCGAAGCTACGCCACGACAAGGTTGAGCAGTTTGTCCGGAACGTAGATGCGTTTACGGATCTGCTTGCCGTCGAGCTGCGCTTGCACGGGCGCTTGCTCCATCGCCAGATCGAACGCAGCGTCCTCGGAGATGCCGGGCGCGACTTGCAGGCGCGCGCGAATCTTCCCGTTGACCTGCACGACGAGCGTGATCTCATCGACCGCAAGCGCGGCGTCCGAGGGCTCGATGTACCGTTCGAGGTGGACGGAGGTCGTGTGTCCTATGCGCTCCCACAGCTCCTCCGCGATGTGCGGTGCAAAGGGCGCGATGATCACCGGCAGCGCGTGTACGGCATAGGCAACCGCAGGCGAATCGGGACTCGTTTGTTCGAGTGCCGTCAGCGCGTTCACGTATTCGTCCAACTTCGCGATCGTCGCGTTGTAGTGAAAGCGCCGTGAAAGCGTTTCGTCGATGGACGATTTTGCCGCGACGTGCACGGCGCGAACCAGCGCTTTTTCTTCGGCGGAATCGGCGGCCGGCAATTCGCGGACGTTGCCGGCATACGGGCGTCCGAAGAACGGCTCGCACGCGCGCCAGACGCGGTTGACGAACCGCACGCGTCCGCTGATGCCCTCGTCCGTCCAGTCGCTCGTGTCTTCCGGCGGCGTGACGTAGAGCAAGAACAGGCGCATCGCATCGACGCCGTTCGTCTCGGCGGTCTGGTCGATGCCGACGACGTTGCCGCGCGACTTGCTCATCTTCTCGCCGTTGTAAAGCAGCATGCCTTGGTGAAACAACCGCGTGAACGGCTCGTCGTCGCCGGTCACCCAGCCGCGATCGTGAAAGAACTTATAGAAGAAGCGCGAGTAGAGCAGATGCAGCACCGCGTGCTCCGAGCCGCCGATGTACTGATCGACCGCCATCCAGTGATCGGCTTTCGCCGGATCCCACGGCGCGCGCTCGTTGTGCGGATCGAGATAGCGCAGATAGTACCACGAGGACTCGAAGAACGTGTCCATCGTGTCGCTCTCGCGCTTGGCCGGACCGCCGCACTTGGGACACGCGGTGTTCGTGAACGCGGGATCGCGCGCGAGCGGCGAGCCTTCGCCGGTAATCGGCACGTTCTGCGGCAGGAGTACGGGTAATCGATCGTCCGGCACGGCAACTTCGCCGCAACGCTCGCAGTACACGATTGGAATCGGCGTGCCCCAGTAGCGCTGGCGCGAGACCAGCCAGTCGCGAAAGCGGTAATTCACTTGCGCCTCGCCGATACCCAGCGCGACGAGGCGAGAGGCGATCGCGCTGCGCGCGCGCGCGCTCGACATGCCGGTGAAATCGCCGCTCGCGATGAGCCGTCCGTCTTCGACGTACGCCTGCTGCAGCGGCGCCTGCACGTCCGCGCCCGGCGCGACGACCACCTGCGCGACGGGCAGCCCGTGCTTGCGCGCGAAATCGAAGTCGCGCTCGTCGTGCGCCGGTACGCCCATCACGGCGCCCGTTCCGTATTCCGCCAGCACGTAGTTCGTGACCCAGATCGGAATGCGCTCGTTCGAGAGCGGGTTGACGGCGTACGCGCCGGTGAAAATGCCTTGCTTTTCCATCAGGCTCGTGCGCTCGAGTTCCGACCGCGATTTCAAACTCTCGGCAAAGTCGCGAACGGCGTTCTGCTGCTTCTTGGTAACGATGCTCTCGACCACCGGATGCTCGGGCGCAACCGCAAGATAGGTCACGCCGAAAACCGTGTCGATGCGCGTAGTGAATACGCCGATGCGCTCTTGCGAATTTTCGATAGCGAGCGAGAACTGCACGCCTTCGCTGCGGCCGATCCAATTGCGTTGCATCGTGCGCGTGCGCTCCGGCCAGCCTTGCAACTTCTCGAGATCGGCGAGCAGACGATCCGCGTAGGCCGTAATCTTCAAAAACCACTGCGAGAGATTGCGGCGTTCAACAACGGCGTTGCAGCGCCAGCAGCGTCCGTCGATCACCTGCTCGTTCGCGAGCACGGTTTGATCGTTCGGACACCAGTTGACCGGCGCTTCGCGTTTGTACGCTAGACCCTGCTCGTACAACCGCAAAAAGAGCCACTGATTCCAGCGGTAGTACTCCGGATCGCACGTCGCGATCTCGCGGCTCCAATCGTAACTCGTACCCATGAGGCGCACTTGACGCTCCATGTTCGCGATGTTCTCGCGGGTCCAAACGTTCGGGTCGGCGCCGCGTTGAATCGCGGCATTTTCGGCCGGTAATCCGAACGCGTCCCAGCCCATCGGATGCAGCACGTTATAGCCGAGCATGCGCATCATGCGCGCGACCGCGTCGCCGAGCGTGTAATTCTTCGCGTGGCCGACGTGCAGATCGCCCGACGGATACGGCAGCATCTCCATCGCGTAGTATTTCGGGCGCGGATCGGCATCGGACGCGCGGTAGATGCCCTGCGCCTCCCAGCGCTGCTGCCACTTGCGTTCGGTCGTGCGGTAATCGTAGGTCTCGGCCATAAGAGGTTCTCTTTATAGGGAAGGGCGGTGCCGCACCCCTTTCCGGGCGGGCGCGACGGCGTGAAAGCGCGGCATGAAGCGTCTGCTTGTTCTCGCACTTATCGCCGTTGCGGCGCTGCTCGCATCGCGCCGGCCGTCACCGCCGGCGATCGCATCCACCGTGCCGGCGGGGTCCGCGGCTTCTCAGCATTTACATAAAGGACATTCCTCGGTGCTCGGTACCGCCGAGCCGGTCGTCTATGTCGTCGGTGCGGTCGCGCATGCCGGGTTATATCGCGTTCCGGCGGGTGCACGCGTCGACGACGCAATTCGGCGCGCGGGCGGATTGCGTGCCGATGCCGATCCCGCAGCCGTGAATCTCGCGCAGCGCGTGAGCGACGGTGAAGAGATTCACGTGCTGCGATTCGGCGAGGCCGCAACGCCCGTGCACAAAACCTCGCGAAAAACCGCGCGCAGCGCTCTCCCGGCTGCAGCCGCGCTCGATCTGAACCAAGCCGATGCGAGCGCACTTGCCGCCGTTCCGGGCATCGGCCCGACGCTCGCATCGCGCATCGTCGAATACCGCCGCGTCAACGGCCCGTTCGCATCGCTGGACGAACTAGCCGACGTGGCCGGCATGACGCAGCGCCGCATCGACGCGATAAGCGCATACGTAACGGTAGGCAGCTAGCGGCGCGCGGGCGAACGTCCGTATGACGCATGGAATATCAGCTTCCGCCGAAGGAGACGCTCCCGGCTCTTATCCGGCGTTCTCTTTCGCAGCCGCGCGACGCGGCGCTCGTCGAACGCGTCGACGGGAAATGGAAATCGACGTCCGCCGACGAGCTGCTCGATCGCGTTACGTGTGTGGCAAGCGCGATTCGCGATGCGGGGCTCGGGCAAGGCGATCGCGTCGCACTCATCGCGGCGGATTGCGTGAATTGGATCGTTGCAGATTTTGCGACGCTCTTCGCGGGCTGCGTGCTCGTTCCGATCTTTCCGACGCAAGCTCCGGATCAAGTAACGTATATTCTGCAAAATTCCGAAGCGAAACTGATTTTTACCGATACGCTGCCCGCAGCGGAACGCTTACGTCAACTACCGGCGGAGCTGCCGCGTCTGGTCGTCTTCGAGAGTACCGGCGACGATTCGCTGCACGCATTTGAAGCGCACGGCGCGCAGGTGCGCTCGCAGCATAGCGGGTGGCCCGAAGTGTTTGAGGCGAGCATCAAACCCGACGACATGGCGGTCCTCATCTATACGTCGGGCACGACGGGCGAACCCAAGGGCGTCATGCTCTCGCACTACAACATCGGCTTCAACGCGCAGTCGACGTTCAGCCGCGCGCTCGATGTTTTGCCGGTCGGAAGCGACGTGCTCTCCGTGCTGCCGTTCTCGCACATCTACGAGCACTGTTTCCTGTACGGATACATGGTCATGAGGCTGCACCATCACATCTCCCACAGCGTCGACCATCTGCTCGAAGATCTGCGCGACGTGCGCCCCCTGTTCATGACGGCGGTTCCGCGCATTTTCGAACGCATGCTTGCCGGTATTACGGCAAAAGCCAAAGTCCACGGGGGCTTGCAGGCCAAACTCGTTCCGTGGGCGCTCGAGACGGGGCGGCGTTACATGACCGCCAAGACGCTCGGGCGCACCCGGGGCGTGCGGCTTACGCTCGAATATCGTCTCGCGCACGCGCTCGTTCTCCGCAAAATACCTCCGGCGCTGGGCCTGGATCGTCTCAGGTTCTTGTCGAGCGGTTCGGCGCCGCTCCACTTCGACACGGCGATGACGATGCTCGGTGCCGGCATTCCGATTCTCGAGGGTTACGGTCCGACGGAATGTTCGCCCGTCGTCACCGTGAACACGTGGGACGAAAATCATTACGGCACGGTCGGCAAACCGATTCCGGGCGTTGAGGTCAAACTTGCGGACGACGGCGAAATCCTCGTTCGCGGGCCGGGCGTGATGCTGGGATATTACAAGAATCCGACGGCGACCGCGGAGGTTCTCACCGACGGCTGGTATCACACCGGCGACATCGGCGTCATCGACGAACACGGATATCTGCACATCACGGATCGCAAGAAGGAACTCTTCAAAACCTCGGGCGGTAAATTCGTCGCGCCCTCTCGGGTTGAAGCCGCGATCAAACGTTCGGTGTACATCAATCAGGTGATGCTCGTCGGCGACGGACGCGCGCATCCCGCTGCGCTCGTCTCTCCGAATTGGGATTTGGTGCGCGCGCAGCTGGGTCTGCCGCCCGGCGCGGCCGACGATCTCGCGCTGCGTCCCGACGTGATAAATTTCTTGACCGCCGAAGTCCGGCGCAACACGAACGATCTCGCGAAGTTCGAACAAGTGCGCAAAATCGTCGTGCTGCCGCGCGAACTGACGGTCGAAGGCGGCGAGCTCTCCCCGACGCTCAAAGTCAAGCGCCGCGTCGTCGAGGCTCGCTACGCGGCGGAGATCGCGCGCCTGTACGCCGAGCATCCGGCGGCATCAACCGCATGACGGCACACGACCCGCACGCACACGACCCGCACGCGCACCGCGTCGACGAGGTCCTGCGCGGCCCGATCAAAAGCAAGACGGTGTTTCCCGTGCTCATCTTGCATTTGCTCAAGCGGCAGCCCGATCACGGCTACGGACTGATGCAGCGCATCGACGATATCTGCGGCGGCCTCATCGCCGTCAACACGAACAAGATCTACCCGCTGCTGCGCCGGTTGGAAGAGCGCGGCTTTTTGACCGCCACGTGGGATCACCCGACGAAGCGCTCCCGGCGCATCTATCACATTACGCCCGAAGGGGAAGCGCGTCTCGAACGCATCAAAGGCTCGATGCTGCCGTATCTCGAGGCAATCAGCGAAGCCGTCGACGATCTCAAGCGCGAGCTCTACCGCTGATGTTTCTGAGTCTGGTTCATTTGACGCAGCTGCGCTGCGAGGAATGCGGCGAGGCGCTCGCCGAGCCCGGCGCGCGTTCGTTCATCGTCAGGGCCGACGGCGATCCCGTGCGCTTTTCGCCGGACGATCCGCCCGCGGAGATGGTCGTGCACGTACTCTGTCCGAGCGGGCACACGAACGAATTGAACGTTCCCAACGAAATCAGCGCGGAAGAGTCGCTGAACACGCCTGAAGGCGCGCCGATCGGCGCGGACGCGTGCCTAATCTCAGGCACCACGGAGAGCGGCAAAGCCTTGTAGTATATTCTCGCATGTACTTCGCGAGAAACGTTCTGGCGATGACGATTGCCGGCGTATTACTGCTCGGTGCGGCTCCCGCACCCGCGGCCTCGCCGTCCGCATCGCCTACACCCGCGCCGGCCGCTGCCGGTGAATTTCCGGATGCGGTGACGCATCACACCGACACGATCGGCGGCACGCCGTACGCGTACACCGCTCGTGCGGGAACCATCACGCTCACGAACGAGAAAGAACAGCCCGCGGCGCACGTCTTCTACACGGCGTACACGCTCGACACGAGCGATCCGTCGGCGCGTCCGGTCACGTTCATCTACAACGGCGGCCCGGGCAGTTCGACGATGTGGCTGCGCATGGGTTCCATCGGTCCCGTTCGCGTGCAGGCGGGCAACGGCCGTCCCTCGGGGCCGCCGCCGTATCGCATCGCCGATAATCCGTACAGTCTGCTCGACAAGAGCGATCTGGTGTTCATCGACATGCCGGACAGCGGCTTCGGGCGGATCACTCCGCCGGGAACGCTCAAAGAGTTCTTCGGCGTCGATCAGGACATTGCGGCATTCGGTCAGTTCATCCAGAACTACATCACGAAATTCCACCGCTGGAATTCGCCGAAATTCATCTTCGGCGAGAGCTACGGAACGACGCGCTCGGCCGGTCTCTCGAAGTACTTGCTCGATCACGGCGTCTCGCTGAACGGCGTCGTGCTGCTCTCGTCGATTCTGAATTTCGGGCTCGACTACGGCAACGGCGAACCGAACGCGACCGGCGACTGGGCATACGTGCTCTATCTGCCGACGGAAGCGGCGACCGCGTGGTATCACAACAAAGTTCGGAACAAACCTGCGGACCTGGCTGCGTTCGTGAGCCAAGCGGAGTCGTTTGCGACCGGCCAATATCTCGACGCGCTCTACAAAGGGAACCGTTTGAGCGCTTCCGAGCGCAACGCGGTCGCGCAGCGGCTCGCATATTTTCTGGGCGTGCCGGTCTCGTACGTCATCAATTCCAAGCTGCGCGTGCCCTACGACCGCTTCCAGCGCGAACTGCTGCGCGGTCAGAACCTGCTCGTCGGGCGGCTCGACTCACGGTATACGACGTACGGTTTGAACGCGGCTTCGAACGAAGGTCCGCCGTGGGATCCCACCGATTCGTCGATCGACGCACCCTACACCACCGCGGTCAATTCGTATCTGCGCGACGACCTGCAGTACAATCCGCCCTTCGCGTACCGGCCGAACATCTACGGGATCATCTACGCGAACGGAAGCTCGTGGGACTTCACGCACAATCGCCGCGAGCCGACGAACGTTGCGCCCGACCTTGCGGAGGCGATGACGCAGAACCCCAGCCTCAAAGTCTTTTCGGCAAACGGCTACTACGATTTTGCCACGCCGTTCTTCGCGACGGTTTACACGCTGCAGCACCTGGAGATCGCTCCCGCGCTGCAGAGCAACATCACGTTCGGTTTCTATGAGTCCGGGCATATGGTGTACTTGAACGACACCTCGCTCGCGCAATTCAAGTCCGATCTCGGAAGGTGGTATGACAATGCGCTGGGTCGCTAGTCTTCTCACGGTCGCGCTCATCGCGGCCGCGCCGGCGCCGAAACCGTCGCCCAGGCCGGAGATTCCCCCGGCAACGCCCGACGCAATCACGCATCACGTCAACCACGTCAACGGTCAAGCGATTGCGTACACCGCGCGCGCCGGAACGATCACGCTGCGCAACGACAAAGATCAAATCACCGCCCGCATGTTCTACGTGGCGTACACGAAGGACGGCGCGAATCGGAATACGCGTCCGGTGACGTTCTTCTACAATGGCGGACCCGGAAGCTCGACGGTATGGCTGCGCATGGCCTCGTTCGGCCCCGTGCGCGTGAAAGTCTCGAACGCCGCGTCGACGCCGCCGGCGCCGTACGAGCTGCTGGACAACCCGGAGAGTCTGCTCGATAAAACCGACGAGGTCTTCGTCGATGCGCCGAACACCGGCTACAGCCGCGTCATCGGCTACGGCAAACCCGAAGAGTTCATGGGCATCGATCAGGACGGACGCGCGTTCACGCAGTTCATCCAGCGCTATGTCTCGCAAACGGGCCGCTGGAATTCGCCGAAGTTTTTGTTCGGCGAAAGTTACGGCACGACGCGCGACGCCGTGCTCGTGAACATGCTGCAAGACGCGAACGTGCAGATCAACGGCGTGGTGTTTCTTTCGTCGATTCTTAACTTCGGGTTGACCGGTCTGGGCGGCTTCAATCCCATCGGCGGCGGCGATTGGGCGTACGTGCTCTATCTGCCGACCGAAGCCGCGACGGCGTGGTATCACCACAAAGCCAACCCCAGGCCGGCCAGTTTAACCGCGTTTCTGGATCGCGTGCAGCAGTTCACTGGAACCGAATACCTGCACGCGCTCGAGCAGGGCGATCGCCTGAGCGGCGGCGAGCGCGAGAACGTGGTGCGCAAGCTGCATCAGTACCTCGGGCTTTCCGAGGCGTACATCCGCAACTCGAATCTGCGCATTCCGTACTACGCGTTCGATAAACAGCTGCTGCGCGATCGGGACATCGTGCTCGGACGGTACGATTCGCGCTATGCGACGTACGGCGTCGACCGCATGGCGGATTTCCCGGATTGGGATCCCTCGGACGTCGGCATGAACAGCGCCGTCGTTTCGGAGTGGAACCGGTACGTACGCGAGGATCTGCACTACAACACGAATATGATGTACCGCCCGACCTCGTACGGGCCGCTGCTCGGCGCGCGCTGGGACATGCATCACAACGGCCAGGATCCGCCGGCAAACGTGGTGCCGGATCTCGCCGCGGCGATGTCGGAGAATCCGAACCTGCACGTGTTCTTCGGCAACGGGTACTACGACTTCGCGACGCCGTATTTTGCGACGTGGTACACGGTACAGCACCTCGACATCGCGCCGGAGCTCACGCATAACATCACGTGGGGCGCGTATCCGTCGGGACACATGGTCTACCTGAATCCGTCGGCTCGGGCCGAGTTCAAAGCCGACTTGGACCGCTGGTACGACCGTACACTCTCCGGACGCTGATTCGGTAGCGGGGTCGCCCGCACAGATGCGGAACCGTCGCTTCATGCGGCGGTTCTGCGTTTTTCTGCTCTGCGCTGTTTTGCTGTCCGGCTGCGGCGGCATGCACTCGCGCCTTGCCGGCGCAGGCGACGTCCTGCGCATCGCCGATCCGGTGGATCCGCCTTCGCTCAACCCGCTGCTGGCCCACGATCAGACGACGATTGGCTACGATCTGCTGGTCTGCCAAACTCTGGTCGGCATCGACGCCTCGAACCGGCTGGTGCCGATCCTGGTCACGCGCATTCCGTCGCGTGAGAACGGCGGCGTTTCGCGCGACGGCAGAGTCATCACGTATCATTTGCGGCACGGCGTACGGTTTGCGGACGGGCGGGCGCTGACGTCGGCGGACGTTGCGTTCACGTACCGTGCGATCGTGGATCGGCGCAACAACGTGCTATCCGTCGACGCCTACCAGAGAATCGCATCGCTGGCTGCTCCGGATCCGTACACCGTCGTGATTCGCCTCAAGAGCCCGTGGAACGCCGCCGTCACACGGCTTTTCGCGCAGTCGGATTTTGCGTTCGGAATTCTGCCGGCGCATGCGTTCAAAGACACGCGGCTGCAGCGCGCTCCGTGGGAGCAGCGCCCATTCGGAAGCGGTCCATTCCGCGTGGCGCAGTGGCAGCGCGGCGACCGCATCGTCTTGGAACGCAATCCGTACTTTCGTCCCGTGCCGAAGCTGGCGCGGATCGTCTTACGCATCATTCCCAATACGGACGCCGCGTTCGACGCGCTGCGCGCTCACGACGTCGACATCGGGCCGCTGTATCCCGAGATGATCGCTCAGGCGCGCGCCAGCGCCAATCTCTCGATTCTGCGCACGCCGGAGAACGCGACGGTCTGGCTCTCGCTGCTGACGAGCCGCGAGCCGACGAGCGACGCGCGCGTGCGCCGCGCGATCGCGTACGCGATCGACATGCATACGGTGGCCGGAGCGTACGATCACCTCTACCCGCAAGCTGCGGCGTTCTTGCCGCCGGTGCTTGCGTGGCACGACGCGCGAATGCGCCCGTATCCATACGACCCCGCGAAAGCGCGCGCGCTGCTCGGAAACCACCGCATCGACGCTCTGCTGGTGGTGCAGAGCGAGGAGCCGCTTTTCACGCGCATCGCGACGATCGTGCAGCAGCAGCTGGCGAACGCGGGCATCGGCGTCACGATCAAAGAGTTTCCGACGGCGCTCTACAACGCGCCGGAGGGTCCCATCAGAAACGCTCGCTTTACGATTGCGATCGACGGCTGGCTGGGCGGCGCCGATCCCGAACAGTCCGTCGTCTTTACGTGCGCTCAGGCCACGGTTGACGGCAGCAATATATCGCGCTACTGCGATCCGCGCTTCGAGGCCTTGTTCCGCGATCAAGAACGCACCGGCAGTGCCGCGCAGCGCGCCCGCGATTTTCAGCAGATGCAGCAGCTGATTCACGACGACGTGCCGGTTATTCCACTCTACTACGAAACCTATGAGGACGGCGTGAGTACGCGCGTCCACGGCTTCGAGCGCAACATGCTTCGCTATCCCGTTGCGCCCGAAACCTGGAGCGTGCGCTAGTGCAGACCCACTAACGCACGCATGGCGTTGTCCGCTTTGTGTTTGAGCGTCGCGAACGCGGCGTACTGATCCGGCGTCGGACGAACGTCCGCACTCTCCACCGCCGCGTCGAGCGCTTGCAGCGCGTCGCCGATATAGCGCAGGCTGCCGAAGTCCTGCGCCGGTTTGCCGACGGAGTCGTCCGGCGTGGTCGGCGGTGCCTGCCCGACGATCGCGCGCAGCTTAGGATGCGTCTTCAGAAGCGATTGCGCGTGCGCGAGCGCCGCCTTCACCGATACCGATTCGGCATCGATCCGCTCGGCAAGTTGGAACTGCGCGCGCAGATCCGCATCGCTTGCCGGATACGTCGGATCGCGGCGCAGCACGAGCGTCTGCGCAAAGGCCTTGCCGTTCACGCGCAGATGCACCGTGTATGCGCCCGGCGGTGCGAGCGGTCCGCCGCCTCGCGCGAGCCGGTCGCGTCCCGTGCCGGCGTAGTGCAGATCCCAGATCCACCGGTGCGCACCCGGCTGCGCGGACGGCGGAAGCTGTGGGTGCACCCAATACATCGGGATGTCGAGCGACTTCGGATTCACCGTCACCGGTTTGTCCGACGACGACCATTGCCGCACGGTGCGCCCCGAGGCGTCGGTGATTTGAATAACGAGCGGCGTGTTCGCGCTGCCGACGTAGTAGTCGATCATCGCGCCGTTCGGCGGATTCGGGAGCGCGGGCTCCTCGGGCGGAAGCGGCGTGCCTTCATCGGACCCCGGACGGGTGCGATACGCGGCCGCCGGTTTGAAAAGATGCGCGCTGCTTTGCGCAACCTGCGTGCTGATCTGGCGCAGCGGCGATGCGTTATCGAGGATCCAGATGCCGCGGCCGTGCGTGGCGAGAATCACGTCGTCGCCGTTAAAGACGATATCGCGCATCGATGCCGCCGGCAAGTTGAGCTGCAGCGGCTGCCACTGCGCGCCGTCGTCGAAGGAGACGTACACGTGCCGCTCCGTTCCGGCATAGAGCAAGCCGCGGCGTTTCGGGTCCTCGCGGACGACGTTCACCGACTCGTTCGCGGGAATGCCGCTGACGATGGAAGCCCACGTCTTGCCGCCGTCGTGCGTCTTGTAGATGTACGGACGGTTGTCGTCGAGGCGATGGCGATCGATTGCCGCGTATGCCGTCTGCGCATCGAAGTGCGACGCATCGATGATGCCGACTTTGCTCCACGGCGTCAACCCGGGCGGCGTGACGTTCTGCCAGTGCGCGCCTTCGTCGCGCGTGATCCAAATGAGCCCGTCGTCGGTTCCCGCCCACAGTTCGTGTGCGCGCGCCGGGGACGGCGCAATCCAGTACACCACGCCCCGCCGCGGCAAGCCGGTGCTGTCCGCAACGGTCGCCGGATCCAGATTCCGCGGAACGGTGTTTGCCGGCCGCGTGAGATCGGGGCTCATGAGATGCCACGTGCGCCCCGCGTCGGCACTGCGGAAGATGCGCTGATGCGACATGTACAGAACGCGCGGATTCTGCGGTGACGCGACGATCGGGAGCGTCCAGGTATTGCGCCACACCGTATCCGGATACTTGAGCGTCGGATCGATCGTCATCTCCCAATTCGTGTCGACGTTCTCGTACGTTCCGGGCGCGCTGCCGTAGACGTGCGCCGGATGCTCGGGATCCGCGGCGATCGTGCCGCTTTCGCCGCCCGCATCGATGGGGCGCCAATCGTAGGCGGAAATGTTGGTGTGAATGCTGCGGCTCGGTACGGCGACCGCGCCGGAATCTTGCTGCGCGCCGTACACCCAATACGGAAAGCGGTTGTCCGTGACGACGTGATAGAGCTGCGCCGTCGACTGGTTGTACCACGAACTCCACGTCTTCGCGCCGTCGACCGAAACGACGACGCCTTGATCGCCGCCGAGCACGATGCGATTGGGATCGTTCGGATTAATCCACATCGCGTGGTAGTCGTCGCCGCCGGGCGCGCCCTTGATCGCCGTGAACGACTTGCCGGCGTCGGTCGAGCGGTACGTCGACGTGTTCATGACGTAGACTTCGTCCGCGTTCTTCGGATCGGCGGTGATTTGTCCGAAGTACCAGCCGCGTTTCCAGATGCGCCCTTCGCCGTCGGTGTGCGTCCACGTGGCGCCGCCGTCGTCCGAGCGGTACACGCCGCCCGTTTTTTCTTCGTTCGTGTCGACGATCGTGTAGATGCGATGGTGATTCGCGGCGATCGCAATGCCGATGTGGCCCAGCACACCGCCCGGAAAACCGTGTCCCGTAATGTGCGTCCACGTCTTGCCCGCGTCGGTGCTCTCGTACAATCCGCTGCCCGGACCGTTGCTCGGCGGATACACGTTCCACGGCGGACGGCGCGTTTGCCAAAGCGACGCGAAGAGCACGCTCGAATCCGCCGGATCCATCGCCAGATCGATCGCGCCGGTGTTCTCGTCTTTGTAGAGCACTTTGCTCCACGTCTTGCCGCCGTCGGTCGATTTGAAGACGCCGCGCTCCGCGTTCGGCGCGTATTGATGCCCGAGCGCGGCAACGTACACGACGTTCGGATCTTTCGGGTCCACGACGACGCGCCCGATTTGCCGCGTATCCTCCAGGCCGATGTGCGACCACGTTTTGCCGCCGTCGACGGATTTGTACATGCCGTCGCCGTGCTGAATGTCCGAACGCATATCCGCTTCGCCGCTGCCGACGTAGATGACGTTCGGATCGCTCGGGGCAACCGCGACCGCGCCGATCGAGGCGACCGGCTGCGAGTCGAAGATCGGCCTCCACGTGCGTCCGGCGTTGTGCGTGACCCACACGCCGCCGCCGACCGCACCGAAGTAAAACGTGTCGGGATCGCTCGGCACGCCGTCGACGGTAATGGCGCGTCCGGCGCGCAGCGGGCCGATGTTGCGCCACTGCAGAGCGCCGAAGATGTTTGCGTTGACCGCCGCGTGCGCGGGCGCCGCAGAAAAAATCGTGGGGAGCTGGAACGCAATGGCCAGCACCAAAGCAAGAGAGCGTCGCATGTGCGCGGGTTTCCGCACGCACGAGCGGCGCCCTCGATGCCGAATTGTTGGCTCTAGATCTTACGAGCTACCAGCCGCCGCCGGCGCCGCCGTCGCCTCCGCCGAAGCCGCCGCCGATGTCGCCGCCACCGAAATCTCCGCCGCCCCAGCCGCCGCCGGCACCGCCGCCCATGTCGGCCTGGCCGGGATCGCTTTGCCAGCCGCCGCCGTCGACGGGCGCGTTCTGCGCGCCGGGGTCGATGCCGGCTTGCGTGCCGCCGTAATTTTGATGTCCGAAGAGTTCGTTACCGAGCCAAGCGCCGCCGAGCCCGCCCAGCAGGCCGCTCCAAAAACCGCCGCCGCCGAAGCCGCCGCCATATCCGTATCCGGGTCCGTATCCGGGTCCGTACCCCGGACCTGCTCCCGGTGCGCCGGGACCGCCGTAGCCGCCGCCGTAATAGGCGCCGCTGCGCGCGCGCAGGAGCGAGCGAATGATGAAGAACGCGAAGAGCGCGATGATAATCCACCAGAACACGCCGATATGTACTCCGCCGGATTGCGTTTGTTGCGGCGCGTAGGTGCGCGTGCCGGCCGGCGCGTTTGCGCGCAGGGAGCTCAGATGCGAACGGTAGACGTCGAAGACGGCGTTCACGCCGCCGGTGATGCCCGCATCGAAATTGCCCGCTTTGAACTGCGAGTTGATCGCGTTCACCACGGACTGCGAGGTGCTCGAACTCCACCAGCCCGCTTGCACTGCCGCGCGATCGGGAACGACCTGCGTTTGCCGGTCGCCCTTGTCGACGTAGATCAGGACGCCGTCGACCGATTGCTGCGCGAACGCGTTCTCCGCGGCGGTGCGCGCGTCGGCATTCGGCGCCGACGGCACGGTGACGACGACGATCTCCTTACCGGTTTGGCGGTTGAAGTTCGTGATGCGCGAATTCAGCTGCGCGAGGGTGCCTGCGCCGAACATGCCGGCGTTGTCCTGCACGAAATCTTTTGCCAGAGCGGGAAGCGCGCTCGCGGCGAGCGCGCCCGCAAGCGCTGCGGATGTTAGTATGCGGTTCATGGTTTGACGAATACTCCCAGGACGAAACCGACGGAGCTGAGCGCGAAGATGACGAGGAACACCCAAATGCCTGCACGCAGCAATGCGTCTTTGCGTTTGCGCGCGGCTCGCGTGTTTTGCGGTTTTGGTCTGCGAAAGTTCATAAGCTCTGTGCTTGAGCCTCCCTGCCGCTCGCCCAGAGGCGTTCGAGGTTGTAGAAGGCGCGCTGTTCGGGCGTAAACACGTGGACGACGGTGTTCCCGAGGTCGATGAGAATCCAGTTGCCGTCCGCGTATCCCTCGACGCGCGATACCGTCAATCCGTGTTCTTTGACTTTTTCGGTGATGCTGTCGGCAATCGAACGCGTCTGAATCTTCGAGCGTCCGGTGACGACGACGAACTTGTCGGCGATGATCGTGCGTCCCGCGACGTCGATTTCCGTCAAGTCCTCTGCTTTTTTGTCGAGCGCCGCAGCGCGTACCACGTCAATAATGTCCAAGTGCTACCCCGAAGGTCTGCATCGCTGCCGCGGTTTGCGGCGCGATGGGCAAGTGCCTCTGTGTAAGATACCGCAGCGTCGAGCGGATCGTTGCACGCATGGCCTGTGAGAGATCCCGCTCGGCAAGCGCGGCCAGCTCCGCCCGCTCGGGATAGTCGCGCCCGGGCTCCAGCCCGTCGGCCAGGTAGAGAATGCAATCGAGCGGCGACATCTCGGCCGCGCCGAGCGTGTGCTTGGAAATGGCCGAGAGCACCTGTGCATCGCGCACCGCGAACAGCGTTTGCGCGAGTTTGGCCGAGAGCGGCGCGTGCAGTACGACGGGATGTTCGCGCGCGTACGCGTCGATCTCCACCCCGTGCTGAGCGCTCTCCCGCAGCAGCCGTTCCGCCGGATACAGGCGCGCCAGATCGTGCAGCATGCCGGCGATGCGCGCCTTTGCCGGATCGTCGCCGTGGATGCGCGCGAGGTTGTCGGACATGCGCGCGACGCGCACGCAGTGCGCGTAGCGGTGGTGCTGTCCGAGATGCTCGCGAACGCTTTTGCAGAGCGCGCTGAACGTCATCCGTGCAGCGCGCCGCGCAACGCCTGCAGGCGGTTCTTGTAGATCGCGCTCTTCAGATTGCCCGCCCACATCACCAGCGCGTTCTCGTTGTTGTCGCTGTAATACCCTTTGCGCGTCGAGACCGTGGTGAAGCCGTATTTGCGGTACAGGCTTTGCGCCACATCGTTGCTCTCACGCACTTCGAGCGTCATCCAGGACGCGCCGCGTTCGATCGCTTCGTCGAGCAGGCGAAGCAGCATGATCTCCCCGTACTTACGGCCGCGGTATTCGGGATGCACGGCGATCGTCGTTACGTGCGAATCTTCCAGAATCACCCAAATGCCGCCGTATGCGACGACGCGGTTGTCGACGCATCCCACGAAGTAATGCGCGAGTTTGTTGTCGTGCATCTCTTGATAGAACGCGTTGCTGGGCCACTGCGTCGAAAACGACTGCTGCTCGATGCGCAGCACCTCTTTCACGTGGGCATCCGTCATCGGTTCGATGACCAGCGGCGAATGATTGCCGAGATCCGGCCGCGGCTCCAGCTTCACAGCCGTTTGGGAACCTTGGCCGCCGGCAGCTCGCCGTAATCGGCGCGAACTTCGTGGGAGCTGCGCGCAGGCTCGCGCGACGCCGCTACCGCGGCCACGGCGCATGCGGTCGGAAGAATGGCGCGTTCCAGTATTTGCACGCTAAAGCCGCGTTCGGCAAGGCCGGGAAGCACGTCCTCCGCATCGCCGATAACGCCGAGGCTCCCGTCCGGCTCGCCCAGCTCCTCGAGTACGTCGTTCACGTACCCGGAGGCGCGCCGCTCGGCGCCGCCGCGGCGGTAGCGCACCGAAATAACGCCTTTGCGCCCCCGAACGACCGTGAGCAGCGGTTCTGCTGCGCGGAGGCCCGCTTCGATAGCGTCGAACGACGTGACGCCGACCAGCGGCCGACGCCAGCCCAGCGCGAGCGACTTCGCATAACTTATGGCGATGCGCACGCCGGTGAAACTGCCCGGGCCGATGCCGACGCCGAGCCGGTCGATCTCCGCCGGGCGCATCCCGGCCTCGCGAAGCAGGCGCGACACCGCCCAAAGCCCTTGCTCGAGCGCCACGTTGCCCGACATCTCTTGCACCGCGAGCGGTCTGCCCTCGTCCGTCAGGGCCGCGGAGAATCCGCCGAGTGCGGCGTCGATTGCCAAGACGATCACGCGCCGTCACCCCGGTCCGCACGCGCCACCGTCACGGTGCGGGGCTCGACGCCCTTGCCTTGGATGTCGACTTCGTAGCGGACCGGCGGCAGCAGTCCGGGCGCGTTTCGCCACCACTCCACGAGCACCACCGAACTGCCGTCGAACGCGTCCTCGAGCCCCAGCTCGGTAATTTCCGCGGGGTCGTCGACGCGATACAGGTCGAGATGATCGATGGGAGGCGTACCGCCGTATCGATGCCAGAACGTGAACGTCGGGCTGCTCACCGGATCGCTGCCCAGGCGTTCTTTCACCACCGCTTTGACGAAGGTGGTCTTCCCGGCGCCGAGCGGGCCCGAAAGTCCGACGACGTCGCCGGGCTTGAGATCGCGTGCAAAGGCTGAGGCAAAGCGTACGAAGTCTTGCTCGCTGTGAAATGTCCGAATCATGGGTTTGGCGAAGATACTCCCCGTGAAGGTGCGTAGGTCGCCGATGTTCTGGTGCGGGTGGCGTCACTCCTCAAGGGATGACTGATCACCACGCCGAGATTAACGCGCAAGCGCAGGCGTATCTCGAAGAACTGCACGCCGCCGCGGCGGCTGCCCACGAACGATTGAAGGCCGGGGTCATGCGTTTGCAGCCGCAAATGCAGGTCGACGACGCCCCGCCGTTGGTGGACTTCGAGGACGAAACGCTGCGGGAGGCAGACCCCATTTTCTCAACGCGCGAATTCGACGTGCCGCCGCAGGCGCTCGGCGGACTCGTGGATCTCGACTCTCTGGAAAGTTAGAACGGTTACGTGAACAACGACATCATCTCGCAAATCAACGTCGAAGACGAAATGCGGGAGAGCTACCTCTCCTATGCCATGTCCGTCATTGCCTCGCGTGCGCTTCCCGACGTGCGCGACGGACTCAAGCCGGTGCAGCGGCGCATTTTGTTCGCCATGCGCGAGATGGGCATGGACCCCTCCAAACAGCATCGCAAGTGCGCCGGTATCATCGGCGAGGTGCTCAAGTCGTTCCATCCGCACGGCGATTCGTCGGTGTACGACGCGCTCGTGCGCATGGCGCAGGATTTCACGCTGCGCTATCCGCTGGTCGACGGCCACGGCAACTTCGGCTCGATCGATCCGGACCCGCCGGCGGCGTACCGGTATACGGAAGCGCGTCTCGCGCGTCCCGCGCTCGAAGTGCTCAGCGACATCGACAAAGAGACCGTCGCGTTCGTTCCAAATTTCGATAATCAAGGCACGGAGCCCAGCGTACTGCCGGGCAAGCTGCCGCAGCTGCTGCTCAACGGTTCCAGCGGTATCGCCGTCGGCATGGCGACGAATATCCCGCCGCACAATTTGAGCGAGATCGCCGATGCGATTGCCGCGATCATCGACGATCCGGCGGTTACCGACGACGCGCTGTGCGAGATCGTCACCGGCCCGGACTTTCCGACCGGCGGCATCATCATGGGGCAGGAAGCGATTCGCGAAGCGTACCGCACCGGGCGCGGATCCATTCCGATTCGCGGCAAGGCGGAGATCGTCGAAGACAAAGGCCGCCATCGCATTATCATCACCGAGATTCCGTACCAGGTGTACAAGAGCCGTATCGTCGAGGCGATCGCCGAAGCGCATGCGGAGAAACGCATTCAGGGCATCTCGGCGCTGCACGACGAGTCCAACCGCAAAGGCATGCGCGTGGTCGTCGAACTGCAAAAATCGGCGACGCCGAAAGTGGTGCTCAACCAGCTCTACAAGCACACGCCGCTGCAGTCGAGTTTCGGCTTCAACATGCTCGCGCTCGTCCCGGTGGGCGAACCCCGCGCCGACGGCACCGTCGCGCTCGAGCCGCAGGTGCTCTCGCTCAAGCAGCTGCTCGAGCACTACATCGCGCATCGCAAAGACGTCGTCACCAAGCGCACGCAGTACGACCTGCGCAAAGCCGAAGAGCGCGCGCATCTGCTCGAAGGCTACCGCATCGCGCTCGACAACATCGATGAAGTCATCGAGATCGTGCGCGGCAGTCAAACGACCGACGAAGCCAAGACCAAACTCATCGCGCGCTTTAAATTCTCGGACGTGCAGGCCAGCGCCATCGTCGACATGCGTCTGCGCACGCTGGTCGGCCTCGAGCGCCAAAAGATCGAAGAGGAATACGCGCAGCTCATCAAACTCATCGCGGAGCTGCAGGACATTTTGCGGAGCCCGCGCCGCATCGCCGGCATCGTCAAGACCGAGATTCTCGACGTCAAGAAGAAGTTCGGCGACGAGCGCCGCACGTCGATCATACCGGCCGAAGACGAGTTTTCGGTCGAAGCGCTGATTCCGAACATCGACGTCGTCGTGACGTACACCGTCGGCGGCTACATCAAGCGCGTCTCGGTCGACACGTTCAAGACCCAGAACCGCGGCGGCCGCGGCGTCATCGGCATCTCGAATTTGAAGAAGGAAGACGTCGTGCGCAACTTCTTCATCACGAAGACGCACGACCACGTCCTGTTCTTCACGAACAAAGGGCGCGCGTACCGCTTGCGCGGCTTCGAGATACCCGACACGACGCGTCAAGCGCGCGGAACGGCGCTGGTCAATCTGCTCACGCTGCCGCCGGGCGAAGAAGTCACCGCGGTGTTCCCGGTGCATCACTTCGGCGGCGATCGCTATATGATCATGGTCACGCAGAACGGCGTGATCAAGAAGACGAAACTCGAGGAGTTCGCCAACGTTCGCCGCAACGGCTTGAACGCCATCAACATCGACGAGGGCGACAACCTGCTCGCCGTGGATCTTTCCGACGGCACGCGCGACGTCATCCTCGGCACGGTGAACGGCATGGCCGTGCACTTCAACGAGAAGGACGTGCGTCCGATGGGCCGCAACGCGCGCGGCGTGAAAGCCATGACGCTCGACAAGGGCGATGCGATCGTCGCGATGGACGTGCTCGAGGATAACCGGCGCGAAGTGCTGCTCGTGACGACGCGGGCGTTCGGCAAACGCACGCCGATCGACGACTACCGTCACACCTCGCGCGGCGGCAAGGGCGTGAAGGCCTTCGCAAAGGAACGCGAGGACATCGGCAAGGTGGTCGACCAGATTCTCGTCGCGCCGGAAGACGAAGTGCTCATGATCACCTCGTCCAATCAAGTGATTCGCCTGCGCGTCGCGGACATTCGCAAGGCGGGCCGCTCGACCAAGGGTGTACGGCTGCAGCGCCTGGGCGAGGGCGACGAAGTGATTGCCATCACCAACCTGGGCAAACAAGCCAAGCAGATTACCGAGATAACCGGGGAACCCGCCGAAACCCCGGCGTAACGGGCGCGGTTAAGAACCTAGCAAGGAGACAGACAAAGTAATGAGCGCATTAGCCGACGTTTCACAATCGAACTTTCAGACCGAGGTGCTGGGCGCGCCCCAGCCGGTGCTGGTCGACTTTTGGGCGCCGTGGTGCGGCCCGTGTAAAATGCTCGCGCCCGTCGTCGAGAAGGTCGCGGGTTCGCACGCCGGCCGTGCGAAGTTCGTGAAACTGAACACCGACGAGAATCCGAGCCTGGCCGGCGAGTACCAAGTCTCCGGCATTCCGTGTTTGATTCTCTTCAAGGGCGGCCAGCCGGTAGATCGCATCGTCGGGTACGTTTCGGAGCAGACGATTACGTCGATGCTCTCCAAGCATCTCAACTAAGAAGGCATGACGCAAAACGAGACGATGCGCGGGATTCCTCCCGTGCATCGTTTTTTATCCGAACCGCGGATCGCCGCCTACGAGGCGCTGCTCGGCAAGGAGCACGTGAAGCAGCGCATTGCGCAGACGCTGGAAGAAGCGCGCCTCTCACTTCGTCATGGTGAGCCTCTCGAACCGCGCGCACTCACGGCTCAAGTGCTCGAGCGGCTCGAGCGCAGCGCGTTCGACATGCTCGTGCCCGTCATCAACGGCACGGGCATTCTGCTGCATACCAATTTAGGCCGTGCGCCGCTCGCGCCGGCCGCGCTCATCGCGATGCGCGAAGCCGGCGCCGGATACTCGAATCTGGAGTACGATCTCATCGAAGGCCGGCGCGGTTCGCGCTACGCGCGCACGACTTCGCTGCTGCAGTCGGCGAGCGGTGCGCAGGATGCGCTCGTGGTCAATAATTGCGCCGCGGCGGTGCTGCTGATTCTCGATACGTTCGCGAAGCATCGCGAAGTCGTGGTCTCCCGCAACCAACTCATCGAGATCGGCGGCGGCTTCCGCCTTCCCGACGTGCTCGAGCGCAGCGGCGCGCGTCTCGTGGAAGTGGGCGCCACCAACAAAGTCTATCTGAAAGACTACGAACGCGCGCTCACGCCCGATACGGCGCTCCTGATGCGCTCGCACCCCTCGAATTATCGCATCACGGGCTTCACGCACGACGTCGAAGGTAAAGAGCTTGCGGCACTCGGCACGCGTACCGGGATTCCGGTCGTCGAAGATCTCGGCAGCGGCGCGCTCGTCGATCTTGCCGAGTATGGTTTGCCGCACGAGCGTACGGTGCAGGAAGCGGTCGCCGAAGGCATCGATCTCGTTGCGTTTTCCGGCGACAAGCTGCTCGGCGGCCCGCAAGCCGGCATCATCGTCGGCACAAGCGTGCTGATCGCGCGGCTGCGCAGCAATCCGCTGCTGCGCGCCTTGCGCGTGGACAAAATCACGCTGGCGGCGCTCGCGCAAACGCTACGTCTCTATCTTTCGCCGGAGCGGCGATCGGAGATTCCGTTCTTCGCCATGCTGGGCGCATCGCTGAAGGATCTGGGCGCGCGTGCGAAACGTTACGCCGACGCCGTGCGCGGCTGCAGCGTTGTTGAAACGACCGCCTACGTGGGCGGCGGATCGTTACCGGAAAGCGCGCTGCCGTCCATCGCGGTCGCACTCGCACCCCACATGGGGGCCGATGCCGCCGCGCAAACGCTGCGCCGCGCTTCCACGCCGATTATCGGCCGCATCGACGAAGGGCGGTTGTTCCTGGATTTGCGCACGATTTTCCCGGCGGACGACGAGCGCGTCATCGCGGCGCTGGCGCGGCTGCAGGCGTAAACCATGCACATCGTCGGCACCGCCGGACACGTCGATCACGGCAAGTCCTCGCTGGTGAGCGCGCTCACCGGAACCAATCCCGATCGCTGGCTCGAAGAGCAGCTGCGCGGAATGACGCTCGACCTGGGCTTCGCGCACCTGCGATTCGACGACGGCACCGAAGCCGGAATCGTCGACGTTCCCGGTCACGAACGTTTTCTGCACAACATGCTTGCCGGCGCGGCGGGTATGGAATTGCTTTTGCTCGTCGTCGCCGCGACCGAAGGCGTGATGCCGCAGACCGTCGAGCATCTCCAGATTCTGCGCTATCTCAACGTGCGCGAGGTCATCGTCGTACTCACGAAGATGGATTTGATTCCGCCCGAAGAAGGCGGCGCGGTCTGCGCGCTCGTGCACGAACAGCTGCGCGGGACGATTGCCGAAGATGCGCCGATCTTTGCGGTCTCAACCGTAACGGGAACGAATCTCGAGGTGCTGCGGCTGGCGATTCACGACGCGCTCGCGAAGCTGCCGCCGCGCGATCCCGACGCGCCGGCGTATCTGCCCATCGATCGCGTCTTCGCGTTACCCGGACACGGCACGATCGTCACCGGAACGCTGATGCAGGGACGCATCGCCGCCGGCGATGCGCTGCGCCTCGAGCCGTCCGGAAAACCGGTGCGCGTGCGCAGCCTGCAGAGTTTCGGGCAAAAGCGCGAGAGCGTTGCGGGCGGTGCGCGCGTTGCGGTGAACGTGCCGGCTGTCGACGTGCACGAGATCGCGCGCGGAGAGATGCTGGTCGCGCCGCAGTTTGCACCGGCCGGCGCATTCACGGTGCGCTTTACGCCGCTGCCCGAAGCGCTGCCCATTCTGCGCCGGCGCAACGCCGTGCGCGCGTATGTCGGCTCGGCGGAGATTCTCGGTACGCTCGTGCTGGACGACGTGCCGCTCGATACGGCGGAACGCACGGCGCAGCTTTTTTTGCGCCGCCCGACGGTCGCCTATCCCGGAACCGCATTCGTCGTGCGGCGGCTCTCGCCCAAGAACTTGCTGGGCGGCGGACGCATCGAAGGGAGCGGCGCGGTCGCGAGCGGCGCGGCGACGCCCGTTGAAACGGCGCGCAGTCCGCACGAGGCGATCGCGCTCACGGTGCTGGGCAAAGCGGAGCTGCGCCCCGCGACGGTCGCGGAGATCGCGCGCGAAGCAAACCTGCGCGAAGACGCCGTAGAGGCGGCGCTTCGTTCGCTGCTCGAACGCGAGGAAGTGCTGCGCGTGCAGCGTCCTGCTGCATACGTGGACGCGCGGCAGGCACGTGCCTTGCTCGATCGCGTGCTGGAATTCACCGGGCAGCTGCATCGCGCCGAGCCGTGGGCGATGGGGACGACCTCGCTGGCGATCGCTCGCGCCCTCGGCATCGAAGAGCCGCTGCTGGTGCGCGTTCTCGGCGCGTACGCCGAAGAAGGGCGCATCGCACATCGCTCCGGTTACTTCGCGCTGCCCGATTTTACGCCGAAACTTTCCGCGGAGCAGCAGAGCTTCTTCGAGCAGCAGATGCCCGTCGACGCAGCCGGCCCGTTCGCGCCGGCGCCGCTCGCGCAGGTCGTTGCGGCCGTTAAGCAGTCGCGCATCGCGGGCATCGCCAAAGCGTTCGACACGCTGCTGGCCAAAGGCGCGCTCGTAAAGGTCGGCGACGATCTTTATCGCGGCACGCAAATCGCGCAGATCCACGCGCGCGTCGAACAGTTTTTGCGCGCGAACAAGCAGATGACGATGGCACAGTTCCGCGATCTCATCGGCACCTCGCGCAAGTACGCCGTGCCGCTGCTGGAATGGTTCGACGGGCGCGGCATCACGGTTCGCAGCGGGGATTACCGGATGCTGCGCGCGAAACCCGCGTCTCATGTTTGATCCGGGTGGTCTGCCGAAAGCCGAACTGCACCTTCATATCGAAGGAACGTTTGAGCCCGAGCAGATTTTCGCGTTCGCCGAGCGCAACGGCGTCAAACTCAAGTATCCCAGCGTCGAAGCGCTGCGCGCGGCGTATCAGTTCACGGATCTCCAGTCGTTCCTCGATCTGTATTACGAGGCGATGTCGGCGCTGCGGACCGAGCGCGATTTCGAAGAACTGACGCTGGCGTATCTGCGGCGCGCCCAGGCGCAGAACGTCAAACATGCGGAGATTTTTTTCGATCCGCAGGCGCATCTGCAGCGCGGCGTGCGCTTCGAGGTAGTTATCGACGGCCTGTGGTCTGCGCTGCGCCGCAGCGAGCGCGACTACGGTATTTCGACCAAACTGATCATGTGCTTCTTACGCGACTTGCCGCAACGCTCGGCAATGGAGACGCTCGATCTCGCGCTGCCGTATTTCGATCGCATCGTCGGCGTCGGGCTCGACTCCGCCGAAGCGGGAAATCCGCCGTCGAAGTTCGTTACGGTGTTCGAACGCGCACGCGCGCACGGGCTGCTCGCGGTGGCGCACGCCGGCGAAGAAGGGCCGCCGTCGTACGTGTGGGACGCGCTGGACAATTTGAAGATCTCGCGCGTCGATCACGGCGTGCGCAGTTTGGAAGACCCGAATCTGGTCGAACGGCTGCGCCGCACGCGCATGCCGCTCACGGTCTGCCCGCTCTCCAACGTCCGCCTGCGTGTGGTGCCGTCGCTTGCGGAGCATCCGCTGCGCCGCATGCTCGACGCGGGACTTCTCGCAACCGTGAACTCCGACGACCCCGCATACTTCGGCGGCTACGCCGGCGACAATTACGCGCAGAGCGCCCGGGCGCTGCACCTCACCGACGCCGAGCTGGTTCAACTGGCTTGCAATTCTTTTGAAGCGGCCTTCATCGACGACGGCACGCGCCGGCAGTACTATGACGCTGTGCATGCGGCCGTGATCGGCGAATCTTCCGACGCCGCCGTGGGTACGTAAGGGAACGAGCCAACAGCGCCGCGCAACCGAAGAGGGTGCTCCTGCTGTCTGAGATAGTGAACCGATGAATGTAGACCGTATGACGGAGCGCGTTCAAGACGCGCTCAACGCCGCATATACGCGTGCGCTGAACGAACACAACACGCAGACGACGCCCGAGCATTTGCTCGCCGCCCTGCTCGATCAGGATCGCGGTATCGCGCCGGACATCGTCAAAGAGGCCGGCGTCGACCCGAAGGCGCTCGCCGCGAAAGCGGACGAGGCGATTGGGCGTTTGCCCCGGCTGACCGGCTCCGGTGCCGACCAGGCGACCGTCACCGTCGCGCCCGACCTCACGCGCCTCTTCGCGCAGGCCGAATCCGACGCCAAGCAGCTTCAGGACGATTACGTCTCGGTCGAGCATCTGCTGCTCGCGATGACGCAGAGCAGCGGCGCAGTCGGGCGGATTTTTCGCGAAATGGGACTCACGCGCGATAAACTGCTGGTCGCGCTGCGTGCCGTGCGCGGCAACCAGCGCGTGACCACGCAAAACCCCGAAGGCACCTACAAGAGCCTCGAGCGCTACGGCCGCGATCTCACGCTGGAAGCGGAGCGCGGAAAACTCGATCCGGTGATCGGCCGCGACGAAGAGATTCGCCGCGTCATTCAAGTGCTCTCGCGCCGTACGAAAAACAATCCGGTACTCATCGGCGAGCCGGGCGTGGGCAAAACGGCAATCGTCGAAGGGCTCGCTCAGCGCATCGTGCGCCACGACGTGCCCGAAGGCTTGAAGGATAAACGCGTTGTCGCGCTCGACATGGGCGCGCTCATCGCCGGCGCAAAATATCGCGGTGAATTCGAAGAGCGCCTGAAAGCCGTTTTGAAGGACGTGCAAAACTCCGAGGGGCAGATTCTGCTCTTCGTCGACGAGCTGCACACCGTCGTCGGCGCCGGAAAAGCCGAAGGCGCGATGGATGCGGGCAATCTGCTCAAGCCGATGCTCGCGCGCGGCGAGCTGCACATGATCGGTGCGACCACGCTCGACGAGTACCGCAAATACATCGAGAAGGACGCGGCGCTCGAACGGCGCTTTCAGCCGGTGTTCGTCGATCAGCCGAGCGTCGAAGACACGATTTCTATTCTGCGCGGTCTGAAAGAGAAGTACGAGGCGCATCACGGCGTGCGGATCAAAGATTCCGCGCTGGTCGCCGCGGCCACCCTTTCCAACCGCTACATCAGCGATCGGTTTTTGCCCGATAAGGCGATCGATCTCGTCGACGAAGCGGCGGCGAAACTGCGCACCGAAATCGATTCGATGCCGCAGGAGCTCGACGAACTCACCCGCCGCGTGATGCAGCTCGAAATCGAACGGGAAGCGCTGCGCAAAGAGACGGACGATGCCAGCAAGCGCCGTTTGGAGCAACTCGAAAAAGAACTCGCGGATCTGAAAGAAGATCAGCGCGAGCTGCAGGCGCGCTGGCAGACCGAGAAGAGCGCCGCGGTGAAACTGCGCGAACTGCGCGAGCAGATCGAAGAAACGAAAGTACAGATCGAGCAGGCCGAGCGCCTGTACGATCTCAACCGCGTCGCGGAGTTGCGCTACGGCAAACTCGCCGCGCTCGAGAAGCAACTACAGGAAGAAGAGCGGCGCCTAGATTCGCGCGACGGACAAACGCGCCTTTCCAAAGAGGAAGTCGACGAAGAAGACATCGCCGAGGTGATCAGCCGCTGGACGGGCGTGCCCGTCGCCAAGATGCTCGAAGGCGAGGTGCAGAAGCTGCTGCACCTCGACGAGGAACTGCACCGGCGCGTCATCGGACAAGACGAAGCGGTTACCGCCGTTGCCGAAGCGGTCGTGCGTTCGCGATCGGGTCTTGCGGATCCGAATCGCCCCATCGGCTCGTTTATCTTTCTCGGACCGACCGGCGTGGGCAAGACCGAACTCGCGCGCGCACTCGCCGAGTATTTGTTCGACGACGAGCGCGCGATGATCCGCATCGACATGTCCGAGTATCAGGAAAAGCACACGGTGGCGCGTCTGCTCGGCGCACCGCCGGGATACATCGGCTTCGAGGAAGGCGGGCAGCTCACCGAAGCGGTGCGGCGCCGTCCGTACAGCGTCATTCTTTTCGACGAGATCGAGAAGGCGCATCCGGACGTGTTCAACGTCTTTCTGCAGATTTTGGACGACGGACGTTTGACCGACGGGCAAGGGCGCACGGTCGATTTCCGCAACACGATCGTCATCATGACCTCGAATATCGGCAGCCATCGCATCCTGGATTACAAGGGCGACATGGGCGGCGCCGAGTACGCGATCATGCGCGCGACGGTGCTCGACGAACTGCGGCAGCATTTTCGCCCGGAGTTTCTCAACCGGGTCGACGAAGTGATCGTGTTCCACGCGCTCACCGAAGGCGAACTCGCGCAGATCATCGAGATCCAGTTGCGGCGCGTACGCCAGCGGCTCGCGCAGCGGCGAATCCGTCTCGAACTCACCGATGCGGCGAAGCGTCATCTGGTGAAGGCGGGATACGATCCGGTCTATGGAGCGCGTCCGCTCAAGCGCTCGATTCAGAAAGAACTGGAAACGCCGCTCGGCCGCAAAATTCTCGCCGGCGAGATACGCGACGGGCAAAAGGTCACGGTCGACTACGACGACATCCGCGGCGAACTGACGTTCACCGCAACCCATACCGAAGAACCGGTACTGGTATAACGCGCTCGAACGAAAAAACGCTCGAACGTTAGGTCAGGGTTTGCGGTTTCTCTATGAAAGCGAGATCGTCCAAGAGCCACGGGTCTTCAATTTTCACTCGTTTGAACGATTTCGGCAAGCCGCCGTCCCGGTTGCGCTCCCACCATGCGTTCGCGCGCGTGTAGAGGTATTCGAAGTTTTCCCAGATGCCCGGACCGCGGGTACGGCGCAAAATCGCGAGCACGTCGCTGAGTGCGTCCCAGGCGCGAATGACACGAAACCCATAGACGTCCATGAGCGCGTCTTCGGGTATGAGCCGGTTCTTTACGAGACTGCCGACCCAATCGTATGAATTTCCGAGAAACAGCCATGAAACTTCGCGGTCGTACGTATCTTCCATGATCGAACGCCGATAGGCCGGATCGGCAAGCATCGCCGGAAGCTGCTGTTTTGCTTCGGTCATCCACCGGTTGAAACTCGGGTCCTCGACCCGCGCGAGGACGCTGAGTAAGCCTTCCAGCTGGTTGTTCACGCGCATATGCCGCAGTTGGATGACGGCCGCAATCGCGGTCGCGGCGATGACGAGAAACGTGCCGACGGCGGCGACCGTGTTGATGATCTCGTACGGCATCAGTGAACCTCTTCGAACATTGGGCCGTTTTCGGGTGCTGGGAGCGGGAAGTCGAGCCTCGGGACCGCGGCTCTCTCTAAGCCATTGGGATAACTGCCGTGCTGGTGACGCTCGATCCATCCCTTTGCGCGGACGTACATAAATTCGAAATTCTCCCAGACCGTATCGTTGACGTTGTATCGGATGAGTGAGGTCATCGGGAGCATCACTTCCCACGCACGTGTGGCGCGCAGGGAGTAGACCTCCATGAACGGTTCTTCAGGAATCAGTCGATGCTTGAGCAGGCTTCCTACCCGTTCGTATTGATTTCCGAGCTGCAGCCACGCGACGTTGCGGTCGAACGTTCCGTTCAGCACGCTTCGCACGTAGTGCGGGTCGGAAAGGAACTGCGGAAGCTCGCGCTGCGTGTCGGTTAGCCACCGGTTGAACGTCTCGTCCTCGACGCGCGCGAGCACGTCGAGCAGCCCTTCGAGCTGATTGTTGGCGCGCAAATGCCGCAGTTGAACGACGGCCGCGATTGCCGTCGCGCCGATAACGACAAACGTGCCGATCGAGGCGAGTGTGTTGAGGAGTTCAAGAGGCATCAGCCGTCTCCCGTACCAATCCGTCCGGCGCGGAGATTTGCGCCGCAGTCGAATACCGGGTGAGATCCATGCGGCGCAGGCCCCTCGGATACGTGCCGCGGGCATGTCGTTTCACCCAATCCTGCGCTCTCACGGCGAGGTATTCGAAATTCTCCCAGACCCAAGTTCCGCTGCCTTCGCGGGCACGGACGAGCGCCGCCATCGGCTCCACGATGCGCCATGCATGCAGGACGCGTTGGGAATACACGTCCATGAACGTCGCTTCGGGAATAAGGCGGTTCTTCACAAGGTTGCCGACCCATTCGTAAGAATTGGCGAGATTCAGCCACGCGACATTGCGATCGTACGATGCGTCGAGCACGCTTTGGCGATACAGTGGGTCCGCCAACATGCCGGGCAGTTGCCGTTGCGCCTCGGTGACCCAATGATTGAAGTTCGAATCTTCGACGCGCTCGAGGACGCTGAGCAGCCCCTCGAGTTGATTGTTCGCGCGCATGTGCCGCAGTTGAAATACTGCGGCGATGGCGGTGGCCGCGATGACCAAAAAGGTGCCGATAGCGGCGGCGGTATTCAGAATCTCGAACATGCCGCGCCCTCCTGGACGTCTGAAAGCCTTCGGTGGCCGCCCCGGCCTTTTCCTAGACGCCGGCTAGACGCCGGCGTCCGCTTTAGAGCCGGCTCAAAACTTCTGCCGGCAGGATTGAGGCAGCCGGCGGAAGCTGCGCGCGCGGCGTATGCTTGGGATAGTTTCCGCCGCCGTGCGACTTCCACCATGCTTGAGCCCGAACGTACAGGTATTCAAAATTTTCCCAAACGCCTTCGACGTCCGGATAGCGTGCCAGGACGATAATGGGGATCATCAATTCCCACGCTTGAATCACGCGGAACGAGTAGACGTCCAGAAAGGCGTCCACCGGAATCAAGCGATTCTTCACGAGGCTGCCGACCCAATCGTAAGAATTCCCGAGCTGCAGCCATGCGACGCTCCGATCGAACGTGTTGTCGATCACGCCTTGAACGTACTGCGGATCGGCAAGCATCTCGGGTAATTGTCGCTGCGTTTCCGTAAGCCACGTATTGAAATTGGCGTCTTCGACGCGCGCAAGAACGCTCAGAAGACCTTCCAGCTGATTTGAAGCACGCATGTGCCGCAACTGAACGACGGCCGCAAGTGCGGTCGTCGCAATAACGAGAAACGTCCCGATAGCGGCGATTGTGTTCAGCAGCTCTAGAGACATCTCCACGCCATTCTATGGCAGGAGGTTCCGTTCCCCGCTTCAGCTCGGGGTTTTGCTGAGTTCGCGTTTGCGGGCGCGCAGGCGATCGGTTTCGATGAGCATGCGTTTTCTTACGCGAATCGACTTCGGCGTCACTTCGACGAGTTCGTCGTCCTCGATGAATTCGATCGCGCGCTCGAGCGAAAGCTCTTCCGGCGGCGGAAGCTTCACGTTTTCATCCGAGCCGGCGGCGCGCATGTTCGTGAGCTTCTTTTCGCGGACGACGTTGAGCGCGATGTCTTTGTCGTCGTTGGCTCGCCCCACGACCATGCCTTCATAGACGTCGACGCCCGGGCCGACGAAGAAACGCCCGCGCTGCTCGAGGCCCATGAGGGCGTAGCCCGTCACGCGGCCGGTGTCGCTCGCGACGAGCGCGCCGACGTTCCGGCCGGGCAGTTCGCCCTGCCACTCCTGGTGATCGTAGTACGTGTGCGACATCACGGCGGTGCCGCGCGTGAGCGTGAGCAGTTCGCCGCGCAACCCGAAGATCGCGCGCGTCGGCATCGTGTACTCGAGGCGGCGCGACTCGCCGACGTTGACCATGTTCGACATGATCGCTTTACGCCGTCCGAGCGCTTCGATCACCGGGCCTTCGTATTCCGAGGGCACGTCGACCACCACGTACTCGACCGGCTCCCACTTCTTGCCGTCGCGTTCGGTGACGATGACCTGCGGCTTCGAAACCTGCACTTCGTAGCCTTCGCGGCGCATCGTTTCGATGAGAATCGAGAGATGCAGCTCGCCGCGTCCGCGTACTTCGAACGTGTCCGCGGATTCCGTGTCCGAGACGCGCAGCGCGACGTTCGATTCGAGCTCCGCCATCAGGCGCCCGCGAATCTGACGCGAGGTCAAATACTTGCCTTCTTTGCCCGCGAACGGCGAATTGTTCACGCTGAAGAACATCGAGACCGTCGGCTCGTCGACGGAGACGGCGTGCACGCCTTCGGGTGCGTTGAGATCCGAAATCGTATCGCCGATATTCAGACCTTCGATTCCGGAAACGCAGATGATGTCGCCGGCCGAGGCTTCCTCGACTTCGACGCGCTCGAGGCCTTGGAACGTCAGAACTTTCGTCAAACGCAGGCCCGTTTCGAGGCTGCCGTCGCGCGCGACTTTGGCAATCGGCGCGTTCACTTTCGAACTTCCGCGGAAGACGCGTCCGATGCCGATGCGCCCGACGTAGCGGTTGTGATCGATGGCGGAGACCAGCATCTGGAACGGCCCGTCTTCGGCGGGCGCTTCCGGCACGTGATCGCAAATGACTTTGAAGAGCGGCTCGAGATCGGCGCTCTCGTCCTCGAGCGTGCGTTTGGCGATGCCGAGTTTACCGTTCGTGAAGACCACGGGAAAATCGGCCTGCTCGTCGCTCGCGCCGAGTTCGATGAAGAGATCGAAGACTTCGTTCACGACTTCCGTCGGGCGCGCGTCTTTCCGATCGATCTTGTTCACGACGACGATCGCTTTGAGATCCAGTTCGAGCGCCTTACGCAGCACGAAACGCGTCTGCGGCATCACGCCCTCGGCGGCATCGACCAGCAGCAGCACGCCTTGCACCATCTGCAGCACGCGTTCCACCTCCCCGCCGAAGTCCGCGTGCCCCGGGGTGTCGACGATGTTGAACTTCACGTCTCCGTGGCGGACCGACGTGTTCTTGGCCAAAATCGTGATGCCGCGTTCGCGTTCGAGCGGATTGGAGTCCATGACGCGCGTTTCGACGTGCTGGCCCTCGCGGAAGACGCCGCTCTGCTTGAGCATGGCGTCCACGAGCGTGGTTTTGCCGTGGTCCACGTGGGCGATGATGGCGACGTTGCGGATGTCCGGACGAGTCTTCATGGTCGTGCTGTTCTTACCATAGATCCCTCCCGGTACGCTACTGGTTTGGCGGGTGCCACGCTAGGCGGCCGCTCGAGGCAGCGTAAACCAGAAGGTCGTCACCTTGTTCGGCTCGCTCGCGTAGCCGATGGTCCCGCCCATGAGGTTGACCAGTTCCGAGCAGATGTACAGCCCCAGGCCGATGGAGGCGTCGCCGCGATCGCCGCCGATCCGCCCGAAGCGCGTAAAGAGCTTTTCGCGCTCGTTTTCCGGTACGCCCGGACCCTCGTTTTTGACGGCAAAGCGGACTCGATCGTCACTCGGCTTGATCTCGACGGCGATCACCGAGTCCTCGCTCGAGTATTTCGCGGCGTTCGAAAGCATGTTGGTGAGGATCTGAACGACCCGGCCTTCGTCGGCGTTCACGCGCGGCAGCGGCGAGAGATAGACCGTGCGAAATTCGCGGTTCGGATGCTGGCTTTCCATCTGCGCGACGGATTCTTCCACGACGGCGATCGGATCCACGGCTTCGAAACGCAACGTCAATTTGCCGGCATCCATGCGCGAGAGCAAAAGAAAATCGTCGAAGATCGCGGAGAGCCGTCCCGTCGATGCGGTCAATACGCCGAGCAATTCGCCGCGACGCTCCGGCGCGAGCGAGTCGAAATGCGCGTCGAGCAGCGCGGTGGCGCCGCGAATTGCCGAAAGCGGCGAGCGCACTTCATGCGCGACGACGGCCAGGAACTCGCTTTGCGTGCGAGCGGCCTGCTCGAGCATTTGCCGCCGCTCGACTTCGACGGCGTGACCGCGCATGTTGCCCAGCGCCAGGCCGACCAGGTTGACGAACAGCTGCATCTGGCGCAGCGTTTCGTGCGAAGGCACCAAACCGTCCAGCGGACCGTCGACCGAGACGTACCCAATGATTTCGTCCTGCGGATCGGCCAGTACGAGCGTGAGCGAATCGTGCTCGTGCCAGACGTTCGGACGCTCGCGGACGCGATCGGTGGT
Organism: Vulcanimicrobiaceae bacterium; assembly: GCA_035279385.1. Lineage (GTDB taxonomy): Bacteria > Vulcanimicrobiota > Vulcanimicrobiia > Vulcanimicrobiales > Vulcanimicrobiaceae > DATGJX01. The sequence continues at coordinate 39,771 of DATEHZ010000076.1, read as the reverse complement.
CGCCCCGCCGATGTAAATGTTATACGCCCAGATTTGCTCGCGCTCGGCCGGAATGTAATAGCAGTTCGGCACGACCTCGAATTCCGGCAGCAGAAGCTCCATCATGGCATCGCGCGGAATGTGCTCGCCCAAACGCTTTTCTACGGCTTCGGGGGGGAAACCGATGATGACGCGGCGGTACATCTCGCCGCCCGGCTTCTCGGAGGCGACGATCGAGACATATTTCCAGCCGTAGAGATCGCTCAGGCCGCGCGCAATCGACTCGAGCGCCGGCCGGGCCGCCTGCGCCTGAAGAATATCCTGCGTGATCTCAAAGAGGCGCTGGAGCACACGGCTCTCATGCGTCTCTTCACGGAGGCTCGCCATGCCGTGGGAGAGTTCGGCATCGGCGGAGTACGCTTCCCCTATGCCCGCCACGCTAATCAACGCGGATTGCGTCAAGGGGGCGCTGCGTCATCTTTCTGACGCGAGCGTCGATTTGATCGTCACCGATCCGCCGTATGGCATCGAGGGCGATCGCCTTCATCGGCATTACAACCGGGACGAGCGTTTCGTGATCGACGGATATGTCGAAGTGGAGGCGCGCAAATACAACGCGTTCACCCGCGCGTGGATCGCACAAGCCGAGCGCGTGCTTCGGCCGGGCGGCCAACTCTACGTGGTTTCGGGGTACACCAATCTCTACGACGTGCTCGACGCGCTGCGTTCGACGACTCTAGTCGAGATAAACCATCTCGTTTGGAAGTATAACTTCGGCGTGTATACCTCGACGAAGTTCGTGTCCTCGCACTACCATATTCTGTATTACGCCAAGCCGGGCGGGCGGCGGACGTTCAATCTGCAATCTCGCTTTCCGCTCGACGCAAGCGCAGAGGACGGCGGGTCGGCCAACTACCGCGATCGCGAAGACGTGTGGATCGTCAATCGCGAATACAAGCCCGGACGCGTCAAAAACAAGAACGAGCTGCCGCGCGCGCTGCTCGAAAAAATGATCGCGTACAGCAGCAGCGAGGGCGATCTCGTCTGCGATTTTTTCATGGGAGGCGGCTCCACGGGCGCAGTTGCGATTGGTATGAACCGGCGTTTCGCGGGGTTCGAGCTTTCGAAGAAAGCCTATGAAGCGTGCGTCAAACGCATCGAAGCCGTGCAGGGGGGTTCGCTGCTGCAGCCGGCGCCTCGTCCGCACGTCGTGCGCAATCGCGGCAAGGCATGGAGTGCCGCGGAGTCGCAGCAGCTGGGCAAGCGCTACGGCGATCTGCGCGCGAGAGGCCTTGCCAAGGGTGCTATTGTTGCGGCACTGAGCGCGGAATTCCACCGCGGGTCATGGGCGATCCGCAAACGTCTGGCCATCCTCAAGGATATCCAGTGATCTGTCGTATGGCCGCGTAGAGCGGCCGCAGCTGCGCGTACATGCGCTTATACACACGGCGGTACAGCGCGTCGTAGATGCGCCGGTTTTCCGGTATCGGATCGAATGTGCGATCGATGCGCGTCATGGCACCCACCGCCGACTCGAAGTTCGGATGCATGCCCAGCCCCACCGCTGCGACGATCGCGGCGCCGAGCCCCGATGCTTCGTAAACGTGCGGGCGCGACGCCGGCATGCCGAACACGTCGGCGGTAATTTGCATCGCGGCGTCGCTTTGCGAACCGCCGCCCGCGACGCGCAGGGTGGAAATCGAGAAGCGTCCGCGCCGCTCGATACGCTCTTTGCCTTCACGCAACGCGAAGGCGAGGCCCTCGAGAATCGCACGGTAGACGTGCGAACGCGTGTGCACGTCGCCGAATCCGATAATCGCGCCCTTGGCTTCCGGCCCGGGATTTTTCAAGCCCGGCGACCAGTACGGCTGCAGCATGAGCCCCATCGAGCCCGGCGGCACGCTTGCGATGAGGTCGTCACCCCACACCCCGAACTGTTCCTTGAACCAACTCACCATCCAGTATCCGCGGAAGATCTGCACTTCGACGTTGTACGCGCCCGGAAGAGCGGCCGGATACGGCGGAATGAACGGCGTCGTTTCGAGATACCGGTGCGACGTGATGTCGATCGTTGCGGTCGTACCGTAGCTCAAACAGCCGGCGTCCGGATCGATGCAGCCCGCGCCGAGCACCTCGCACGCTTTATCCGCGGCCGCAGCGACGATGGGCGTATCGAGCGGAATGCCCGTTTGGTCCGCGGCTTGCGCGGTGATGCCGCCGATAATGCTTGCGGGCGCGACCAGATCGGGCAGCAGATCGCGATCGATTCGCAGCGCCTGCCACTTCCAATCGCCCCGCGTCGCCCAGCGCAGTCGTTTGTAGTCGAATGGAATATAGGCCACCTGAGAGCCCACGGAATCCACGAAGCGCCCGCAAAGTTTGTGCAGTAAGAAGCCCGAGAGCAGAAGATATTTATGCGTCGCGCGCCACACGCCCGGTTCGTGTGCCGCAATCCAATTCGCTTCCGCCTCGCGCTGAAAATAGCGGACGGTGTCGGCTACGCCCGCCGCAGCGAATGCGGCGCGCCGGAGCGGCGATATCTGCGGCACGTCGCCGGCCCTTCGCTGATCGAGCCACGTGATCGCGGGGCGAAGGGGCTCGCCTCGCTCGTCGACGTTCACGACCGTCGCGCGCTGCGTCGTAACGGCGATGCCTGCGATACGGTCGCGCAGTGCCGGCTGCTCGTGCCAAAGCGACCGGCACGCATCGCACACCGCGGTCCAAAACGCGTTGGCATCGTGCTCGTGCCAGCCGGGCTGCGGTGAGGTGTACCCTTCGAGCGGAACACGGGTCTTCGCGACGAGATTTCCGGCCGCGTCAAACAGGAGCGCGCGAACGCTTTGCGTGCCGCTGTCGAGGGCGAGCAGTAACTCGCGCGTCATGCCGACACCCGCACATACGTAATCGCGCAGCGCATGACGTATGTATCGCGTCCGGCCGCGCCGAATACCTGCGCATCGTGCTGACGCGCCGCAAATTGCTTTTGGGCGGCCTGGCCGCTGCCGGAGCGCTCGCCGCCGGAGACGTGCTCTACGAGTTTTCGTCGGATGACGATCGCGTGATTATCGCCGCGATCGCACCGGTGATGATCGGTCTGGACGTTCCCGCGCGGGACGTCGTGCGCGGATTCGACGTCGCCGCAGCGGGACTGCCGCGCGAGGTGCAGGGCGAAGTGCATCAGCTGCTCGGCCTTTTGAGATTTCCGGTAACGCGCGCGCTCGTTGCCGGCATTTGGCATCCATGGCACTCCGCGAACCGCGAAGAGGTCGCGGCGTTTCTGCAGCGGTGGCGGTACAGCGAGGTTACGAAGCTGCGCGCCGCGTACGACGCGCTGCATCAGCTCGTGCTGGCGGCGTGGTATGGCAATGACGCGGCATGGACGGCAATCGGCTACGCCGGGCCGCCGAGTGTCGGCTGAATGATCCGCGATATCGTCGCCGAGGGTATCGCGCGCGGTTGGCGGGTCCACGACGCGGCCGCACTGGGCGCCGATACGCACGTCGATGCAGACGTCGCTATCATCGGCACGGGCGCAGGCGGCGGAACCGCTGCGGAGATCCTTTCGCAAGCGGGACTGCATGTCGTGCTCATCGAGGAAGGTCCGCTGCGATCGTCCTCGGATTTTCACATGCTCGAACGTGAAGCATATCCGCAGCTCTATCAAGAGTCCGCCGGGCGGCGCACGAAAGACAAAGGCATCACGATACTGCAAGGGCGCTCGGTCGGCGGATCGACGACGGTGAATTGGACGAGCAGTTTCCGTACCCCGCCCGAAACGCTCGCGTACTGGCGCGAACGCTTCGGATTGCGCGATTTCGAGCAAGCCGATCTCGCGCCGTGGTTCGCGCGCATGGAGCAGCGCCTGAACGTGCACCCGTGGGATGAACCGCCGAACCAGAACAACGGCCTGCTGCGTGCGGGCGCCGCGAAACTCGGCATTCCCACGAGCGTGATTCCGCGCAACGTCAAAGGCTGCTGGAATCTGGGGTATTGCGGCATGGGCTGTCCGACGAACGCAAAGCAGTCGATGCTCGTGACCACGATTCCGTCGGCGCTGGAACACGGAGCAACGCTGTTCTATCGCGCGCGCGCCGAGCAGTTTTCGTTCGACGGAACGAACCTCACATCGCTTCGCTGCCGCGCGATGCAGCCCGACGGCATTACGCCGTCCGCGCACACGATCGCGGTGCGCGCGCGCCATTACATTCTGGCCGCCGGTGCCATCGGCAGCCCCGCGGTGCTGCTGCGCAGCGGTCTGCCCGACCCGTACCGGCGCGTCGGCAAACGCACGTTCCTGCATCCGACGCTGGTCTCCGCCGCAATCATGCCGCACCCTGTGCGCGGCTTTTCCGGCGCGCCGCAGTCGATCTATTCGGATCATTTCTTGCAGACGCAGCCCATCGATGCGGAGATCGGCTACAAACTCGAAGTGCCGCCGCTGCATCCCGTGCTCATGGCGACCACGCTCGTCGGCTTCGGAGAGCCCCACGCGAAACTCATGGCGCAAGCCGCAAACGTGCAGGTGATCATCGCACTGCTTCGCGACGGTTTCAGCGCGCAGAGCGAAGGCGGCACGGTCGGGTTGAAGAGCGACGGCACGCCGCTGCTCGACTATCCGATCACGCCGTATGTATGGGACGGCGCGCGCCGCGCGCTGCAGACGATGGCGCACATCCAATTTGCCGCCGGCGCGAGCGCGGTGCTGCCGCTGCACGAAAACGCGGTTCCGTACACCTCACTCGCCGCCGCGCAGCGCGCGATAGCGGCATTCCCGATGGAGATTCTACGCACGCGGGTCGTTAGCGCACACGTGATGGGCGGGTGCGGCATGGGCCGGGAGCCGCAGACCTCCGTCGTCGACGGGTACGGATCGCATCATCACGTCGGAAATCTCTCGGTGTTCGACGGCTCGGTCTTTCCAACGAGCGTCGGAGCGAATCCGCAACTTTCGATCTACGCGATAACGGCTCGGAACGCGAGCCGCTTGGCGAGAAGCCTGACCGGGTAGGACGACGGCGTGTCGGAGTCGCCGCTCACCATCATCGTCGCCGTCGTCGTGAATCTCGCCATCGCGCTCGCGAAGTATGTGGCGAGTATGTTCACCGGCAGCGCCGCGATGCTCGCCGAGGCCATTCACTCCACGGTCGACACCGGAAACGAAGCGCTGCTGCTCCTGGGCCAGCACCGTTCGGCGAAGCCGGCGGATGCGCGTCATCCGTTCGGCTACGGTCAAGAAATCTATTTTTGGTCGCTGGTGGTTGCGATGGTCATCTTCGGCGTGGGCGGCGGCGCGGCGATCATGGAGGGCGTACGCCGATTCTCCGAATCTCACGGGCTCGAGCACATCGCGTGGAGTTATGCGGTACTCGGCATTGCGCTGATCTTTGAATTCGTTTCGTGGGCGGTCGCATATCGTGCCGTGCGCAATGAATATCCGCAACTCTCCATTGCCGCGGCGGTGCGGCGCAGTAAAGATCCGGGCCGTTTCGTGGTGTTCCTCGAAGATACCGCGGCGATTCTCGGCCTGCTCATCGCGCTGATCGTGGGCACGTTTTTCGCCGTGAGGTTTCCGAACGCGCACTTGGACGCAATCGCGTCGATCCTCATCGGCGTGCTGCTCATCGGCACGGCCGTCTTTCTGATGAGCAAAAGCCGCAGTCTGCTCATCGGACAGAGCGCGGACAAAGAACTGTTGGACGGGATACGCGATCTGCTCGCTGCGGACGAGCGTATCGAACGCGTGGGGCGCATTCTCACCGCGCAGCTCGCACCCGATAACGTCCTGCTCAATCTGGAGCTGCGTTTACGGCCGGGGACGGTCGATGGAGAGTTGCCGCAGACCATCGACCGAATCGAGAACGCCATCCGCGAGCGCTTCCCCGAACTGAAGGAGATCTTCATCGAGGCGCAAGCGTTCAAGGGGACGGCTTAATTCGTCGCGGCCGCCGCGTTCGGATGCAGCCTTTCAAAGACCTCCTCGGCGCGGGTGGGATCCGTGCGGAAACCGACATTGAGCATGTTCCACGTCGTAATTGACGCGATGACGAAGGAAAGCTCGGCCATTTCGCGATCGCTGAAATGTTTTTTCACCCGCTCGTACAGCGCATCGTCGGGATGGTGCGCCGAGATGCGGGTCAGGGTTTCGGTACACTCGAGCGCCGCGCGCTCCCGTTCGCTGTACCACGGCGCGTCGCGCCACGCGGCTAAGCCGTTGACGCGGTCGCCGCTCTCGCCGAGCGCTTGCGCTTCGCGCACGTGCAGAGCTAGGCAGAACGCGCAGCCGTTAATCTGCGATGCGCGGATGAGTACGCACGTTTGCAGTGCCGGCTCCAGCGAGGACTCCGAGAGCGCTTTACCCGCCTCGAAGAGCGGGCGCAGGATGTGCGGGGCTGCCGTTTGATAATCGAGTCGCTGTGTCACGTGGTAATGTACCTCCAAATATTGGACGGCGCGGCATGCGCAAATGTGACGCTGCCGCTTGGCCGCCGGCTAACGAACGTAGCTGCCGCCGTTCACGTCGATCGTGGCGCCGTTGGCATAGTTGGCCGCATCGCTTGCAAAGAACGCGATGATGGACGCAACCTCTTCGGGTTTGCCGACGTATCCCATCGGAACTTCGGCCGCCAGTTCGTCGCCGCGCTCTTCGATATCGGCAGCCGCCATGTCGGTCTCGATGAACCCCGGAGCGATGGCGATGGCGACGATGCCTTCGCTCGCGCACGAGCGGGCGATGGATTTCGTGAGATTCGTGAGCGCCGCTTTGCTGGCGCCGTAATCTGCGAAGCTCAATTCACCGCGATGCGCCGCACGCGAGACGATATTCAAGATTTTGCCGCGGTGCCGCTCGCGCATATGCTGCAGCACCAAAAACGTGAGGTTGGCCGCACCGAACAGGTTCACGTCGAACGTACGCTGCCAACCCGTCCGCCACGCGTCGTAATCGTTGCCGAAAAACGGATTCTCCGAGAAGATTGCCGCGTTGTTGACGAGCACGTCGATGGAGCCCATCCGCGCGATCGCCGCATCCACGAGCGGCGGCAGTGCCGCATGATTGGCCATGTCGCACTGGTGCGCCCAGACGCGGTCGCCGAGTTCGTTGCACAAGGCATCGGCTTGCTCGCTTTCGCGATGGTAGGTGAAATAGACGAATGCGCCCGCTTCATGCAGCGCGCGCACGGCGGCGCGGCCGATGCCGCGCGAACCGCCGGTAAGCAGCACGTTCATAGCCGGGAGTTTCGCCGCTGACGCGTGAAACCGTTTGCATGCAACTGGAACCCTACATTTTCTTTTACGGCCGCTGCGAAGAAGCGCTCGAGTTCTACAAGAACGCGATCGGCGGCACGTTCGAGCTGAATCGTTTCGAGGGCACGCCGATGGCCGAACAAGTTCCGGCGAACGCCCGCAACAAGATCATGCACGCGTCGTTCAAAGGCGACGGGTTTTCGTTTATGGCATCCGACGGCGATCTTTCGAAGACCGTCAATCCCGATGAAGGCAATGTTTCGCTTTCGCTCGGGATCGACGATGCGGCGCAAGCGCAGCGCGTATTCAACTCGCTTGCGGACGGCGGCGAGGTGGCGATGCCGTTTGCCGATGCGTTCTGGGGCGGCAAGTTCGGTATCGTCGTAGACCGCTTCGGAACCGAGTGGATGGTAACGAGTTCGTAGACTCAGCGAATACGCAGGGCCCGAGCGAAACGCGTAGTACATGCTTCGCTCGCGACCGGGGGAGAGTACGGGTCTGGTGGCCCGCACGGTCTTCAAAACCGCTGAGGCCGGGGCAACTCGGCTGGTAGGTTCGATTCCTACACTTTCCCGCCACTGATTATCAAACACGCGATTTTACGAGCGTTGTTGCTTTTCAATGCAGCTGATGATCGCTGCGACACTGCCCTTCACACGATGTGAATGCGCCGTCATCACGACGTCCTAACAGTCGGAGGCCACGTGGGCAACAGACGCCTATCGGCTGCTTGCCTGCCCAGCTATGACCACTGGTGGCTTATAATGATTCGAACCAAACGCGTGTGCGGAGTGATGTCGATGCAGAACCCGCAGATTGCCGGAGCCCCGCAGGGCTCTGCGCTAACGAGTCGTGAGCAAGAAGTACTGGAGCTTCTCGCATTTGGCTTGTCCAATAAGGAAATCGCGCAGCGACTTCTGCTCAGCCCACGAACGGTCGAGACGCATATCGATCGCATCCTGGGAAAACTCAACGCTCCCACACGATCGCGCGCCGTAGTAGAGGCCGGCCGGACGGGACTATTGCGTGCCAGCATCGCGAGCGGAGCCTCGTCGCTGGAAGCACGGCCTAACAATCTGCCGTTCCAGCTCACTGCTTTGGTAGGGCGCGAGCAAGACATTGTTGACGTCCGCGAATTGGTGCTGCGAAATAGGCTCCTTACACTGTCGGGTTCAGGCGGCGTCGGAAAAACACGCCTTGCATTACGCGTCGGTATCGATGTTGTCGAGCTTAATGGCGACGGGGTTTGGTTTTGCGATTTCTCACCGATCGCTGATCCCGCACTCGTGCCCAGCGTCGTTGCTAAAGTTTTACGCCTGCGCGATCGCGCGGATCATTCGCTCGCCGAGTCGATCCTGCAAGGCCTCAAACGTAAAGACCTGTTATTGATCTTCGACAACTGCGAGCACGTTCTTGATTCTGCGGCAGAACTTGCTGACGAGATTCTGCATGCATGTCCCAAGGTACGCATACTCGCGACATCGCGCCAACCACTTGGCATTGTCGGCGAGGCGGTGCACCGCCTGCGTTCGCTGGCCGTGCCGGATGCAGCCTCTGGTCTCACCGCGCACGACGCAATGGAATACGGAGCCGTAGCCTTGTTCATGGATCGTGCCCAGGCGGTGGATCCACTGTTCGCGCTAACGAATGAACGCGTGCCAATCGTCGCCACGATTTGCCGCCGCCTTGATGGAATTCCGCTCGCTATTGAACTTGCCGCGGCGCGCGTGAGCTCCGTATCCATCGAAAAGCTGGCACGAAGCTTGGATGATCGTTTCAGTGTGCTTACTGCCGGCAGCCGCACGGCCTGGCCGCGCCACAAAACGCTCGAAGCGCTTGTGGATTGGAGCTACGACCGTCTGTCCGAGCAAGAGCAGCAGCTGTTTGCGAGATTAGGCGTCTTTGCCGGGGGCTTTTCAATGGATGCGGTCACTGCGGTATGCGCAACGAACGGCTTAACCGATGCAGATGTGGTGAGTCATATAATAGCCTTGGTAGAAAAGTCGCTTTTGGCGGTCCAAACGTTAAGACCGCAAGAACGTTATCGATTGCTAGAGACTACGCGCGAATAGCGATTCGAAAACTCAAGGGCTTCGGCGAACACGAATGCCTAGCCCGCCGCCATTGCGAGTACTTTCAAAAGCGCGCTAACGCCGCAGACGAGCAATACGGACTGGGTTCGACGGCCGTGTGGGTGAACGAAGTAGAGTCGGATTTGGAAAATTACCGCGCGGCCATGGAGTGGGGGCTACGCGAGAAACATGACGTGGCGCTCGGCGCTGCAATCGCCGGCTCACTAGAGCGACTCTGGTCGGTAGGTGGATTGTCGGCCGAAGCGCGTTTCTGGATCGAAACGGCGCTCGAACAGCTTATCGAATCGGAACATTCCAGCATAGCAGCGCGGCTCTATCTGGCGAAGGCCAGATTCTTGCAGGGGCAGCCGATGCGCGAGTGCGCGCAACGGGCGTTCGTGCTCTATAAGTCACTGGGAGACCGGCGTGGTGCGGGGTATGCGCTTCGTTCACTTGCGTACAGCTTACTGCAAATGGGTGAGGTCGATGAGGCAAACAACGCAATCGCCGAAGCCATTTCGCAGCTGCGAGACCTGGGCGACAAGGCCGGCGTGGCTTCATGTCTAGGGCTGCAGGGAGTAAACGCGTACACCCGCGGCAATTTTGCAATGGGCAGAGCGTTTTACTCGCAGGCGCTGGAAGCGTACCGGGAACTCAAAGATGAGTTGAGCGCCGCGAACGTTCTAGGCAATCTCGCGGAGCTCGAATTCGCTGACGGCAATCCTGAAGAAGCGCTCAGGCTCGTAAGCGAATCGCTAGCCATCACCTCGCGCGGACGAGAAGCAACCGAACTCGCAATCGACCTTAACAACATGGCGGCGTACAGCATTGCCGTCGGAGACTTGGAGCAGGCGAGAATATCGGTGGAACAGGCATTGCGCAGCGCGCAACCCGACCAAAATGCGTGGAATATCGCCGTTGCGCTGCAGCATTGTGCATTGCTAGTCGCGCTGCACGGCGAGACGGAGTGCGCGGCACGCTTGCTCGGATACGTTGACGCGCAGTATCGGGATCTCGCTTTGCAACGCGAGGCAACGGAAAAATGGGGTTATCAAAAACTGATGACAGAGCTGCGTGAGAAAGCCGGCGACGCCGAACTGCAAAGCCTTTGCGCGGAAGGCGCAACATGGACGGAAGAGCGAGCGGTTCACGAGGCGCTTGCCTTCTCCCGTTTTCCACTAGGTAGGTAGTTTTACGGATTCCCGCTCCGGTGCGCCATCGTACGATTTGGACTAGGAAAGGCGGGACCACCAATGCGTTCATCACTAGTCGTGGTAGTGGTCGTTTGCGCGGTTTGCGCTTTTGCTGCCGCATGCGGCGGTTCGGGCGGTTCCGGCCCGCCGACGGTTGACGCGACCGCGTCACCGGACCCACGACAACCACTTCAACTCAAAACGCCGGCATCGGTGCCGAACCCCCTGGTCGTGGTTACTCCATATCCGCTCGCGTCGCCGAGTTCATTCGTCGTTGGCCAGGACGACGCGCTTCTTTTCGGTATCGCCGTGGGTTCTGACGGGAATATTTGGGCTTCCGATTACCTCGGAAGCGCGATCGCGCGCGTTACGCCGGGTGTTGGCGTAGCAGAGTTTTCGCTGCCTACGGCTAATGCGGGTCCCACTGAAATGACCCTAGGCCCGGACCATAATATTTGGTTCTCCGAAAACACCGTGAACGCCATCGGCCGCATCACACCCACCGGCGTCGTAACGGAGTTTCCGCTGACTCTTCCGGTGTCGAGCCAGGATTCGGGTCCCCGCGGCATTGTCTCGGGACCGGACGGCAATCTGTGGTTTGCGGATACACCCGGGAATTTGATCGCGCGTATGTCTACCGATGGGAAAATTCTAACAACCTACGCAGTTCCCACGCCAAATAGCGGTACGGTACGGATGACGCTCGGACCCGACAACAATATCTGGTTTACGGAGTCCCTCGCCAACAAGATCGGGCAACTCAACATTACGACGGGCAATATCGCAGAATTCAATGTACCTACGGCAAGCAGCTATCCCTCCGGTATTGCAACTGGGAACGACGGGAATCTGTGGTTTACGGAGAACCAAGGAAATAAAGTCGCGCAGATAACGACCGCGGGTGTTATTCGCGAAGCTGAAATACCGTACACGCTTACGCATCCGACCTACATCACGTCGTCGGCCGACGGTACGTTGTGGTTCTCCGAGGGTGCTGCGCACAGCGTCGCCCGTGTGAACCCGTCGGACCTGACGATTTGGGAATATTCGCTCACCGGAACGTGGTTGCGAGGAATTACTTCCACGCCCGACGGCAGCATTTGGGGAGCGGATTCCGAGAACGACGCCGTCCTTCAACTTACGGCAGGCCCATTGTAGACGCAAATGCGAACGTCGCTGGTCGTATCGTTCATCTTCTTGGCCGTTTGCGTTTTTGCGGCTTGCAGTTCCGGTGCATTACCGCAGCTGAAAACTCCAGCTCCCCTGCCGACGCCGCGACCGACGACCAGTCCAACGCCGTCACCGACTCCGACGGCGTCCCTGCAAGTTCTACGTATTTCTACGGATGCGCTGATAGTGAAGTAGCTTTACGATCACCGAGCTCAAGCGAGGTGATAACATGCGTGATGCTTTTTCGGTTATTTCTAAACGCGCAGATTCGGGACTCGTGCAACAGAAGATGCGAGTACATCCCGTGGCAGCAACTCTCGCCGCGCTACTTCTCAGTGCATGCGGGGGCGCTGGAAGTTCGCCGCCTATAGGCGGCCGTAGCACCTTTTCACCGCCGCCACCACCACCGCCCTCACATTTTGCCGAATTCACTCTGCCGCCGAGCGGCAATATTCCGCCGAGCAGCCCCAGCGGTATCGCGCTCGGCCCGGACGGAAACGTGTGGTTCACCGACACGGTAGTCGATAAAATCGGGCGGATTACGCCGGTAGGGCAGATCACCGAGTTTGCGCTCGTGGGTGCCAACGTTCATGACGGCATCGCCGCCGGGAGCGACGGCAATCTCTGGTTCACAGCCGGCGGTGACCTACATAGCGATGGGAGCATCGGCAAAATTACGCCGTCGGGAGCCATTTCGTTGTTTCCAATTTCTGCCCCGATCCCGAGGCTCAGCCGTCCCGGCGCTGTGACCGCCGGCCCCGATCAAAACCTGTGGTTCACCGCATCCATCTGCACGGGAAGACACTGGTTTGGCTGCGCGTCCAGTTATCCAATCATCGGTAAGATGACACCGAACGGAGCGGTCACAGAATTCCGAATCCCAAATGAGGCCGCAGAAATCGCAGCGGGTCCTGATGGCAATCTTTGGTTCGTAGAAGGGAATGCAATCGGCCGCATGACGATGAGTGGACGCGTTATCAGCGAGTTTCTGGTTGCGGTTCCCTCTGACTCAAATTTGTACATGCTCGGCGGCATCACCACCGGTCCGGATCACAATATATGGGTTACCCAGACGGACGAAGGCCTTGATGAAAGCAAAGGCCCCGCCGTCTTTTCCGGCAAGCAAAATGTCTATAGAATCACGCCGTGGGGCGCAATGACGGCATTTTCGATCCCACCGGGCGCCGAGGTGCTCGTTGGACAGATGGATGTAACTGCCGGCTCGGACGGAAAACTCTGGTTTACCGACAGCCTGCACAACGCAATTGGCTCTATCACTACTGACGGCGTAGTCACGGAGTTTCCAATACCGACGCCATCCAGTCAGCCGGGTGGCATTACCGCTGGTCCGAATGGGACACTCTGGTTCACCGAAACGAATGCCGGCAAGATCGGCAGACTCACTCCGTAGGCAAGATTGTAACTCCGCACAATCTACGTATTTATACTGACGCTGCAACAATGCATTACGGATTCGCTCGAATATGTTTGCGCTCCAGATGAAGTGCTTAGTGTTTGTAACCGCCATAGTGCTGGCTATTGCCGCTCAAGCGGTTGCAGCGCTTGCATGTAGTACGGAACCATCGGTAAAGCTCATTCCGCTTTCGCCCGTTCACGTAGCGGCGCTAGGTGAGCGGCCGGGGCGTGGTGCTCCTGCCAAAGTCGATGATGTATTCTTCGAGATGCCGGCGATCGCCGGCGAAGAGGGCGTTAGCGGAATCGCGCAGGTGAAGATCGATTTGACAGCTGCTGGGAACATCGGCCGCCGAGCAACTTTTCGCGACGAGCGGAAACCCGTCGCTAGACCGTGCCGCGGTTCAATCGGCGAAACCGCTTCACCGCTGAAACTCTCGGCTGCGAACGTGTTGCCGGTTCCTATCTTTTGGAGTACGACTACTAAGAAAACTCGGCGGCATCCGCGGCCCAATGTAGCTAGGATCGGATACGGATGAGCGACAGTTTCGATCGCGATCGCCGGGTACGGCTGTTTTGGAATGCCTATGCCCGCGCAGCACGCGCTAGCGGTGCGGATTTCAAAGTGATCGTTTTCGGTGACACTGCCGAACTAGCAGACGAGCTTGTGGCACAGGTTGTGGGAGGCACCAAACGGGCGAGTGCAAGGCTTCGGCACGCCTTTGCCGCCGCAGGTCATGCTTTACCGAAGGTCGGAGATTTTGGTGTGGTCATAGATGGAACCGACACTCCCCGCTGCATCCTTCGAACCGTACAAGTTGACATCAAGCAACTGGGCGAGGTTGACGCGCGTTTTGCTTGGGATGAGGGTGGGGGCGACCGCAGCTTGGAGTGGTGGATAACGGCTCACTTACGGTACTTCAAGCGGCAAGCCGCACCTGCAGGCTTCACGGTAAACGGCGACACCGAAGTCGTTTTCGAGCGTTTCGAAGTCGTTTGGCCTCCCGAGTTCGCGGATCGCGCAACGTATTTCTATGGCCGCAAATAGTTAGACAACGGCACAGCAGAAAGTGTAGGCCTGGGAAATGTGACTCGCGGGTCGTTTTCGAGTCTTGGCGATGGAGACGCAGCGACGTTTTTTATCATCAAACGCATATTGCGCGACTCGACGTCTACGCGGACATGACGGGGTGCGAAGAGTTTTCGAGCTCATCCGACGATCTGCCAACATACGGCCTCGCCTCGTATCCGGCCCTAACGCAGGCTTGGCTAGTGTGGGCCGGGCGCCTGTCGCCCGGCAGAGCCGGAGCCAGCCTCACTTGTCAGCCTGCGGTATCGAAGGGCAAAGTTCTCCTACACTTTCCCGCCACTAGCCCTCTGCAGCGCCCGCGTACGCCGCCCGAGCCGATTTAGATGCGCCCGCGCGTGCGCCCATGCCGGCGCCGATTCCGAGAAGTGCGGCAATCGCAAGCGTCAATATACTGCCGAGCAGATCCGGTTTCATGACCATCAGAAACGCGATGCCGAGTACGAAAATCGATATCGCTGGGCCGCCGACGTCTGAAACCGGATCGTCGAGCCGCTCGCGAAGCGGCGCAAGAATGGGCCCGTCCGGCGTGTCGCGCAGCATGTTCAGCATCGCCCGTTCGCGCGATCCGAGAACGCCGGCGCCCATGATCGCCACGATGACCAGTCCAATGACGCCGCACAGAATCCATGGCGTATTCCAACTCCACGCGGTCTGCGTAAGGTACGCGCCGGTGGCCAACAGCCCGAGCGCCGCTATGGGATGAAACTTCGCGGCGAGTGCGGCGAGGCCGAGCGCGAACCGGGCGTCGTCAACCCGGTCCGCGCGGCGCAGTGCGAGGGCGCCCGCAACGACCAGTCCCGTTGCGAAGAACGCCAAGATCAGGGCCACCAAGTGCAGATACACGATAAAGTGATACATGCGCGTATCATACACCCGGAGTGTCTAAAAACGGTCTAGTGCCGGCGCCCGCCCCTTACTGCGGTGCGCCCAAATATGGGAACGTCGTCGTGAAATGCTTCGGAGCGGTCTGCCAGGTCACGTTGTCGGTCGTTAGATTTGGACGATGCCCGGAGGGGAACGCGGTATCGGCGCGTCCGTCTTGCTCCTTGTTGTCGTCGGGCGCGAGTCCCAAAGCGGGGATCGTGTTGCCGAAGATCGCGCCGAGCGAAATGCCCACGATATCGTCGGTGAGCGCGCGACCGCCGAATGGCTTGAGACCGCTCGGGAGCTGCGTTGCGCCGCCCGTTTCCACGCCGAGATAGTTGTTGCACGTACCCGGTGCGGCGCCGATGCATGCTTGGCTCGCGCCGGACAGGTCGGCGATTTGCACGTCGGGCGTGAGCACCGTTCCGACGACGCCGGCGATTGCCGATGAGCGCCCAGCAACGTTGGTCATGAATGAAACGATTTGGGGTTTAAGCGTCGCGGCGTCGTCGTTCGGCGTATCGGCATTGTTGGCTTGATGCTGCGCGAACGTCGCGAAGACTTCGTTGACTGCCGGACGATTGAGCCGGTCGACCTGTTTATATGGCGGATTTCCGAGCGGATTCGCCGTCGGCGGTGTCGTGTTGGGATTGCTGCTTCCGTTGCACGCGCTGAGCGCAAGAGCGGCGAACGCGGCCGCAAGAATCGTTTTCGAGGTAAGCGATAGCATCTGCGCGTCTCCTATTGTCCGCTCGAGGTGTGTGTCGTAACCCAGTAGGCGATCTTCGGGCCGTTGCCGGCTTCCAGAACGCTGCGAGGCAACTCGACGACCATCGAGAGCACGTTGTAGCCCTTGAGCGTGTCGCCTCCGGGATTATTGAAGCCTTGCGGGCACGTGCCGTTTCCGCCGAGCGGCTGCGGCAAGCAGCTTTGTGCGGTGCTCCCGCCCGCGCGATCGGGAAGAATCTTCAAAAACTGCGCGAGATCGAAGAAGAACGGATCCTCGCGCGCGCCGGCAAACACGTGCATTTGTCCGGCGGTAAACGGCGTATTGATCGTACCGGAGCCGCTGGCGGCAACGAGCGTCGTGGTTGCATCGGTCGTCGGCGCTGCGGCGGGACCGTAGACCGTGACTTGTTGATTTGGCCCCGGCGATCCGAAGGTGAATTGAATGACTTCGTTCCGCGCAATCGTCGACGACGGTGTTTGCGCGTTCTCCGATTTCGTATCGAAGTTCAATTGATAGACGACTTGCGGATCGAAATACGTCGTGAGACCTTGGCCGCTTGGAATAAGCGGGTGAACGTTCATCACGAGGACGACGTTGTTCGGGTCGTTCGGACTCGGAAAGATGTATGGATCGGTGATGTCTGCGCCCGGGCGCGCTACCGTTACCGGAGAATCTTGATGGTCGGATGCGCGCAGCGGATGCGCGCTGTAGAGCGCCGCGGCCGCAACGAGCGCAGCCACGGCGCCCGCGCCTGCGGCAAAGCGTTTGTTCATGCGAATGTGCTCCGTGAGGGTGTAGTCGCGCCTACAACGCCGGCACGGCCGCTTTGGATTGAACATCCGTCCCCCGCGTCGCGGCGTTAGGAACTATCGAGGTAACGCGGCGCATGGCGCGAAGCATGACGATGTGGAAGAAGACGCGCGATTGATGGAGCGTGTACGCATGCGCGACGCTCGCGCTTTCGAGGCGCTCTACGATCGCCATCACCGCTTGGTGTACCGCATCGCGATGCGCTTCTTGGACCACGCACCCGCCGCGGAAGACGTTACGCAGGCGATCTTCCTGAAGGTCTGGAGCGCGCCGCAAGCGTTTCAGGATGGAAATTTTGCGGCGTGGATCGGCCGCATGACGCGCAACAAGTGCCTGGACGTCCTGCGAGAAAAAGCGCGCCATCCGGCCTGCGAACTGGCGCAGGACGTCGCCTCATCCCACACCGCGGATTCGGCGGCGTTCGCGCGCCTCGACGCCGCGACGGTGCGCCGGGCACTCGAACAGATCGCTCCGGACCAACGCAATCTTATCGAACTCGCGTATTTTGGCGGCATGACCCAACAGCGCATCGCCGAAAAAACCGGCGTGCCGCTTGGTACCGTAAAGACCCGCATACGCACCGGCCTGCAGCGCCTGCGCCAAGTCCTCGACGAGTCGGAGTTCGCATGAACGCGCACGACGAGTACGTAGACGACATCGCGATGCTCGCGCTCGGCGCGCTCGGACCCGAGGACGCGCAGCGCGTGCGCTCGCACCTCTCGCAATGCCCCGCGTGCACGAAGGAGTATCTCCGTCTGCGGGAAGTCGCCGACATTCTACCGCTCGCTGCGGATGCCGATGATGCCATCGTGCCCGGCTCGGCCGTCAGAGCGCGCGTTCTGGCGATGGCGCAGCGCAGTCGCGAACCGCGCCGGTTTGCGCCGCTTCCGTATCTGGCTGCGGCGGCGTGCTTGGCTGCGGCGATTATTATCGGCATACTCTACGCGCAGCTCAGTTCGCGAGTCGGCGAGCAGAACGCGATCCTTGCCGACGCGCTCTCGCCCTCGGCGCAGCACTTCCGCGTCACGGGCGGCGAGGTGCTTCGCAACGGCCGCCACCTGTACATCGCGATTCGAAACGCCCCCGCGCTTCCGCCCGGAAAAGTGTTTCAGGCATGGACCCTGCCGGTTGGATCGAAACGCATGGCACCTTCGGTAACGTTCGTACCACACAACGGACGCGTACTGCTGCGGCTTCCGGAAAATGCGCAGCGCGTTACGGCCGTCGCCGTGAGCGTCGAACCGCCCGGAGGCAGCCCGCAGCCGACGAGCAAACCCGTGTTCGTCGTGCTGCTGCCAGCATCCAAGGCCTGAGCGTCTCGCTCCGAAAGCCCTAGCGCCCCGCGCGTTTCGCGCAATCCATTTCGATGCGGCCGGCGTTGAGACGCGTATGATACGGGTTTCGCGAATTGCCGTTCTCGCCGGTGTACTGGTGTTCGCGGCCGTATTTCGCGCGCAGGCGCATCCGCTCGGCAACTTCACAATGAATCATCTTGCGAAGATTACCGCGACGAAGGGCTCGCTGCACGTTCGCTACATTTTGGATATCGCGGAGATCCCGACGTTCCAAATCATGCATGCGCACGGCGAAGGCGACGCGTGGGCGTCACGATGGATGCGGCCATGGGCGGACGATGAACGTGCGGTCGTGCAATCGGGACTGCACGTCACCGTTGACGGCGCCGTACAACCGCTCCAGCCGCAATCCGCGGGTGCATCGCTGCGGCCGGGCGCCGGCGGTCTGCCGATCCTGCGGTGGGTCGGTGAGTTCACGATACCGGTAGCTGCGGGCGCTTCACACCGCATCGCGATAAACGACGCGGTTTACGCGGATCGGCGCATCGGCTGGAAAGACATCGTCGTGGGTGCGCAGACCGAGCCTACCGACGAATTGAGACGCTATCCGAGCGCGCTCATCGGCACCCCGCGCCGCATCAACGCCGCGACGTTTTCCCTGGGAGCCTCCGGCGAAATCGCAAGCGTTCAAGAACGCTCGGACGATACGCCGCAAGCCGGCACGCTGACCGCGTGGATTTCGCCCACGGCGTTGTCCGACATGTTCTCGCGCCCGAATCAAACGCCGCTCTTCATCCTTTTGACCGTGCTCGCCGCGTTCGGACTCGGCGCACTGCACGCAATCGAGCCCGGACACGGCAAAGCCTTGCTGGCATTTACGCTGGTCGGCGCGCGTGCGACGTCCGGTCAGGCACTGATTCTGGCAATTTCGCTCACCGTCGCGCACACGGCGGGCGTTTTGCTGCTGGGCGTCGTGCTGTTTGCGGCGGCGGGTTTCGTCTCGGAGTCGATTTACCCGTGGATTACGCTGATCAGCGGTGTCGCGATCGCGGTCATCGGGGCCCGCGCGCTTGCGAAATACGTTCGTCTGCGGCGCGGTCTTACGCACGAGCACGTGCACGCGCACGAGGGCGCGCATCCGCACGCACACGCGCATGAGCACGGCGCCGGTGAGGAGCACGGACACGCGCACGCCCTTCCGGGGAATCAGCCGCTGAATTTCCGCACCGCGGTGTTGGCGGCGCTGAGCGGCGGAATCGCGCCGTGTCCCGCGGCGATCGTCGTGCTGCTCGCCGCGCTGCGTCTGCACCATCTGGGCTACGGCATTGTCCTGATCGTCATCTTCAGTATGGGTCTTGCAAGCGTGCTGAGCGCGCTCGGCATCGGCGTCGTGCACGGTGCGGCGTGGCTCTCGAAACGCTCCGGCTATGCACGGGTTGCATCGTACGGGCCGCTCGTCACGGCACTGGTCATCTCCACAATCGGCGCATGGACGCTCGCAACCGGTTTTGCGCAGCAGGGCGTGGCGGCGCCGGTGCCGCTTCTCGCGGGCATCGCGCTGGCCGCAATCGGCGGATACGCGCTCGCACAGCACGGACACGATCACACGCATACGCACGCGCAGGCTCACGCCGGATGATTGGGCCCGGCGCGTTCACGGTCTTTGCGCTCGGCCTGCGGCACGGAGCCGATCCCGATCATCTGGCGGCAATCGACAACATGACGCGCAATTGCGCGCAGCGCGCGCCGCTGCTCAGCCGCTTCGTCGGCGCTATTTTTGCGGGCGGGCATACGGTGATGGTCCTTGCGATCGCCGCGCTCGTGGGCTATCTCGGCGCTCGTTTCTCCGCGCATTCGCAAGCGATCGAACGTATCGGAACGGCGATCAGCATCGCGGTTCTGCTGTGCATCGCGCTGCTGAATCTGCGCCAGCTCGCGCTCGGACAAACCGATCGCGTCGCCGGAGTGAAGACGCGGCTCATCCCCGCAGTGCTTCGCGATGCGGCAAGCCCGTGGGTTGCGCTTCCCGTGGGACTGCTGTTCGGTTTCGGATTCGAAACCTCGAGCCAAGTTGCGGCGTACGCCGTCGCGTTCGGTGCGGACGCCGGCGTCGCCGGCGCGCTGCTCGTCGGGTCGATGTTCTGCGGCGGGATGCTGTGCACCGACACGCTCGACTCACTCTTCATACATCATTTGGTCACCTATCGCGCCGGCCGTCTGCCGCACGTCATGCGCGTGTGGATTTGGTCGGTCACCATCTTTGCAATCGGCGTGGCTGCGTACGAATCGGCGCAGCTGCTCGGTTGGAAATCGCCCGTGCCGGACATCGCCGTCAGCGGCATGCTGGCCGGCGGCCTGCTCGCCGTTTTCGCCGCGATCTTTATTACCTTACGCGTTGGGGGACGCACACAAATTCCTGTGGAGCAGTTGCCATGAAACTTCGCGTTTTCACCGGCTTGACCGTCGTCTGCGCCTTGATTCTCGGACTCGTCTTGTACGCGAACTTGGGCGTTCGAGCATCCGACCATCAAGACTCCCCCGTGACGGTTGGCCGCCCCGGAGCGGATATTACCGATCCGTACATCTTTCCAGCACCGGACAATCCCAAGAACGTCGTGATCGCGATGGACGTCCATCCGCTCATTCCGAGCGGTCAAGGCCCCTCGACGTTCTTCGATCCCGGTGTCATCTATCAAATGAATTTTGACGGCGTCGACGAGAACACAAAAACGCCGTCGTCCAGTATCACCCAGTCGTTCATCATCCAGTTCGTTGCCGGCGCACCCGGTACGAACCAGTCCATCGCCGTGTACGGTCCTGCGAAGCCGGTTGTAACCGGCACCGAGACGCAGCTCGTGGCGATGAGCGGCCAGGGAACGATCGACGCCCCGTTCACCGCCGGGCACATGAAAATCTTTGCGGGCGCGCGCGAGGAACCGTTCTTTTTCGATCTCGCGCAGTTCTACAAGATACTGCCCGATCGCGACATGGGCAATCCCGCGCCGAGTTGTCTGCCGAAGCTCGGAAACGGTACGTGCCCGCAAGGCTTCAACGATCCGGGATCGGATTTTTTCAAAGGGTACAACGTGCTCTCGCTGATCGTCGAGATGCCGCGCGCGGACCTGGTCGCGGGCTGCGGCGGTTCGAAGATCGCGTATTGGGTGACGACCCATACGTCGAGCGGAAGTTAGGAGGCGATCGCAATGACACGTAACGTTTTGGCTCTTCGCTGCGCACTTCTCGTTTCCGCAGCCGCGCTCGCGCTGAGCGCTTGCGGCGGCGGAGGAAGCAGCGGCGCCCCCGGCACGGCGCTCGCTCCGAATCCGCCTTCGAATAACGGACCGGCATCCGCACTGGGAAGCGGTCCGTTCAAACAACTCGACCGGCTCAACCGGCCTGCTGTCAACGAAGTGTTTGCGACGTTCGCGCAGCATCAGCAGAACAACGTCGACACGCCCAACGAAGACGCGGCAAATCTCGGGCCGCAGATTGTCTCCTTCACGGAAAACGTCGGCGGACGCAGCGCCGCAATTGCGAACGTACTGCGCTCCGTGCTCACGCCGGACGTTCAGATCGTCGACCTGAACGGTACGAGCCTCTCGTGCATCGGCATGGCGCCCGGCACGTGCAACAACTATCTCGGCGTTGAAACCGGCGGCGCGACGCAAGCACCGAAAGGCCTGAGGCCCTTCGGCGGGCGCGCGCTCACGGACGACGTCGTCGACATCTCGCTCGGCGCGATCTTCGGTAAAACCGTTCCAACGCTCGGCTTAGCGCCGGACGACGGCAAAGAATCCGACGGCCGCGCGGATGCGAGTTATTCGTCCGGTCATCGCCCCGATCTCGTGAGCGATCACGTCTCGTGGCAAACCGCTCCGAAGCACTTCACGAGGACGTTCCCGTATTTCGGGGCTCCGCAGTAAGGTGACGTTCTGAAAACCAAAAGTTGGCTGGTTCTTGCGGCGATCGCATTGATCGCGATCGCCGCTTGGCCGTTTCTCGGCGCGCAGCGCGCGAGCGCGTCGCGTACCTACGTCGCCCCCGTGCTGCCCGATTACCGCTATCGCGATCGCACGGTCGCGTTTTACGAACGCCGGGTCCGCGAGGATCCGGCGGACCAGATCAGCGCGAAACTGCTTGGAGCGCAATATCTGCAGCGGTATCGCGAGACGCAAGACGTCGGCGACATCCTGCGCGGTATCGCGCAGGCCCGGCGCTCGCTGAAACTGCAGCCGCAGAACAACGCGGCGGCAAATGAAATCGCGGCCTCCGGATACACGGCATTGCACGAGTTTCGCATGGCGCTGCAGTACGAACGCCGCGCGCATGCCGATATGCCGATTGATTCGAACGCGCCGGCGCAGATGGCCTCGCTGGAAATGGAGATCGGCGACTATGCCGCTGCCGCCCACGATCTTGCGCTCGCAAGGCGTATCAGGAACACGCCGACGGTGATGGCGGTGCAGGCACGCTACGACGAACTGACCGGGCGCCTGGACCAGGCGCGGCGCTTGCTGCAAATCGCCGCGCAGCAAACCGACGAAGTGGCCGACAATTCCGCGCAAGGCCGCGCCTGGTACCACTTCCGTTCGGGAGAGCTCGCGTTTTCCGCAGGCGACGTCGCCGGCGCCATGAGCGAGGAGCGCCTGGCGATCGCGCAGTTTCCAAACTTCGAACAGGCGTATCGCGCTCTCGCGCGCTTTTGCTGGGCGACGAAAGATTGGCACTGCGCGCTGGACACCGCAGTTAGGGGCGCGAACATCATCCCCGAACCCGAGACCCTGGGCTACGAAGCCGACGCACAGCGCGCGCTGGGAGACGCCGCGGGCGCCGAGCAAACCCGGCAACTCATCATCGCCGTGGAGCGCATCGGCAACGCCTATCATATCAACGATCGCCTGCTCGCGGTGTATTACTGCGAGCACGGCATGCGCCTCGACGACGCATACCGCATCGCCCTGCGCGAAGTTCGCACGCGAGGCCAGGAAATCTATGCGCAGGATACGCTGGCGTGGTGTGCCGCGATGGACGGCAAATGGAACGTCGCAAATCGCGCGGCACGCGCCGCCACACGATATGGTACGCAGGATCCACGCGTGCTCTTCCACGCGGCAATGATCGCGCTGCATTTCGGAAATCGCGCGCAAGCGCGCGCGCAGCTGCAAACCGCGATGCATCTCAATTCAGAATTCGACCCGTTCTACGCAGATCGGGCGCGGGTTGTTCTCGAACGGCTCGCCACCACAACCTAGCCAAAGGAGCACACCTGTGAAAACCCCACTCCGAGTACTCGTGCCGTTCGCGGTGCTCGTGCTTATCGCAATTGCATGCACGCTCTATGTCGTGCGCCCGGCGCGCACGTCGGACCATCAGGATTCTCCGCTCACGGTCGACCGTCCGGGCGCCGATATCACCGACGTATTCGTCTTTCCGGCGGCCGATCCGAACAACGTCGCGCTTGCGATGGACGTTCATCCCTTGATTCCGGCGGGCCAGAGCGCGGAAGCCGCGTTCGATCCCGGCGTGATGTATCAATTCAAAATCGCTACCGGAAACGGCTACAAAGAAGATAAAGTCGTCCAATTCCGGGCAGTCGGAAACGGAAGAGCGCAGCAGATCGAGATGTATGGGCCGGCACGGCCTGCCGCGCCGGGCGTGCGCTCGCGGTGGCAAGGTACGCCGCAATCATTCCGTCTGAACTCCAAGGCTCGGTTGCGCGACGGGGTGCTGGCTTTTGCGGGAGCGCGCCAGGATCCGTTCTATTTCGATCTCGCGCAGTTTTTAGATCGTGCCGGATCGCAACTACAAGTACCATCCGCCGTTCGCGAGCGCCGTTCCGCAGGCGTCGGCTCGGTGTTTTCGTAAGCCCGGCGTCGACTTTCTGCGGGATTACGACGTGCTCTCGCTGATCGTGGAACTGCCGCGGCGAATGCTCGCCGATCGCAACGGCAAAATGGGTCTGGTCCGCGTGTACGCGACGACGTCCGAACAGCAGAACGGCTCGTGGATGCAGGTCGAGCGGCTGGCGCGTCCGGCGGTGAAAGAAGCCTTTGAAGCCTTCGAACGGCACGATACCACCAACAAAAGCGCACCGTGGGCCGATCCGCTGCTGCCGGCCGACATTATCGCATTCATGACCTCACCGAGCGCTGCTCACCGATCGATGCGTCTTGCCAAAGCGGTCGAAGGCGTGCTGATTCCCGATGAAATCGAAGCCAATCTAGCCGCGAAGGGACCCGCGCGTTATCTCGGTGTGGAAACCAACGGGAAAAGCGGCTTACCGGTCGGCGTCGTGCGTGCCGTGCCGGAATTTCCCATCGGCGGAATCAAAAAATCGCTGGGCGATCCGTATCGTCAGTTCGGTGGGCGCGATCCCAGCAGTCCGGTTATCGATCTTTCGCTGGGTGTCATTTTCGGAACGTTGGGCGAAAAAGTCGGGCTGGCACCCCCGGACGGGCAAGACACGCCGTGTCTCACGAGCGATAACGTGCAGCCGCCGGATCGCGGGGTGACGAAGACCTTCCCGTACTTGGGTAATGCGCTGTAAATGGCGGACTTCGTACTCCACAACGCGCACCGCGGACGTGTGACGCTCAATACGCTTGGCGCGGCCATCACGTCCGCGATCGTTCCGGATGCACGCGGCAATCCTGGCGAAGTGACCGTGCCGGCGGGCGGGAGTGCGGGCAAAACTATCGGCCGCTATGCGAATCGCATCGCGGGTGCCGAGTTCCAGCTTGACGGACAAACGTACGCGCTGCCCGCGAACGAAGGACGCAATACGCTGCACGGCGGTCCCGACGGCTGGTCGAAGCGCGACTGGAGCCGGGAAGGCGAAGCGTTGGTTCTGCGCAGCCCGGACGGCGATCAGGGGTTTCCCGGCGCGGTCGAGTGCCGCGTCCGCTACACGTGGGGAGACGACGGCGCGCTGCGCATCGACTACACCGCAACCGCGGACGCGCCGACCGTGATCAACCTTACCAACCACGTCTATTTCAATTTGAACGGTGAGGGCGAGATCGGAAATCACGAATTGCAGATCCACGGATCGTCGTACACGCCGCTCGACGCCGAATTGATTCCAACCGGTGAAATCGCACCCGTCGACGGGACGAGCCGCGATTTTCGCGCGATGCGGCCGATCGGTTCGGAAAAATACGACGTGTGTTTCGCGATAGACGGCTGGAACGGCGAACTGCGGCGCGTTGCGGAATTGCGCGATACTCGGGCCGGGCGGCGAATCATCGTGGAAACAACGCAGCCGGGCTTACAGCTGTATACCGGAAAGCCCGGCGCGGTGGCGCTCGAAACGCAGCATTTCGCCGATTCGCCGCATCATTCGAACTTTCCGAGCACGGAGCTGCGCCCCGACCGGCCGTTCGCGGCGACGACGATCTACCGGTTCGAAGCGCTGAGTTGACGCTCGCGATCGATGAGCGCGCGCTTACGCGGCAACCCCCACCGATAACCGGCCAGATCGCCCGTCCCGCGAATTACGCGATGGCACGGGATCACCAGTGCAAGGACGTTGCTCGCGCACGCGCGCGCCACGGCTCGCGCAGCGGTCGGCTGTCCGATCCCTTCGGCGACTTCGGTATACGACCGGACCTCGCCGTACGGAATGCTTTGCAGATAGTTCCACACGCGTAATTGGAATGCGGTTGCCCGAATGTCGGACGGCAGATCCAGATGCGGCTGCTCGCCGCGCAGATGCCGGCACAGCGCATCGACCCACGCGGTGAACCGCGGATCGTGCGGTTCGCGCATCGGTTCGAACGCGGCGTTCGGGTACTCCGCACGCAGCAGCGCTTCCAGCTGGGCGGGCGTCTCTCCGAACTGCACGAAGCAGAGACCGCGATCGGTTGCGCCGGCCATCAGCAATCCGAGCGGCGTTTCAAACGACACGTACGTGATGTTCACGCCTTTGCCCGCCGCGCGGTAGTCTTTGGGCGTCATGCCCAGACGCGTGTCGGCGCGCTCGTAGACGCGGCTCGACGAACCGTAGCCGGCGTCATACACGGCAGCGGTCACGCCGGAAGACGATTTGAGGTGCGTCTTCAAATGCCGCACGCGATGCGCATCGTGATACTGCTTGGGCGTAACGCCGATCACCGCCTTGAACGTGCGCTGAAAGTGAAAGCGGCTCATGCACGCGCGCTGCGCGAGCGCCTGCAGTGAGAGCGGCTCCT
Source organism: Vulcanimicrobiaceae bacterium (assembly GCA_035279385.1). Classification (GTDB taxonomy): domain Bacteria; phylum Vulcanimicrobiota; class Vulcanimicrobiia; order Vulcanimicrobiales; family Vulcanimicrobiaceae; genus DATGJX01. The sequence continues at coordinate 13,724 of DATEHZ010000076.1, read as the reverse complement.
GGCTGTGCGTTTCGATGTAGCGGCAGATCTCTTCCATGCGCGCCGCAAGCGCGTCGCGCGTCTCCAGCGGGCGGCAGCGTTTGCACGGCCGTAGACCGCAAGCCTGCGCCTCTTGCGGCGATTCGAAGAAACGCACGTTGCGGCGCAGCGGTCCGCGTGCGGGACACGACGGGCGGCAGTATACGCCCGTGGTCAGCACGCCGAAATAAAAGCGGCCGTCTTGCGATGCGTCGCGTTCCTGTACCGCTTTCCAGCAAAAATCATCGTTCAGCATGCCTTCAGCCTAGCCCGTTCAATCGGCGCCGGCCATCGGAAAGTTGCGCTCGAATGCGCGGCGAATGGCGGCGCATGAAGAGTCTGCGCTTTATCATCCTGGCTTTAGGCCTGCTCGCCGTTCTGGCGGCGGCGCCGTCCGCCTCCGTGCGCGTGCCCCAAGCGCAGATCGACGCGGAAAACGCCCGCTGGAGGTCGCTCGGCGTGAAATTGCCGCCGGGCGGCATCGTCCTCGAGCACCCGTATGCAGCGCCGTATTCGAACCGCTCGTTCGTCGTGCCGTTCGCGTGGTACAGCACGTTCTTCAACGCGCTGCGCGAGAAGAAGGACGTTCCGGTCGACGCCGCGGCGCTTCGGCAAGATCTGCCGCTGCTCAAGCTGCTGCTTGAAAAAGCGTACGCGGGGTACCAGCCGGCCGCGTCCCGCGGCTGGAACTGGAATGCGATGTTTCGCGGCTGGGACGCGCAACTTACGCGAAGCGGAAGCAAGAAACTCTCGCTGCGCGATGCGTTCGCCCCGTGGGGGCGTCTGGAAGACGTGCAGCTCGACAATCACTCCGGCGTTCCCGGCGTCATGGAATTCGGCAGCGGTTCCGCGAGTGCGACGCTTGCGAGCGATCCGCAAGGCGCGTGCTCGCAGCTCCGCTTCACCAGTGGGCGATTGGAAACGCTATCGCCGCACGATCCCGGCCGGCAGCCGCACGCCGTGCAGGCTTGGAACGGCGCGCAGCTCGCGCCGGCGTGGTACGTGAGTTATCCGAAGCGACTCGGAACGGCAAGCTCGCTGCGTTGCGGCGGCCGCGATATTGCGCTCATGCCGGCAGCGCAAACACCGGCGCCTTCGCAAACGCCGGTCTATACGATGCTCGGCGACGGCATTGCCTATCTGCGTGTGCCCACGTTCACCGATGCAAACAATGAAGCACTGCGCGCCGCGCTCTCCAAGGCGACCGATCTGGGCAAGGAAAAGCTCGTGATCTTCGATCTGCGCGGCAACGACGGCGGGAACGCGCCCTCGGACATTCTTACGAATTGGTTTGCGGAGAGCGCGGTCGAGATTGCCTCGAATATGTCGCAGTCCGGAACGTCGTCGTGCTTTACCACCGCGCTCGGGTTCGGTCTGCAGCAGCAACTGGCCGGCAATCTCAAGCCGCCGGTCTCGCCGGGGCTGCAGCAGCTGCTCCAGCAGATCGTCGATACGCTCAAAAGCTCCTCGACGCCGGATTGCAGCGTGCAGCCGCAGGTGAAGAGCAGCGATCGCAGCATGCGCGATCATCACTTCAGCGTGCATTCGCACGATGCCGATCAGACGCGCGTCGTGGCGCTCGTGGACGGCGGCTGCGGCAGCGACTGCGAATTCATGACGTACGTGCTGGCGGGATTGCCCGACACGGTCATCGCCGGGACGAGCACGTTCGGCGTCATGGGCTTCACGCAGCCCGGCTATTTCGTGCTACCGCACTCGCGCGTGCCGTTCCGAATCGCGCTCAGCCGCACCGACGCGTACGGTGACGAGCGCTCCGTCGACGGGTACGGAATCAGTGTCGACGTGCTGCTGCCGACGGCACAGTCGCAGTCGCAGGCATCCCTGCGTGCGCTGGCGGAACTCCTAGCGAGCTGAGCAAGCAGGCGTCTGTATAGTCCAGACGGCTCATCGTGTAATGCGATGGGCCGTTTAGCATTGGTGACTCTTCGCGTACGATGCTCTACCATTAGTAAACTCGGTAGGGCGATAATCTAGACTTCACGTAAAGCACATGCGTCGTTTACGGAACCTTCCCGAGTCACTCTTATGCTCGGGAAACAGGAGGGAAGGTGCCGCGCAGCTTTTTGAAGAGCGCGTTTTTTGCGACCCTGTTACGCAGTGGTCGTGTTCGCATGTTCCGAAATAGGAAGTAATGAACAAAGCTGCGTTCGCGCTGCAACAACTCCGCGGTGTGCGAGGATCGATCGTCGCATTGCTGGTGATTGTCGTTGCGCTGCCGCTGATCAGTTTGTGGGCGACCTTCCAGGTGCGGCAACTCAGCGATCGCATCATCACCGTGGATAACGCGCGTCTGGGACTCTCGCGCGCTCTGCGCTACGCGCTGGACGAAGAGACCGGCGTGCGCGGCTACGTCGAGACGCATAAGGCGGCATTCTTGGAACCGTATCACGCCGCACATCCGCGCATGAACGCGCTGCTTGCCGCGCTCCCCGGTGAATTCCGGCGCGCCGGACTCTACGACGTGCTGCCGCAACTGAACGACTTTGCGCGTCTGCACAATAGGTGGCACACGAAAGTCGCATCGAAACTGCTTGCCGATAGGCTGCCGGCGAACGCGCTGAAGATTGAGGAAACCGGAAACGACATCTTCGATATGATGCGCATCGACTCGGAAAGCGTCCATACCATGGCGGCCGCTTATACGAACGCCGCATCGCGTCGCATGTTCGAGGTCATGGTCATCTCCGGCTTGCTCGCCGTCGCCTGGATCGGCATCGTGGGAACGTTCACGATCTTGTTCGAGCGCCGGGCGATGCGCCGCGAAATGGAACTGGTCGTCTCGCTCGTCGAGGAACGCGAAGCGGTCGAGCGTCTGAGCGACTGGCGCTCGCGTCTGCTGGCGATGCTGGCGCACGACTTCAAGTCGCAACTCGCCGTGATCATCGGCGCCGCGCACTTGTTGGAAGACTTTCCGCATCGCCGCGGAGATCCGGAACTGCTTGCGTCGGTGCGCAGTTCGGGCTACACGTTGGCGGAAATGGCGGACAATGCCATTCTTCTGGCCCGCGCGCAAGAGCGCCGCCTCATGCTGCAGCGAAGCGCCTTCGACATCACGGAGATCGTCGATACCGTCGTGCAGCGCTACGGAGCGCAGCGCGAGTTTCACGTCTACAACGACGTCCCGACGGCGTTTATCGACGCCGATCGTTCGTACATCACGCGCGTGATGGACAACATCATCGGGAATGCGGTCAAATACTCCGAGCGTCCCGTCGACGTGCACATCGGACAAGAGCACGACAAGATCTGCATCCGGATCGCGGACCACGGCGCCGGCATTTCGGATGAGGACTTGCCGCACATCTTCGAAGAGTTCTGGCGCGCGGAGAACATGCAGTGGAGCAAGCGCGGCAGCGGCGTGGGTCTCTTCATCGTCAAGCAGATCATGGAAGCACACAACGGCAGCATTCGCGTCGACAGTGTGGTCGGCAAGGGCACGACGGTGTCCCTGCGTTTTCAGCGCGCAGTGACGGCATTTACCGCGCCGGCGCCGCCGCGCGCCGTTAAAACAGGTACGTAGCGAACTCGCCGACCGCCTTGAATCCGATGCGATCGTACAGCCGCAGCGCCGGCGCGTTGAATCCATTGACGTACAAACTCAAGGTCGCCGTCTCCGCGAGCAACTCGCCGCAGACGCCGCTCAGCGCGAGCGTCGCGAGTCCGCGCCCTCGCAAATGCTCCGGGGTCCAAATACCCTGCAACTGCAGCGTGTAGTCGCTGCGCGGACCGGCGTTGCAGATGAAGCAGAGTTCGCCGCCGCTCTCGCCGACCCACCACAGGCCGCGGTCGATCATCATGCGCACGTTGGCGTTGAACTCCGCGCTCACGCTGCGCGGATCGTATTCCAATTCGTGTTCGATCATCTTCGCGGAATTTTGGGCGACGATCTCCCATTCGCCGGGATACGCGCGCCGGACGGTTACCGCACCGGGATGCCGCACCAGCGTGCTCCGATCGACGGCTAGCACCGGCTGGCTCTCGCGGATGCGGCGCGGCGGAGTGTGCCAGCCGCGCACGCCTTGCCAATAGCGTTCGACGACCGGGCGCGGGCCGACGATCATGCGCTCGAAGCGGTAACTCGGCGCGACCTCCGCAAATGCGTCGGTGATCTCGTTACCGTCCGATGCGATGACGACTTGGCGCCCGAAAAAGGCTACGCCGCGTACGGTGTGGCGGCCGTCGAGATACACGTAGAGCGACGAACGCGTGACCATAGAACGATCGCTCGCGATGAGCCACGCGAGAAAGACGTTGTCGTAAGGCGCTTGCGCGAGATACGCGAGTGCCGCGCGCTCGTGCGCACGCACGAGGCGCTGCACTCCGGATTGCATCAGTTCAGTTTGAGTACGAATGTCGGTGTACTGGTTGGTTGTTTGCTGCCGCCGTCCGGTTCGATGCTGACCGCCACAGCGGCGACATTCGCGGCATCGACCGGAACGGGCACGACTGCGACGCCGCTCGCGTCCGGCACGAACGTCACCGACGGTGACATGCGCGTCGCACCGGGGGGCAGCGTCCAGGCCTGGTATACCTTACCCTTCGGCGGCGGCGGCAATGCCTCCATCGCCAAATACAACCGCTTGCCATGGCGCACCACTTGTCCGTGGTCCACACCGAACCGCTGAGAATCCGGCGCCACGAGATCGGCGAGCGTCGTGCGCGAGCGCGCGACTTCGCGCGCGAGCATTTTGCTGCGCGTCTGCGTTTGCGCCAGGTCCGCATTCTTCTGGCGCACCTGTTCGCCCAGCGAAATATTGAAGATGCCGGTCACGAGCGCCACGACCAGACACGCCGCCGCGACGGCGTACGCGGGCCAGACGATGGGACGCACGGCGCGCATTTCGCCGATGTTGGACTTCGGCGGAGCGGTCGCTTCACGGCGCACCTGCTGCATAATGCGCGCCTTGAGCAGCGGACTTGCAACGACGGTGCCGCGAATCTCGTCGGGACAGGATTCGGCCGAATAAGCGACCGCGTCGACGGCCGGGCGCAGATGTTCGTATTCCTCGCGGCACTCCGTACAGCTGTCCAAATGCGCGCGAACGCGCTGCGCGTCTTGCGCCGGCAGCGAGCCGAGCGCGTAGACGGCAACGTCGTCGAGCATCGTCTCGTGCGGCGTCATACGCTCACCGTCTCTTGCAGCGCAATGCGAAGCTTGCGAAGGCCGGCGCGAATACGCGTCTTGACCGTCCCGAGCGGAATGCCGAAGCGGCGCGCCATCTCTTCATGGGTTACGCCGCCGAAGAATCCCATCTCGATGAGCTCGCGCTGCTCCTCCGGCAACTGCGCGAGCGCAGCGCGGACACGGTCGGCGTCGATGTGGGCAAACGCGGTTTCTTCAAGCATCTCTTCGGCAGGCTGGGCTTCCGGAAGCTCTTCATGGCGGTACGATTTGCTTCGAAGCATGTCGAGCGCGCGATTGCGCGTGATGCGGACGAGCCAACCGGTGAAGTTCCCGGATTCGAACAACTGTGGAGCGCTCCAAATTTTGAGAAAAATTGCCTGTGTAACGTCCTCGGCGCTCGCCGCGTCGCCAAGCATCCGCATCGCCACGCCGTAGACGAGGCGGTGATGCGCGTCGTACAGGGCCTCGAAGGCGGCTGCGTCTCGATTACGCACGCGCGCCATGAGCCGGGATGCGTCTTCCACGATCCGATGCTTCGCTTCATTGGGAGCTTCCCCCGGTGGTCTAACGACTCAAGTTCAGCCGCGGATTTGCGCCGTTCGTTAGCGGGCGGTTAAAAGCTCTGCGGAGCTTCGTACTCCCCGCTGACCGGCGGAAGCTCGGGCATCGCCGGGAGCGCATCGTCCAGACCGTAGAAATGCGGGCCGGGCTGCGCCGCGGGTTCGACCGGCGCCGCCGGCGGCTTCGGCGGTTCGATGACCGTGTGCAGCGCGGCAATCTCCGGCGGCAGACGCAGCAGCTCTTCCTCGGCCCGTTTTGCAAGGCCGCGAACGATATACGCTCGCTGCAGCCTGCGCAGGCCCGTAAGCGGCAGCGTCGTTGTCTGCACGCCGACAAATTGCTCAGCGACGGGCTCGAAGGTTGCGGCGGCCGCGACGATCGATGCGTTGATTTCTTCCGCGGCTTGCTGGAGCCGGGATGCGACGTGTGCCGGATGACCGACGATGGCGAACTCCCGGCGCTGCGCGAAGCCGACTTCTCCGGCGACCACCGGGCCCGAATTCACGCCGGCAAAGACCTCGAACGGCCGCCGCCCCTGCGCTTGCCATCGGACGTTCATCGCGTTCGCGAGACGAATGATGCGCAGAGCCGCCCGCAGCGCGCGTTCTTCCTGAAACGTGTCCGCGGTCAGCACGCCGAACACCGCGGTGATACCATCCGCGTGCAGGCGTTCGATGACGCCGCCGTGGCGCACGATCGCGCGCCCCGCGACCGCGTAGAATTCGTTGAGATGCCGCAGCGTTTCTTCGGCGCTCAGTTCTTCGGAGAAGAATCCGAAGTTGCGAATGCGGCAGCATAGCACTGTCGCATAGTGCCGCTGCGCCCAGAGCAGCCGCAGATCGCGCCGCGCCAAGACCTCGTCCACGACGTGCTCGGGCACGTAACGGGAAAAGAGCGCGCGCAAGCGGTGCAGTTCGTCACGCTCGTTCAGGAAGCGCATCCCCAGCAGCGCGAGCCCGGCAACCCCTGCGGCCGCCAGCAGGCCCGCGAGCACTGCCGTTACCATGGTGATCGGGTTTTCGGCCGGGAGGCCCCGCGGGCTTACCGTCGTAGCTCGAAGTGATGGATGCCATGGAACGGATTCGGTCTTTTATAGACGGGTTCGCCGGTTATGCCGAGGCGGAGCACCGCCGCGTCTCCGACGAGCAAATCCGTGCCTTTGTCGGCGAGGCGCTCTCGCAGCTGCCCGGGGTCGAGATCGACAATCTCGCCGCCGACGAACGCACGTCCTACGATCGCGTGCTGCTGCGCTGTGAATTCATCAACCAAGACGTCTTTCACGTCTTTGACACCGATCCCACGCCGCAGCGCATCGAGGCGACTCTGCTTGCCGACATCGCCGTGGTCGAATCCGCGGCGGCGCTCAAGGCTGTCGAGAACGCGGTATTCAACGGCCTGCTCACGCAGCTCGGTGATGCCTTCGACAAGCGCGACGCCGCGATGCGCACCGCATGATCGCGCTCGCAGCACTCACGCTCCACTTGCTGCCGCGCCCCCAAACCGTCTCCGCCGGGACGTGCTCGTTTCCGATGAAGCGATCGCTGCGCGTTGCGGCGGACTTCGATCCCGCGGCAGCCGAGGAAATCGACGAGCGCTGGCGCGGGCTGGGGATTCCATCGCTGGTGCGCAGCGCCGCCGGGAGCGACGTGCGCGTGGTACACGGGCGTCTTCCGGCACAGGCATACCGCTTGCAGACGCGCGCGGACGGTACGGTGACGATCGTCGCGGGCGATGCGGACGGCGCCTTTTACGGCGCGATGACGCTCGCGCAGTTACCGCAGCGCTCCGCGGGCGGATGGTCGATGCCGTGCGTGCGCGTGTCCGATGCGCCGGCGCTGCGCTGGCGCGTGCTCTCCGACGACGTCTCGCGAGGCCCGCTGCCCAACATGCGCTATTTCAAGGAGCGCATCAGAACGATCGCCGCGTTCAAAATGAACGGTTACTCGCCGTACATGGAGCACGTGTTCGTCGATCCGCACGATCCGCTGCCGGCGCCGCTCGACGGAATCACGCCGGCGCAACTGCGCGAACTGAACGCATACGCGCGCCGCTTTCACGTGACGTTCATTCCCGAGCAACAGACCTTCGCGCACATGCACAACACGCTGCGGTATGAGAAATACGCACCGGCCGCCGAGCTGCCGCACGCGTTCCTGCTCAGCCCGGCCTCGCCGATCTCCGTTCCGTACGTCGCGCAGCTGATCAAAGATGAATTGGCCGCCGTGCCGCATCCGCCGTTCTTTCACATCGGCTCGGACGAAACGTCGACGCTCGGCGCCGGCCAAAGCAGTGCGATGGTCGCGCAGCGCGGCCTCACGCAGGTATACGCGCAGCACATCAATCAGATGAATGCGATCGTCAAACCGTCCGGCGCGCGCCTCATGCTCTGGGATGACGGCGTCGAAAAAGATCCGGCGATCATGAAACTGCTCCCGCGCGGCGCCGTCGTCGTGAACTGGCATTACGGCGCAGAGAAAACGTTCATGCCGTACATCTCGCTCCTGGCCAAAGGCGGCTTCGAGCAGATGATCTCGCCCGGCGATTCCAATTGGAATCAAATCTTTCCCGACGTCAACACGGCGCTGCGCAACGAGCGCACGTTCATCGATGAAGGCAAGCAGGCCCACGTACTGGGTTTGTTCCAAACGGTCTGGCACGACGACGGCGAGTCGCTCTTCGAGGCCACGTGGTATCCCGTGCTGTACGCGGGCGTGAGCGCGTGGGAGCAGCGCTCGGTGGATCCTTCGCGCTTTCAGTCCGATTTTTCGTTTGCGTTTTTCGGCAGCACCGACGCCAGGTACGGCGAGGACGTCGCCGGACTTGCCGACATTCAAACGCGCATGTCGGATTCGTACGACTATTCGAGCAACTACCTGATGTGGGCCGATCCGTTCGATTCGCGTGCCGCCGCGCACATGAGCAAAGTCGACCTGCGCCGGGTGCGGCTCGAGGCGGAGGCGGTGCAGGAGCATTTGATCGCAGCGGCGCCGCCGCTGCATGCGAATGCCGCGCGCGTGATGTTCCTGGCGGCGCGCAAGTACGATTTCATCGGGCGCAAATTCCAAGCCGCCGCGGAGATCGCCGGCATGTACGCGCAAGCGGACGCGCACGCGCATGAGAAAGGCAGCCCGTCCGGGCGCGACCTGTACTGGGCGAAGTACTGGTTCTGGGAACTGCGCGACGGTTACGAGGAGATCGAGCCGCTGTACGCGGCGGCGTGGCGCTACGAGAACCGCGAGAGTCATCTCGCATCGAATCTCGAACGCTATCACGCGAACGCCCAGCGCAATATCGCGCGTGCGGACGCCGTGTATGCAGCGACGCTCGACTACTATTCGGGAAAGGCCCTGCCGCCGCTGAGCTCCATTGTAAAATGATGCTCCCCATCGCGGTCCTCGTCGTCTTCCTCGTCTTTGCCGCACTGATGTATACGCGCGCGATGCCCGCGCTGCTTGCGGTGCCGGCGATGGCGATCGTGATGGCGTTCGTCGCCGGTGTGCCGCCCGCCGGCGTGGGCGACATCATCGTCAAGGGCGCGTCGGCGCTGGCGAGCGTGTACGTCACGGTGATTCTGGGCGCGATGCTCGGCCGCGTGACGCTCGATACCGGCATTGCGAAAAGCATCGTGAATTTCGCGGCGGAGTTCGGCGGCGAACAGCCGCTGCTGCTGGCGCTGCTGCTCTGCGCCGTGGTGGCGGTGCTGTTCGTATCGCTCAGCGGACTCGGCGCGATTATCATGGTCGGTTCGATCGTGCTGCCGATTATGATGACGACGGGCGTGCCGCGCAAGATCGCCGCGACGCTCTTTCTCATGGCGTTCGCGCTCGGATTCATTTTTAATCTGGTCAACTGGAAATTCTACATTCAGCTCTTCGGCGTGAGCCAGCAGCAGATGTACGGCTACGCGCTCGTGCTCGCCGCGATCGACCTCGTCGCGCTGGTCGTGTACGCGGCCGTCTCGTTCAGCCGCTCCCGCGCGTACGCAACGTGGGCCGTCCGCGGCGAGCAGCCCGCGTCGCCGCGCGTTCCGTGGTTCGCGCTCGTCACCCCGGTGCTGCCGATCGTGCTGTTTTACACGCTGCATTGGGATCCGGTGCTCTCCTTCGGCGTCTCGGCGGTCTACGGTGCGGTGACGACGCGCCCGTCGCGCGCGATTGCGACGCTCGTCTCGGCGGCGATCAAAGGGGTCGAAGACGTCGCTCCGGCGGTCGTACTCTTCATCGGCATCGGCATGCTCTTCACGGCGACGAAAGAACCCGCGTTCGTCGCGGCGATGCATCCGCTGGCAACCTCGCAAGCGCTGCACAATCCGTTCGTGTTCGTCGCAATCTTCGGGGTTCTCAGTCCGCTCGCGCTCTATCGCGGACCGCTCAATCCGTTCGGCGTCGGCATCGCCATCTTCACGGTGCTGCTCTCCGCCCATGCGCTGCCTGCGGTGATCCTCGTCGCGGCGATCATGGCCGTCGTGCAAGTTCAGAACGTCTGCGATCCCACCAACACCGCCAACGTCTGGGTCGCAAACTATACCGGCGTGCACATCGAGGAGATCACGCGCAGAACGCTGCCGTATCAAACCGCCGTCGCTATCGCGGCGTGCATTGCCGTCGCCGCGGGCTCCCCGTCGTTCTTCGGGCTGCATCCGTTCGCGGCCGAGATCCCCGCTGCGGCAGCAGCGGAATTGCCGCAGCCGGGCCTGTTCGCGCCGCAAAACGCAAATGGACGCATCGCGGTCGGCACGGACGGGAGCGCGGATGCGAAGATCGCAAGCGGTGCGGTCATGCGCGCGCTCGATGCCGGCGGCGTGCATGCCTTTGCCATGCAAACCGATCCGAACGCGCAAAACTGCGCCGGTAAGCCGTACGCGGCGTACGCCGAAGTGCTCTCCACGCGCTTCTCGCTGCTGGAAGGCATCGACGTCGACATCGGCGTGCGTCTATTCGACTGCGGCGGCTGGGTCGTGAACGAATGGCACGACCACGCGGTGTTCAAGCAGCCGGCAAGCGGCGATATCGAACGTCTGGCCGCACAGGGCGCGGTTCGCATGCAGCAGTGGGGCGCGCAGAACGGCGAGCGCTGGACGCATCTGCTCGGGCAAGGTCTGGCGTACGCGGCGGGAGACGCGCCGGCGTACTACTACTCGCTCTTCAAAACCGTCGACGGGAACATGCGCACGTACGTTCGCGCCGGCGGCCCCGCGTACGCCGCAGGCATGCGCACGAACGACATCGTGAACAAACTCGACGGCCTGTATTGGTGGGAATACGGCACGTATCAGACGCAGGCCCGCGCCTACGACGGCAAGCCGCATAGTTTCGAACTGCAGCGCGGAAGCGCGACGCTGGATATTCAACTGGGAGAACCGTTTACGTCATGACCGTTATCGATTCCGATCTTGCAGCTTACTGCACGCAGCACGAAGCGCAGTATCTCGACGAACTCAAGGCTTGGGTCGCCATCCCGTCGATATCCGCCGATCCCGAGCATCGCGCCGACGTGCGCCGCTGCTGCGAGCGCTTGGTGCAGCGCATGTCGCAAATCGGCCTGGATTCGCAGGTACTGGAAACCGCGGGCAATCCGCTCGCATACGGCGAGTGGCTCAAAGCGCCCGGCAAACCGACGATTCTGCTCTACGGGCATTACGACGTACAGCCTGCGGACCCGCTCGAGCTCTGGCATTCGCCGCCGTTTGAAGCGACGGTGCGCGACGGCAATATCTACGGCCGCGGCACGGTCGACGACAAAGGCCAAGTGCTCATGCATCTCGCCGCGATCGAAGCGCATTTGCGCACGCGCGGCACGCTGCCGATCAACGTCAAAGTGATCGTCGAAGGCGAAGAAGAGATCGGCTCGCCGAATTTCGAAGCGGCGCTCGCACGCTACGAAGACAAATTTCGCGCGGATCTCGCGGTGATATCCGATACGGCCGTCTACGCCGAAGACGTGCCCTCGCTCACGACCTCGATTCGGGGTCTGGTGCACTGGGAGATCGCCGTTCACGGACCCGGCGAGGATCTGCACTCGGGCTACTTCGGCGGCCTCATCGTCAACCCGATCGAAGCGCTCGCGAAGATTATCGCCGGATTGAAAGACGGCGAGGGACGCGTTACGGTTCCGGGCTTTTACGACGGCGTGTGCGATCTCGATCCGGCCACTTCTGCAGAGTTGCAGAGTCTGCCGTTCGATGAAGCGCAGGAAGCGCGCACGCACGGCGTGCCCGAACTCGGCGGCGAGCGCGGACGCATGCCGCTCGAACGGCAATGGTTTCGTCCGACGCTGGAGTGCAACGGCATTTGGGGCGGCTACCAGGGTCCGGGCAGCAAAACGATCATTCCCAGTTGGGCAAAAGCGAAGATTTCGGCACGCCTGGTGGGCGAACAGGAACCGCAGCGCGTCAAAGACGCCGTGCGCGAATACATCACGAAGCACGCGCCGCGCGGCGTACGCGTTGAAGTAGAGTCCGCCGGCGACGTCCGCGCGGTGTCGACCTCGCGCGAGCATCCCGCCGTTGCGGCGGCCGCACGCGCGATGGAAGCCGGCTTCGGGAAACCGCCGGTCTTTATCGGCACCGGAGGGACGATCGGGCCCGTCGCAAGTTTCGATCGCATTCTCAAACTTCCGCAAGTGCTCATCGGCGTCGGTTTGCCCGACGATCGCATCCACGCGCCGAACGAGAAGTTCTCGCTCTCGCAATTCTTCGGCGGCATCAAAACGATGTGCGCGTTGTACGACGAAATTGCGCTTCTCTGAGCGGGCGGGCGCATACGCCGCATATCGGCCGGCCTATCCGAAAGCGGCTATCGACGCGCTGCTGCGCGGCCTAGGGCCGGAAGCGGATCTCATCGTCGCGGACGTCGGCGCGGGCACGGGTATTTCCACAAATCTGCTCGCGCAGCGCGTCGGCTCCGTCGTCGCAATCGAACCGAACGCGCAAATGCGCGAGCGCGCCGAATCGCGCCTGAACGTGCGCTGGGAAGACGGCTGCGCCGAGACGCTCCCGCTGCCGGACAAGAGCGTCGACGTCGCGGCGGCATTTCAAGCCTTTCATTGGTTCGATCCGCTGCGCGCCTTCGCCGAGTTTGCCCGCGTCGCGCGACGGCGCCTCGCACTGCTCCAATACGAGCGCGATGAAACCCAGCCGTTCTGCGCTGCATACGCCGCAATCGCGCGCCGTTATGCGACCGACGATACGGAAGCGCTGCGCATGCGAACGCTCGAGATATTCTCGACGCTCGCCGGCAGCGGTTTGCGCCGCGCGGTGGTCCCCTTCAAACAGCGTTTGACGCAGGAAGGCCTGATCGGCCGCGTCGATTCGACCTCGTATTTGCCGCGCGAAGGCGAGGCTGCGGCAGCGCTCCGGCGTGAGATGGCTCGGCTCTTCGACCGCTTTGCGCGTGACGGCTTCGTCGAGATGGCGTTGAACGCGTACGTCCTCGCCGCCGATGTCGCGTAAGCTTCGTCTCGGCATCGACGTCGGGGGAACGTTCACCGACGTCGTCGCGATCGACGCGGAGTCCCGCGCCGTCGTCGCACGCGTGAAAGTTCCCACGACGCACGCGGCAGCGGAAGGCGTTGCCGCCGGCATCATCGCGGGCATCGAGGCCATTTTTGCGCAAAGCGCTGTTGCGGCCGCGGAGGTGGCGTTCATCGCGCACTCGACGACGCAGGCGACCAACGCACTGCTCGAGGGCGACGTTGCGAACGTGGGCGTGCTGGGCCTGCTGGACGGATTCGGACCGCTTGCGCGATTGCAGATGCGCTTTCCGCGCCTGCAGCTTGCTCCGGGCATTCCGTTCGAAGCGCGTTTCGCGTTCGCGCGTGCCGGCGACGCGGCGCACGCGGCGCTGGAAGATTTGCGCCGGGACGGCGCGCAGGCGGTTGCGGTTTCGCAAGCCTTCGCCGTCGATCGTCCGGATGCCGAGACTGCGGCGGTTGCGGATGCGCGAACGCTCGGATTATTCGCGACCGCCGGGCACGAAGTCAGTTCGATGTACGGTCTGCG
>DATEHZ010000075.1:0-13706 GCA_035279385.1 Vulcanimicrobiaceae bacterium | reverse complement strand
GTGCGAATCAGTGCGAAGCAACGCGCGAAGCCCTTTATGACGGGTCCGCCGCACGCCGCGCGCACGTTGCTCTGCAGCGTCGGCAAAGAGGTCGACCCGGTGGGCGGCGTGACGCCCGTGCCGCCGGAACACGCCGTAAATGCAACCGCGCACACCACTGCGCCGATGCGAAATAATAACTTCATTCACTACTCCTAGAATGCAGCAAAATGTGCGCAATCGCGCACGCCCCTTAGTGTATCCGCGCGACGCGCGGCGCATAAGTGCGTCTTGCACGTATATGAAAAAAGGAGGATGCGTTGCGCATCCCCCTTTCGTTCGTGCGGGAGTTCCGAGTTAGAACGCGCCGGTGCCGCTGGGCGTACCCCAGCCCGTCGGGCCGTCGTAACCGGGGCCGGCGTTGCAGATGTACGAGATCGAGCAGGTGCCGTTGCTTCCGCTCGTCACGTCGTTGAGCGAGGTGGTTCCGCCGTGTTGCCAGATCGACTGCGCGTAGTTCATGGACGCAGCGTTTCCGGCGAGCGCGTACACCGACGCGATGAGCGGGCTCGACACGCTCGTGCCGCCGAAGACCATCCAGCCGGATTGCCCCTGATACGCGAAGCTGTCGTAAACCGCGACGCCCGTGTTCGGATCGGCGACGGCGGACGTATCGGCTTCCGAGCGCATCGTGCAGCCCGAGTCGGTCTGCCATGACGGCTTGGCAACTTGGGCGCTGCAGCCGCTGCCCGAACCGCTCCAAGCGCTTTCGGACCAGCCGCGGGTGCTGCTCGCTCGCGAGAGCGAGGTGCCGCCGACGCAAACGACCGTTGCAAACGAGCACGGCTGCGAGGCACCGGTGCCGTTGTCGCCTGCGCTCGCGGTGATGATGTGTCCGGGATGATTGTAGGCGCTGTTCGTTGCCGAAGACTCGGACCCGCCGTAGCTGTTGCTCACCACGTTCGCACCCATTTGGACCGCGGTATTGACCGCGGCTCCGAGGTTCGAGAAGCTCGCGCTGCTCGCTTCGACGAGAAGAATATGGCAATTGGGGCACGTCGCGGAGACCATGTCGAGGTCGAGCGAGATTTCTTGTCCCCAGCCGCCGTTGCTGCGCGGCATCTTGGAGCCGCCGCTTTGGTTCACTTTTTTGAAGCAGCCGTTCGCGGTGGTGCAAGACGGTAACCCGAACTGCGCGCGATAGACGCCGAGGTCGTTCTCGGCATACGGGTCGTCGTAAGCGTCGACGATCGCGACGGTTTGTCCGCTGCCTGCCGTCGCCGAAGGCAGCGCGTATGCCGACTGGATATCCGCGGGGCCGTAGCCGGCCGGCGTGGCGTTGTTCGTAGTGTGACCCATGACCGACCGGCCGCCGGTGCCGACCGCCGGATTCCCGCCGATGTCTGTCCGGTAGAGCGCAAAGCAGCGAACGTTGTCGCCCGGAAGGAGCGTGGCGCATGAAGCGGCGGTCGTAGCCTGCGTGGCCGTGCCGCCGGGAAGTGACTGAGTCACCGGAATCGAGCCGCCGCCGCTACAGGCAGCGAGCAGGGACGCGACGGCGATAAGCGCCGCCGGACGGGCAAACTTGTGCAGCAAAAAAACCTCCACTGGTACAATGCAGCAAAAAAAAGAGAGGGGGCGCTCGCAAGCACCCCGCTCTATTGTGCATCAACTTTACCTGTTCTTGATAGATGCAAAAAGCATCTACTTAGACCAAAGCGACCGTCCCGGTGCGCAGGTCGTAGACTGCACCCACCACTTCCAATTCGCGGGCACGGACGGCCTGCGCCATGATGGGCTGGGACTCTTTGAGCTTGCGCACGTTCATGCGGACGTTCTCGATGACCGCATTGTGCGCCCAGTCGCCGTGCTCGTGCTCCACGGCTTTTGCCGCCGGCACGATCGCGTCGGCCAGCAGCTGGATGTGTCCGGGGAACGTCTCGCCGGTCTTGAGGCTGTCCACCGCCGCCTGCACCGCGCCGCAGGACGTGTGGCCGAGCACCATGACCAGCGGCGATTTTAGCACCGCGGCTGCGTATTCGATGGAGCCCAGAGCGGCGTCGCTCACGAAATTACCGGCCAGCCGCACCACGAAGATGTCGCCCGGCTCGTGATCGAAGAGCGTCTCGACCGGCACGCGGGAATCCGCGCAGGCCAGGACGATGGCGAACGGCGACTGCCCGCTCGCGAGTTCGCGCACGCCGGCGACCGTGGGATGGCTGGTCGTCTTCCCGGTGACGAAGCGGACGTTGCCGTCCATCAGATTTTTCAAAGCGGCGGTTGCAGGCATTCGGGCTTTCTTATTGGCGGCCGGTGCTGGGCTCGGAAGAAGCGCTCCGGACAGCGCTCCGGCGGTAGAAATGAGAAACGTTCGGCGATTCGGCGCCACGGCTGCTCTCCTCTCTAATCTACAATCTACGGACTGGCTGGCAGCGACATTAGTCGCGGCTTGCTCTCGCCCCCGCCCCGGTGCTATCATGTTCGACGGCTCCGAAGACCGTAGGTCTCCCTCCGGGGAGGTAATGGGAAACCCCGCCTGCCGAGGACGTTGATAGTGTCATCCTGAGGTATCGAAGAATCCCCGAGCGCGCTCGAGGGGCGGTTCGAATCGCAGAAGCACGTGTAGCGTTCCTCCGGTGCGGATGGAGCGCTTTATTCTTTTTAGGGAGCGTTATGCCAACCGCAAAAAAAGAAGCCGCGATTTCCGAACTCAAAGATCGCATCGCGAGTTCCGGCAATCTGTTCTTCACGAACTATGCGGGTTTGACCGTCGAAGAGATCACGCGCTTGCGCGGAGAGCTTCGCAAAGACGGCAGCTCGTATGCGGTCGCTAAAAACACGCTGTTCTCGATTGCCGCGGGTGAAGATCTCGCCAAGCAACTCGAGCAGTTTCTGCATGGGCCCACCGCCATCGTGTTTGCCGGAAACGATCCGGTCGCGCCGGCGAAGGCTCTGAAAAAATTCTCGGACGACGTCAAACCGATCGAAATCAAGGCTGCGTACGTTGAAGGCCGCGTCATTGACGCCGCCGCGATCAAAGCACTCGCAGCACTGCCTTCGCGTGAAGAGCTCATCGCGAAGATGGTCGGTTCCATCGCCAGCCCGCTGCGCGGCCTCGTGACCGTGCTCTCGGGCAACCAAAGCGGACTCGTCCGCGCCCTCAACGCTATCCGCGAGCAAAAAGAAGCCGCGGGCGCGAACGCTTAAAGGAGACTCACACGTATCATGGCAGTTGCCGAAATCATCGATTCGATCGATAAGCTCACCGTTCTCGAGCTCGCCGACCTCGTCAAGCAGCTCGAAGAGAAGTATGGCGTCAGCGCCGCCGCTCCGGCGATGATGATGGCCGCTCCGGGCGCAGGCGGCGGCGCAGCCGCTCCGGCCGCGGAGAAAACCGAGTTCGACGTGATCCTCGCGGATGCGGGCGCGGAGAAGATCAAGGTCATCAAGGCGGTTCGCGAGATCACGAGCCTGGGTCTGACCGAAGCCAAGACGTTCGTCGAGAGCGCGCCCAAAGCCGTGAAGGAAGGCGTGAGCAAAGACGAAGCCGAGTCCGTCAAAAAGAAACTCGAAGAAGCCGGCGCCAAGGTGGAGATCAAGTAGTCTCCCTCGTCATCCTGAGCTGCACCTCGTCATCCTGAGCTCGTCGAAGGATGGAAAGCCCGCCGTGCCATTTGGCACGGTGGGCTTTTTCGCGTCCGTATGCTAGCCTGCGCCCAGGAGGTGCATTAATGCATATACTTCGCAGCGTTCTGGTTGCGTTCGGCATTCTCGCTACGGCGGCTACGGCCGCCGCGGCTCCATCACCGACTGTTGTTCTCCCCGGACACGAATCCTACGGCAAGCCGGACATGGGCGCGTCCATGGCCGTGCTCTATGGAAATCCGGATAAAGCCGGGTATTACGTCGTTCGCATGAAGGTCGGCGCGGGATGGAAATTCCCGCCGCATTTTCACCCCGGTCGCGAAAACGTCACGGTCATCTCCGGGACGTTCTACGCCGGCATGGGCAGCAAATGGGACGACAAGAAACTCACCGCGTTTCCGGCGGGCTCGTTCATCTCGGTTCCGCCCGGCGCCCCGCATTTTGCCATGGCGAAGGGCCCCACGGTGGTCGATATCAGTGGAACCGAGCCGCTCAAAGACATCCTGATCAAGAAGTAACCTCGCGGCTCGTATGCGCGCAAAGCCGGCGCCGAGCGACATGTAGCGCGAAGCGCAGGCTCGAAGAAAGGAGAGGCGAGTTCGACGCTCGCCTCTCTCGCTTTTCTTGCAACAATCGGCCGCAGCGTACGGTATCACGCTTCGCGAGGAGGAGCACATGGAACAAGCACAGCCGCAGCGCCGGGCGCCGTACGCCATCTGGATCGCGCTCGCCATTGGGGTCATCGTCGTCATCTCGATGATCTCGTCGTACAACGCACTGGTCGGCCTCTCTCAAGCCGTCGACGCGCAATGGGGACAAGTGCAGAACGTCTACCAGCGCCGCGCGGACCTGGTGCCCAATCTCGTCGCGACGGTCAAAGGCGCCGCGAATTTCGAGAAGAGCACGTACATCGCCGTCACGCAAGCGCGCGCCGGCGTCGGACAGATCTCACCCGACGTTCTCAAAAACGCGGTGAACGATCCGAAAGCGATGGCGCAGTTCGAACAAGCGCAGAATTCGCTCGGCTCGGCGCTCTCGCGTCTGCTCGTCACGGTCGAAAACTATCCGCAGCTCAAAGCGAACGAGAACTTCCTCACGCTGCAAGCACAACTCGAGGGAACGGAAAACCGCATCGCCGTCGAGCGCCGGCGCTATAACGAAGCCGCGCAAGCCTTTAACACACGCCGCAACACGTTTCCGACCAACGTCTACGCGAGCTTCTTCGGCGCGCAGTTCGCGAACAAGTCGTACTTCCAAGCCCAGCCCGGCGCGCAGGCCGCTCCGCAGGTGAACTTCCAGTGAAACGCCTCGACGGCGATCGCATTCGCACCGCGATCGATGCCGCCGAACGCGGAACGACGGGGCGCATCGGCGTGCGCATCGTCTCCGGCGGCAGTGCCGATGCGCTCGAAGACGCGCGTAAGCATTTCGCGCAGGCGCGCCTTCACGAGCACGCGCATCGCAACGGCGTCGTCTTTTTCGTCGCGCCGAAGGCGCGCCGCTTCGCGGTTTTCGGCGACGAAGCAATTCACGATCGCGTCGGCGAGGCATTTTGGACGCAGCTCGTGCACGACATGACGCCCTACTTTCGCAGCGGCGAGATGACCGAAGGTCTCGTCTTCGGCATCACTCGCGTCGGCGCGCAATTGCACGAACACTTTGCCGATGGAGTGCCCGCATGATCGCCGCGCTCGCGCTCGCTGCAGCGGTTGCCGTTCCACCGGTTCCGGCCGATTATGTTACCGACAAGGCACACGCGCTCAGCGCCGGCGCGGCGGATTCGATCCGTCGGGAACTGCGTTCTTATTACGATGCGACCGGCAATCGCATCATCGTGTACCTCGCAGAGACGACGGGCGATACGCCGCTCGAAGATTGGACCGTCGACGCCGCCGAGAAGTGGAAGATTCGCACCGGCAAGGACAAATCGGCGAAGGACAACGCCGCCGTGCTCTTTGCGTTCATGCAGGATCGCAAAGTGCGCATCGAAGTCGGGTATGGCCTCGAGCCCTCGCTGACCGATGCGGACAGCAGCCGCATCATTCAAGAAACGATCGTGCCGAAGATGCGCACGGGCGACGTGGACGGCGCGATTCAAAGCGGCGTCGATCGCATGGTGCTCACGATCACCCCATTGTTCAAAGAGAAGATCGGCCACGAAGTCGCGCAGCCGTCCGCCGACGACGGCACGAGCACGGCGATCGCGTTCCTGATCATCGCGCTCATTTTCATCGCGCTTTTGGTGCTCTTCGTCGGCTCGCTGTTCAACCGGCGGTGGCGCTCTGCATGGTATTGGGGCGCCGGCACCGGCGGTTGGGGCGGCGGCGGATGGTCGTCGGGCGGAGGCGGCGGGTTCTCCGGCGGCGGAATCGGCGGCGGTTTTTCGGGTGCGGGGTTCGGCGGAGGCGGCGCTTCCGGCAGTTGGTAGTGCCGCCCGGCTGCGTTTTAGATTAGCAGTACTTCCAGTTCGGCGGACACGAGAGCGGTTTGCTCGCCGCCACGGGCGAGAGACGCCGAATGCCGCTCTTGGTCTTCACGTTCGCGACGCCGCGACGCGCTTGCGCGCGATAGCCGATGCGATACTGATCGCGCCATCCGCTCGAGGTGACGGGAGTCGCGCTTGCGATATCCGGATTAAACTTCCCGAACGTCGAAGGATCGGCTGCGAACTCGGCGTGCAGCGACGAAATGCGGTGGCTGTCGCTCGGGTGATCCGAAAGAAATTCCGGCGGGCTTGCGGTCGGGTTTGCCTCGAAGTGCTGCATCAGCCACACCATGCCGTACGGGTTCACGGTCGACTGCGCGCAGATATACGCGCCCGTGTAGTCCGCGTTGTGCTCCACGTCGCGCGAGAAGTGCAGCGATTGGACGTTCGCCGCGATATTGATGATCGTGTTCGCCAGTTGACTGCGGCCGCCGCCGAGCAATAAGTCCGCGAGGGTCGCGTACAGACCGAGCTGCTGATCCTTGCGGTAGACGTTCATCACGTCGTGATGAATATCGTGCGAGACTTCGTGACAGAGCACGCCGGCGAGTTCTTCCTTGTTCTGTACGAAGTGCATCATCGAGTCGGTAACATAAACGTTGCCGCCCGGGACGGCGAACGCGTTGGGCTGGCTTTCGTGCACCAAGATGAAGTGGAAGGGCACGAAATACTTCTGATTGGCAACCGGCGTGATGCGTGCCGCGATCGAGTTCAGCGTCGTGTAATACGGGGAGCTCGTGACGATCTCGCCCTTTTGCTGCAGCTGCCGGTAGACTT
Organism: Vulcanimicrobiaceae bacterium; assembly: GCA_035279385.1. GTDB lineage: Bacteria > Vulcanimicrobiota > Vulcanimicrobiia > Vulcanimicrobiales > Vulcanimicrobiaceae > DATGJX01. Next base: position 6,820 of record DATEHZ010000075.1, on the reverse strand, counting down.
GCTGGCCAATCTGCAGCTCCTGATTTTCCTCGTCGCTGTAGGCGAGCGCGGGAGCGATGCAGCCGAGGGCCAGCACGGCGGCGATCAGGGCGGCGGCTATGCGATTCATGCTCAAAATTGTTCCTCTCTGAGCCTCTAACGAAAACGGCGGCGCGGGAGTCCCGCACCGCCGTTCAGGCGCTTGCCGCCTTGTACGCGTCTTTAGTGAATCATGAACGCCACGAGCAAGAGCGCAACGATGTTGAGCACCTTGATCATTGGGTTGATTGCCGGGCCGGCCGTGTCTTTATACGGATCGCCGACGGTATCGCCCGTGACCGCCGCTTTATGCGCGTCGGAGCCTTTACCGCCGTTGTGGCCGTCCTCGATGTATTTCTTGGCGTTGTCCCACGCGCCGCCGCCGCTCGTCATCGCGATCGCGAGGAAGAGGCCGGTGACGATCGCGCCGACGAGAATGCCGCCCATGACCTGTGCGGCCGCAATGCCCGGAAGCACGTGGATCGCGCCGAGAATCACGACGACCACCGGCACGCCGACCGGAATCAGCGCCGGCACGATCATCTCTTTGAGCGCTGCGCGCGTCACGATGTCGACCGTCGACGCATAGTCGGGGCGCGAGGTTCCCGCCATGATGCCCGGATTGCTCTTGAACTGCATGCGAACGTTCTCGACGACCTTGCCGCCCGCGCGTCCCACCGCTTCCATCGAGAGCGACGAGAAGAAGAACGGCAGCATACCGCCGATCAGCAGGCCTGCGAGCACGAACGGATTGCTGATAATGAACTCGCCTTGCAGATTCGGCGGACAGTGCATGCCCGCCGCGGAGCAATGGTTCGCGAGTTCTTGCAGAAACGAGGCGAACAGCACGATCGCCGCCAGACCGGCCGAACCGATCGCGTAGCCCTTGGTAACCGCTTTCGTGGTGTTGCCGACCGCGTCGAGCGGGTCGGTGATCTTGCGAACCTCGTCCGGCAGCTCGGCCATCTCGGCGATGCCGCCGGCGTTGTCGGTAATCGGTCCGAAGGAGTCGATCGCTACAACGATGCCGGCCATCGAGAGCATCGCCATGACCGCGATGCCGACGCCGTACAGTCCGCTCAGCGCGTACGAACACAGGATGCCGATGACGATGACCAGGCCGGGCAGCGCCGTTGCCTGCATCGAGACCGCGAGGCCGCTGATGATGTTCGTCGCGTGTCCGGTGATCGACGCGTTGGCGATGCGCTTGACCGGCGAGAACTGCGTACCCGTGTAGTACTCGGTGATCCAGGTGATGAGGCCGGTGATAATCAGGCCGATCGCCGCGCATCCCCAAATCGCGATGGCGCTCTCGTTGTGGCCCTCGACGAAGATGCCGGCGGTACCGAACTGCTTGACCGTGACCCAGTAGAACGCACCGGCGGAAAGCACGCCGGCGACCGCGAGGCCGACGTAGAGCGAATTCATGATCTTCGCACGGTCGACTTTGCCCAGACCGACAAATCCCGTGCCGATGATGGATGCGATGATCGAGATTGCGCCCAGAATGATCGGGAACGTCGTCGCACCGGCGATCTTGCCGAGCACGAGATTGCCGAGCAGCATCGCTGCCACGGTCGTGACGACGTACGTCTCGAACAGGTCGGCGGCCATGCCGGCGCAGTCGCCGACGTTGTCACCGACGTTGTCCGCGATGACGGCGGGATTGCGCGGATCGTCTTCCGGAATGCCGGCCTCCACTTTGCCGACGAGGTCCGCGCCGACGTCGGCCGCCTTCGTATAGATACCGCCGCCCAGACGAGCGAACACCGAGATGAGCGAACATCCGAACGCGAGTCCGACCATCGCGCCCAGCGACTTGCCTTCGTCGCCCGCGTTCACGGTGAGCAGAAACCAGTAGTAGCCGGCAACGGCGATAATGCCCAGGCCGACGACGAGCAGCCCGGTGATCGCGCCGCCGCGGAATGCGACGTGCAGTGCGGGGCTCAGACCGCCGCGAGCGGCTTCCGCGGTGCGCACGTTCGCGCGCACCGAGACGGTCATGCCGATGAACCCGGTGGCGCCCGAAAGAATCGCGCCGATCAGAAATCCGACGGCGGGCTGCCATCCCAGGCCGAGCCAAATCACGATGAAGAGCACGACGGCGACGATCGCGACGGTCGTGTACTGGCGCTTCAGAAACGCCATCGCGCCTTCTTGGATCGCCGCAGCGATCTCTTGCATCCGCGCGTTGCCGGCGGAGCGGCGCATCACCCAGCTTATAAGGTACAGGCCATACAGAATGGCCACGACCCCGGCGCCCACGCCCAAATAGATGGCGACGAGCGGCCCAATCCCACTCACAGAAGTCATGCGAATCCTTACGGGTAAGTGCAGTAAAAGACGCCCCCAATACGCGTCGCCCGCAGCGACGCCGAAGGGGCGGACCGAACGTCCCGGTTTGAGGGGGCTGCAGCCTAGTCCTCTTGCTCGCCGCCCGCCGCGCTAGCGTCTAGCCTTCTGCGAAGACCGGAATGCGAACGTTCGGCAGCGGATGGTACCCGGTGAAACGAAGCGCGCTCGGATCGGTGGATGTGACCACCGTCTTGACTGCGGCGTGCGCGATCGCGTGCGCTATGCGCTCGGCCGGACATGCGTGCGGGCCGATGCCGAAGGTGTAGGAACGGCTTGCCGCGGGATCGTGGTTCGCCGCGGCGATCAGCACGAGCACCGTTTGGCCTTCGCACACAAGGTTGCCGAGCAGGCGCGCATCGCGGGCGGCGTAACGGCGCGTGTTTTGAACCGGTGAATCGTAGCGTGCCGCGAAGGCGATCGTTTCATCGAGCGTGCGTGCCGTCGAATGCGCAAGCGCCAGGAGCGTGTTTCCGATCAGACCCGCACCGGCGTCGCAACTTTGAAAAAGCAACGCGACGGCGTTTGCGATCAGCGCGTCGCGCGCGATCGCTTGGCCGCGCGCCGCGGCGATGAACTCCTCGAGCAGCAGCGCGCGCGACGTGCCGCGGTCGACCGCCTCCGCGAGCATTGCGACGAGCGCGTCGGCGGCGTCACTCGAAAATTCGCGCGCGAATGCGAGCGCCGCTCGCGCCGCATCGTGCGCGCGGCTCCCGTGCAGACCGAGCGCGTGCGCCATCGCGAACGGCGTAAAGAGCGAAACGAACGCGTCCGCCGTACGGTGCGGAAAGCGCGCGGCGCAATCCCGCGCCCACGGCAGAAGATCGCCCGCCGCAAACGCGTTCAGCGCGCCGAGCGCAGCGCGTTTGAGCCTGGCTTGATGCTCGCCTTCGGTCACGCGCATGAAGCGGCCGAACAGCGCGCCCGCGCTCGTTCCGGCGATTGCCGCAGGCACCGGCTCGGTTTGCGGACGCACGAGCATCGCGTCGCTGAGCAGCACCGTTTCAACGGCCCGTGCGCTCGACGCGATCCACATGCCGAGGTCACCCTCGAAATAGAAGGGCCGCTCGCGAACCAAGCGCGCGTAATAGGGATACGGATCGCGCGCCGTTGCCGCGTCCAGCGGCGTGAGGTGATCCATGCGCGCAGCGTAACATGCGAATGCTTCGCGTGCGCTCGAACTATTGGGCCGCGGTCGCAACCTCTTGCATGAAGCGTTCGTACGACTCTTTGACGATCTGACGTGCGGCGGCCGCATCCTGCCAGCCCTGCGTCGCGGTCTTCTTGCCCTCGAGGAGTTTGTAGGTCTCGAAGAAGTGCGAGATCTTGCGGATGAGATGCGGAAAGATTTGGGTGTAGTTGTGGATCCCGTCGAACGACGGCTCGCCCACCGGCACGGCGAGAATTTTATCGTCTTCCTTGCCTTCGTCGACCATCTTGAGCAGACCGATCGGGCGCGCCACCACCAGACATCCGGCAAACGTGGGCTCGATGGTGAGGATCAGCACGTCGAGCGGGTCGCCGTCCAGCGCCAACGTCTGCGGTGCGAATCCGTAATCGCCGGGATAATGAATCGGCGAGTGCAGCGCGCGGTCGAGGCGAAAGATGTCGAGCGTCTTGTCGTATTCGTACTTGTTGCGCGATCGCTCCGGAATCTCGACGACGACGTTGATTTCTTCGGGCGCGTTCTCGCCCAGCGGCAGGTGCAGATAATTCTTCGGGGTGGGAATCGGCATAGCGCCGGGGTATTGCCCGCCGCGTCATCCCGAGCCTGTCGAAAGCACCCGGAGAACGCGGCGCCCCGGGCGAAAGCCTCGGGCTCATGGTCGAACAGGTTGAGTTTCTCGTCGTCGGCTGCGGTCCGGCGGGCGGAACCGCGGCCCGCGAAGCTGCGCGAGCGGGCGTCCAGACGGTAGTTCTGGACAAGGACAGCGTCATCGGCGCGAAGCGCGTATGCGCCGCCGGCTTGCGCCCGGGCTTCTGCGAGACGTTCGACCTGCCGCGCTCGCTCGTGCACTGCGATACGCCGCGTCTCGCGCTCTTCGACACCGAACTTCGCGAATACGAAGTGTTTTTCGGACCCGGCCACACCACCACGCGTGAGGAGCTCGACGGCACCATCGCGCAGCTTGCAGCAGAAGAAGGCGCGCAGCTGCGCACGTCCTCGCTCTTCAAATCGCTGCAGCGGGACGGCGAACGGATTCTCGTCGAGTATGCCGACTTGCAAAGCGGGCAGCGCCGCACGATCGCCGCGCGCAACGTTTTTTTGGCGCAGGGCTCGACCGCAAAATTGGAAGACGGCGATTTCGCGTACGACGGCTGGCAAGACGGCCTGGTAACCACGCTGCAATATCGCGTGTATCTCGATCGCCCCGCTGCGGCGATTGCGTATCAAACGCTGGAGATGCATTACTTTCCAACGCAGGACGGACGCATGACCGTCGCGTGGATGTTCCCGAAACGCGATCATTTGGCGATTGGCCTGGGCGTCATGGGCAAGATGGCCGGCGCGCAGCTGCGCGAGGAACTCGACCGCTTCACGCAGCGCGTGCGCGACCGGCTCTATCCGGGAATCCCGCACACGATAAAAACGGAAGGCCATCTGCTCTACGGCAGCGAGCCGCGTCCGGCAATTGCCGCACCGGGTGCGATGGTCGGCGGCACGGCGGCGGGTTTGGTGGACGCCACCAACGGCGAAGGCATTTTCGAAGCCGCGATGAGCGGAAGAGTAGCGGCGCAGTCCGTCGCGGCTGCGCGGCGCTCGGGCGTTTGCGCGCACGAAGCGTACGAACGCACGGTAAAAGCGCGGTTTTATCGCCGCCTGCGGCATCGCGCGCACCTGATGCGCTATCTCGAACGCAAGCCCTCGCGTTACGCGCTGCTCTTCGATCAGCTCGCGAAGTCGCCGCGATTCGCCGATATTCTCCAGCGGGAAGATCACGAACGCACGATGCTCGATCGCCTGTATCTCTACGGACAAGCGCTGCGCTTCGCGGCGCGGGCTCATTTGAGCGGCGCGTAATCGTTGATCGTCAGCATCAGCGATGCCGAGTTCCGGCAACTGCGCGATCTCATTCGCGATCGTTTCGGCATCTATTACGACGATTCGAAGCAGTTCTTGCTGCAGAGCCGCCTGCAAACGCGGCTGGTTAAACGCAGCGTCGCGGATTTTGCGGCGTATTACCGCTTTCTCACGAGCGATCCGCAGCGGAGCGGCGAGTGGGACGAGTTGGCGTCTGTGCTGTCCAACAACGAAACCTATTTTTTTCGCGAACGCGCGCAGTTGGAGGTGCTCGCAAGCGAGGTGGTCGCCGACGCGATCCGCAGCGGCGGACGGCTTCGCATTTGGTCCTCGGCATGCTCGACGGGCGAAGAACCGTTTTCACTCGCCATGACCCTGCTCGAAACGCGCAAACTCGTTCCCAGTCAGATCCAGATCAAGGCCAGCGACCTTTCCCCGCGCGCGCTGGAACGCTGCAAGATGGGCTTCTACCGGGACCTCAGCTTTCGCGCGACGCCGCCCGAACTTATTCAGAAGTACTTCCGGCCGTTCGAAGGCGGATTTCTGGTTGCCGGCGAGGTGAAACGGCTGGTGGAATTCTTCCGCATCAACCTCTTGGACGAGCAAGCCGTGGCGAGCCAAGGGCCGGTGGACGCCATTTTTTGCCGGAACGTTTTGATCTATTTCGATAAACCGACGCAGAAGCGCGTCGTGGAAGCGTTTGCTCGCGCGTTACGCCCGCGAGGCTATCTCTTTTTGGGGCATGCAGAATCCATCATGCGGCTGACGGACCGCTACGATCCCGTGGTGACGCCGAAAGCGATCTACTATAGGTTGAAGGCCGATGGCCGTTAACGTTTTGGTGGTGGACGACTCCGCGTTCATGCGGCGCGCCATCTCGAAGATGCTGGAGGGCGAAGAAGACATCGTCGTCTGCGGCACCGCGCGCAACGGTGAAGAGGCCGTGGTCAAAGCCGGACAGCTGCGCCCCGACGTCATCACGATGGACGTGGAGATGCCGGGTATGAGCGGGCTGGATGCGGTGCGCGAGATCATGTCGCGTTCCAGAATTCCGATCATCATGGTCAGCGCGCTGACGCAGGAAGGCGCGGAGACGACGTTCCGCGCGCTCGATTCGGGCGCCGTCGATTTTATCGCGAAGCCGGACGCCGCGTACGTGAACATCAAAGACGTCGCGCGCGATCTCGTCTCGAAGGTGCGCGTGTTCGCAAGGCGCGGTGCGGCCGGCCGCATCGCGGCCAGACCCAAAGTCGCGATGCCTCCGCTTGCGCAAGCGCCGGCGCCGCGCGCCGTGCACGGCGCGCTCTTTGAATGCGTCGCGATCGGGACGTCGACCGGCGGTCCCGTTGCGCTCTCGCGGATCGTTCCGCAACTGCCGGCGCAGTTTTCGACACCCATCGTGATCGTCCAGCACATGCCGCCCGGCTT
>DATEHZ010000074.1:0-28876 GCA_035279385.1 Vulcanimicrobiaceae bacterium | reverse complement strand
GCCGTGGAATTCGCGGCGTTCGGAGCCGTCTGCACGATTCGCGAAACACCGTCGGTCAGCACGGGCGGCTGCCACGATCCCGTAAACGCATTTCCAGCAACCGGGTTCATCAGACGGTACGTCGTCGCGCTCGGCGGACGGCCTTTGATCGTCAGATCTTCCGTACCGACGATCCCGATGTCGCCGCCCCAGATCCCCGAATTCGTGTTCAGATAGTCCGCCGTGGACGCGGACTCCGTCATCCGAGCCGTCGCAGTAGACTGCGTGAACGTCTCGATGCTCGTGAGCAGCGCCGGCTGCGGAGTGATTTGCCACGACGTGAGAAATCCGTCGTCTCCGGTTGAGTTTATCGAGAACCCTTGCGTCACCATGCCGCCGTCGAGCGGGGCGATGCCGTCATACGCCACGGTGCTGACGGCGCTGCCTTCGCCGGCCGCAGCCGCGCCTGCAAGGGGAATGATCCGAATCACGTGATTGAATGTCGGGATCATCCCGATACGCTTGGCATCCAGCACGATCGAACCGCTGCTGCCGAACACGGTGGTCGCATAGACCGATCCTGCGTCAACCCCGTTGTTGTCGCGCACGGTTCCCCCCGGATTGTTGAACGTGTTGAAGAGGAACATGCTGTTCGGCGCGGGTGCACTCACTTCGACGATAGCGCCGTTCGCACCGGGAATGTTCGAAACGTCCCAATGCACGCTCACGGATCCCGTCAGCGGAATCTCGAGGAAGTGCCCTGCCGGCTGATACGCTCCCGCACTAAGGAGCGGCGCATTCGCCTGGACGTCGTGCAGCGCGCGCAGCACGTGCGTATAGGCAAAATCGCTCACGTCGACGCCGCCGTTCGGATCGGGGCGCGTTCCAATCCCGACGCCGTATATCCCGTCGCCGGGTAGTTTGTCGACGGGGACGTAGACCGTGCCTTTGAGGTTCGGCAGCGCGCTTACGTACTGCGGATGAAAGAGGAATCCCGTTGCGGGATTGATACGTCCGGGAGACGATATCACGATAAGCGGCGATCCAACATTGCGCACGTGCGTCAGATCGTACGTCACGGCGAGGGTGTTGCTTCGCACGACCGGATCGACGACCGGCGCCAGCGCGTCCATCGTCGTACCGTCGCTGGGACCGAACGTCATCGTCACCGGTGCGTCGATCGTGCGTCCGCGATCGCGTGCTTCGTACGTGAAGTTGACGGTGCGAACCGACGCAGAATTCAGCGGCAGGCCGGCGGCCGCCAGAATTTGCGCCGGCAGCACGCGCGCCCAACGCGTGGTCGCGATCGTCGTTTTCGAACCGGGCTTCCCGGCAAGGAGCGCAAATTGCGCACCGGACGAAAGACCTTCCCAATCCGGCGCGATCGTGATCCATGCGAGCTGATCGTTTCCGGTGGGCTGGTTCGTATAGGGATCGGCGGGACCGGCAAGATCGATGTTTGCCGGATCCGTATCGGAGATGAATACGCCGCCGAACAAACCCAACACTCGCCGCTGTTCGACAGCGACGCGAGGTACCGAAGAGCTTACCGGTTCGCCCGCACGCTGCAGCAGCGTTTCCACCATGTTGCCCAGATCGATCTGGGGACCGACGTGCAGATTATCATCCGCTTGCGGCGCGTTGGGTACCGTCGCTCCGGTCTGCGCCAAGAAGGCGCGCACGGCCTGAGGATTGGCGAACGGATGTCCCGTCAAGCGCGCAACTTGTAAGGCGACTGCGGCTGCAGCGGCCGTTTCCGGTGCCGAAGCAGAGGTTCCGGCTTCAATGTACACGTCGACCGCCGTTTGCGGTCCGCCGAAGCTATGCTGCATCGCCGGAATGTTGTCGGCCGGCGCGGAGACGTTCACGCGTGACCCGTATCCGCTGGAGAACAGCATCATACCGTTGTAGCGCGTGACCGGGAACGCATGCTGCGCCGCAAAGGCCGCATTGTGCGGATCTTGCGGCGGTGCTGAAAAGATATCGTCGAGCGTCGTGCCGCCGACGTCGATCGCGCCGGTATCGCTCACGAACGACGGGGCGCTCGAAAGTGCGACGTCGTTCAGATCCGTCGCTGACTTGCCCGGGCCCGAAAGATTTGTCGCTGCGCTGCCGCCGCTCGGTGCGACGGCGGCGTTCGTGTAGAGACGCAGACCGTCGTTGGCGGAGATGCACACGACGATGTTCTGCTGCACGATCGACGCCACGATCGAGTTCGTCAGCGGATCTTCTTCCAAATAGCGGCTTGGATAGCCCAGCGAGTCCAATCCAAAACCGAGGCTCGCGGTGATCACGTTCGGCCGCGGCATCTGCTGTGACGCGCCGATAAGCGCTGCGTCGATGTCTGCGATCGTCGTGGCGGGGTTTGCCGGTACCACCAGACGGTACTGCGCGCCCGGTGCGATACCGAGCAGATCGGTGAATCCGGAGCCGAGATTCTGCGGGCGCTGCCGGTCGTGCGGCAACGGGGCCATCATCGAAAAATCGAGTCCGATTTCGCCGAGCAGCGGGTCGGACGTATTGCAGACTTCCGCCGAACCGCTGACGTTGCCGGACGCATCGGCCACGTACGCGGGTATCAGCGGCATAGCCGGCCAGTCGATGTACCGCTGACCGCCGATCATCTCCGTCGTGGGACCGTAATACGCGACCGGACCGGCGCACGGATCGCTCGGCCCGCCTCCGCCGCCGCCTTTGCCTTTCGGCGCGGGCGTTCCGCCGCCGCTGCCGAGCGCGCTCACGTCGTCGAGATCGCCGATTGAAACGTTTGTGACGATTTCGCCATCGCCCGGAAGCGCGTGAAAGCGCCGTTCGATCTCGTCGAAAGCAGCGATCGCGTTCACGCCCGGAGCGTTGAGCAGGCTTTGCGCGCTGGCAGAGACTGCATAGTTCGCGGGCACGCCGCTGGGCACGATCGACGCCGCCGTACGCAGTCGCCCGATCGCGGCCGCCTTCGGCGCCGGCACTCCCGGCGCGCGCATCGTGGCCACGTACCAGTTCGGCGAGGCATACGCGACGGACGGCAGTTTGAGCAGCGCCGCTACGCTCGCACGAACGGTCGCCTTCGTGATGTGCACGCGATAGGCATTTGCGGTGATATGCGTGCTTCGATCGGCGCCGATGCGTGTAAACTCGCGATTGATCTGCGCATCGTTGGTTTGCGCGGAGGAACGCGTGCTGCTGATGTTCCCGACCCCCGGCCGATATTCGACGATCACTTCATGCGGCGCGAACGCTCGCGCCGGAGAGCGGCGGAGTTGTTCGAGCAGTTCCGCCTTCGCCGGCATCGTAAAACCAGCGTTCATACGTTGCGGTGCCTGCAGCGAAGGCGTGAGCCGCCGGTACGTAACGGTACGGCGATCCGCGGACCATATGCGTGCGATACCGCTTGCCGTGACGCTCACGCTGCTGCCGTCTTGTAATTTGAGTACCGCAGGCAATCCCGCGGAGGCGCCGGCAGGCACCTCCGCAAGCAACGCGGCGAGCATCAAAAGGGCAAAGTGCTTCTTCTTCATGCTAGTAATTGAACTCCTGAACGGTGTCGCCGAACGGCCCGAACGTCCACGCGGTTCGTGTTGTGGGATCGACTTGAATTCCGTGCTGCATGAACGGGATGCCCGTCTGCAGCGGATAGAGGAAGCCAAAGGTCGGGAGATGCTCGATGGCTTGGCCGGTTCGCAGATCGATGACGTCGACCGCGCTCATCGCATCGTTGTTCGTGAAGAGATCGTTCGATGCGACAAAGCCCTCGAGCAGCAGATGGTTGACCGGATCGACGCCGCTCACAAACGCGCCGCGATCGGGTAATATCTGCATTGCGCTGCTTTGCAGCGTCGTTTCGTTGACGGGAAGCAACCCCGACCGGAAGCCCGGCAGTCCCCCGATGGTTTCCAGCGAACCGTTCGCAACGTATGCCGTTCCGCCGTTTTGATCGCTGGCAACGTCGGTCGAGCATCCCGGCGCGCTCGCGCCCGCGGTCAGCGTCGACGTATCGATGTTGAGCGACCACAGTTTGTTGGACCGGAAGATGAAACAGTTATCGCCGCCGCCGACCGCGGTGAGGTAAAGCATTCCCGTCGATCTATCGATGTCGAAGGTCGTGGGAAGGCGCCCGCTCGAGCTGGTGCCGGCGGTTACCGGCGCTGCCAGCGCTGCAGAGTCGAGCGCGAACGGGAATATCTCGGAGTTTCTATCGATAAAGTCGTACGTGAGCACCGCCATGCGGTGGCGTACGTCGTCGACGCGTGCGGCCGAAACGAACTCGTTCAAACCGGGATCGATCGACGCGGTCCCGGTGACTTTCCCGGTGGCGTTATCGATCGACATGAGCGTCTGCGGCGGCGGTACGAAAAAGTTCGAGGGAGGCGCAACGCCGAAATCTATCGCGCCCGTCCGGTTGAGCGACTGGTCGCTGCCGAACACGTAGTACTGACTCGCGCCGCTCGGGTCGTCGAGGAGCGCGTTCAAATACGTTCCGGTGGACGGCTGATACGGATAGATACTGCTGTCCGTGATGTTGTAATTCGAATCGAGATCGAGGGTACCGACCGTACTCGTTCCGCCCGGAACGATGTTGAAACTCGTCACGTACCCATCACCCGGCGTAATGCCGTCGTAATACGCGAGCGTGGAAACCGGCGACGCTTCACCCACGACGGAGAACCCATTCGACGCGAGCACGCGCACCGTGTAGATGAGCGAACTCGGCAACTTCAGCTTCGTCGCATCGAGTGAGGCGGTTCCGATCGTGCCGATGAGCGGCTGATACACGGTCGAACCGGAGTCGACTCCGTTGTTGTCGCGCTGCGTACCGTACGAATTGTTGAAGGCGTTGTACAAATTACCGAGCGTCGGCCCCGGCGCCGAGATCTCGAGCATCGCGCCCGTTGCGCCGGGTACGTTGGAAACATCGTAATGCAGCGAGAACTGCGGCTGCGCGCGGGTGACTTCCAAGACGTGCGACTGCTGCGTATCGACCGGGCCGAACGACAGAGTCGGTGCCTGTGGACGCCCTTGTGACGAGCCCGTGACGCGCACCGGTGCGAACTCCCCGACCAATCGGATCGCGGGATTCTGCAGAATTCCGACGCCATAGACACCGCCGCCGGCGGCGAAGACCGATGCCGGAATAGTAACCGTGCCTTTCGGTTGGGTCAGGTTTACCGAATAGGCAATCCGGAAATACGGCGCGTTGATCGGATTCCAGTGCCCTATCGAGGACACGATCAACTCCGGATTGCTCAGATTTGACTGATAGCCGTTCAGCAATCGTACGTTGGTGACGTCGTAGCTCACCGTGAGCGGCTGACCGGCGGCGATTGTCGCGGGCGCAATTGGTGCCGGCGCTTCGAGATACGTGCCGTCCGTCGGACCGAACGTCAGCGGAACCGACGCGCTCGCGAGTACGTTTTTACCGACAATCGCATCGTACCGCAGCGTCACCGTGCGCGACGCCATCGATGCAAGCGGCATGCCGGCGGCGGCGAGTATCTGCGCCGGCAGCAGCCGCGCCCATTTCGTGGATGCCAGCACCTTTCCGTTGACGCTGATTGCATAACCGGCAGTCTTGGGAATATTCGCCCAGTCCGGCGCGATGGTAATCGGGCTTATCGCGTTGGAGCCGGTCGAGATCGTGGTGTACGTCCGAATCGTCGGACCGGCGAGTTGAATGTTCGACGGATCGGTCGCCTCGATGAAATTCCCGCCGACGTTTCCGATGATTTGCCGCTGCGCCACCGCAACGCGCGGTACCGCAGGACCGCCGTAATTTCCGAGCAGCGATCGCACCGCTGCGCTTACATCGATCTGCGGACCGACTTGGAGCAGCCGATCTGCTTGCGGCGCGGCAGGCAGCGTACGCCCGGTCGCTTCCAGAATGCCGCGCACCTGCGACGGCGTTAAATGTTTGCCGGCGAGACGTCCGGCTTGCAGCACCACCGCGGCGGCTGCGGCGATCTCCGGCGCGGAGGCGGACGTTCCGCCTTCGAGCACGGTCACGACCTGCTGCGCGGTACAGGGGTAGGCGGTGCAATAGTGCACGAACGATGGAATGTTGTCGCTCGGAGCCGAGAGATTCACGCGAGAGCCGAAGCCCGACGAGAAATCCATCGAACCGTCCAGCCGCGTCTCCGCGAAGGCGTTTTGCGAACCGAGCACGCCGCCCGCTGCGGGCGGTGCCGCAATGACGTCGTCGGTCGTCGAACCACCGGCGGCGATCGCGCCGCTGTCGTAGATTTGCGTGGGCGCGGTGGAAAACGCGTCGTCGCCGATGTTCGTCGGCGAGCCGGCCGAAATGACGTTCGTCGCCGTGCTTCCGCCGTCCGGATTCACCCCCTCGTTCGTATAGAGCCGGGTGCCGTCATTTGAAGAGATGCAGACGACGATGCCGAGCTGGTTGACGATAGCGGAGACAATCTCTTGCGTGAGCGGATCGTCTTCCAAATAACGCCCCGGGAAGCCGTAGCCGTCCGTGCCGTACCCCAAACTCGCCGTGATGACGTCCGGACGCGGAACCTGCGTTGCAGCGGCGATGAGCGCGGCATCGATGTTGGCAAAGGTCGGCTGCTGCGGAATGACCAGGCGGTACTGCGCACCCGGTGCGATACCGAGCAAATCGGTGACGCCGCTTCCCATATTGCTCCCGCGCTGCGCGTTGTGCGGTAAGGGTGCCATGACGCCAAAGTCCAGAAGCACTTCACCGAGATACGGATCCTCGTATTCGGCACTTCCCGTCGGGTCGAGCTGCGCGTTCATATCCGCGGTGTAGGTCGCGATGAGCGGCATCGAGGGAATGTCGAGGTAACGCTGACCGCCCTGCAAGACCGTCGTCGGCCCGTAATACTGAACGTAGAAATCACCGCTGTCGGCCATCGACTGATCGGTGAGGTCGCCGATGGAAACGTTCGTGATGCGCTCGCCCGTGCCGGGAAGTTGCCCGTACGATTTCCCAAGCAGCGCGAACGCATCAACCGCATCGACGGAATTTGCGTTCAGAAAACTCTGCATGGAGCTGATCAGGCCGTAGTTCGACGGCAGCGTCACGCCCGTGCTCGCGGAGGAGACCGTCGTCGCCATGCGGCTACGAATCGAGGACTGCACGGCGGCCGCACGCTGCGTTTCGGAAGCGGGCAGGGGAACGGGATCCGTCTTAAAGGAGCTTACGTAGTAATTCGGCGAGGCATACGCCACCGAGGGAAGCGATCGCAGTTCGCGTGCTGCGTCCAGCGGCGACCGTGCCCCAATCTTCAGCACGTATGCCTGCGAGAGCAACGGCAACGAGAGAGAGGACTTCGCGAAGAGCGGGCGCGCGGACTTCACGCGCATCGTATCCAGCGTATGTGCCAGCCGAACATCGCCGGTGCTCGCGGCGGTGATGGCACGGTGCCGCGCGAGCGTACCGGCGATTGCGGCACCGCTCATGGCGTTTCGAAAGACGACGAAGATCTCTCCGGCTTTGTAGGGACGCGCGTGCGTGCCGGCTATCCGCTCAGCGATGGCGAGATCGCTGGGACCGGGCCGGCTCTCGAGCGCGGTCCGGTCCTGGGGCCGAACGATCATGACCGGATGTCCATGCAATCCGCGCGCATCGGTGCGCTCCCCCATGCCGTTCGAACCAACCGTGATCTTTGAACCATCGGGTAGGCCGAATGTGGTAGACCCCGCGACCGCGTCGTTTGAAATGAGCGGCACGCGGGGCGGTGCGGGCGCAGCGTGAACGGCCGCAATTTGCAGTGCAAGAATTGCGGCAGCACACAGCGTCGCGAGCGCTTTTTTCATGAACGATAGCCTCCGTCAGCAATTACGATATCGATGCTACCGCCCGCGCAAGTTTCCTAGCGGCAAATGCGCCCAAAAGGTGACAGTTCGTTACGCGGGGATGCGCTCATCGCGTGTCCAATCAGCGGCCATGAGGGCCTCGCCGTTCGATTCAGACACCGCCGCGAAACATCTCTTGCGCAATCTGCACGATCCCGCGGCCGTGCGCGTCAACCCGCTGGTGCAGCACTTCTTCGAGACGCGGGGCGAGGACGGCCGCACGACCGATCCGGATGATGCACTCGCAGCGGTGCGCGAAGCCGTGCTCAATACCGTCAACCGCGTGTTCTCGGACAAGAACGCCGGCCGCGCCCGCCTTCATCTGCAGCGACAGCGCGAAATCATCATGCGCTGCCATATCGGCGGCGAATCCGATAAAGTTGTTCAAGACGAGATGGCACTCGGGCGCCGCCAGTTCTATCGCGAGAAACAGCGAGCACGCGTACGGCTGGCAAAGGCGCTGCACACGCTGGTTCCGGCACGTTTGACGAGCGACGCCGCATGCGTTGACGTGCGCGAACTCTCACTTTCGCACTTTCGCGCGCTGCGCGAGACCGGCGACGCAGCGGGGGCGATCCGCCTGGCGCGATCGATGTGGGACGCGGAAAGCGATCCGCTCTATAAACTCATCACGGGCGCGCTCGTTGTCGAATGCTACGCCGAGCACGGCTTGTGGAACAAAGCCGACGAACTGCTGACCGTGATGAACGCGCTCGCGGCGGACGGCCCGCGGCTGCGAGCATGGCTTTCCTGGGCGCGCGGACAGCGCCATTGGCTCTTCGGTGCCTTCGATCGTTCGGTTCGCAGTTGCGAAGAAACGATAACCCACCTTCACGATTCTTCCATCACGCGCGAGGCGCGGGACGACGAACTCTTGTGCTGGACGTACTTGCAGCTCGCGCACTCTCGCCATATGCTCGGCGGTTATGAATCCGCGCTTGCGGCGCTGCAGTCGGCACGCGAAGTGCTCGAGCGCCGGCCCACCCTACCGCCGCGCGTAAACGCAAACGTGCTCTACCACCTCGGAGGTGTGCTCTCCGCGGTCCCGGGCTGTATGGAGTCCGCGCTGCGCCATTTGCAGGAAGCGTACAGCATCACGACCTCGCACGGCCTGATCCGCGATGCGTCGGGCATCGCACTGCTGCTTTCCCACCTCTACGCGAAGAGCGGCGAGATCGAGCGTGCCCTCGAAATCGGCCGGCAGGGTTTGGCGATTTCGGAACGGGTGCGAGGCGACGCCGGCCACGCGTGGCAGTGCATCTCCTTCGCTCCGGTCGAGATGTTCGCCGGCAACGTCCACCGTGCACTCGAACTCGCGCGTTTCGGCGGGCGCAGCGGCGGCCGGGAGCCTACGCGCCTCGCGCACGCGCACACCGTTGAGGCCGAGGTGCTCTTGCGCATGGGTGACGCTCCCTCGGCGTTGCGGTTGGCGGCGGACGCGACCCTCACGCTGCATAGCCATGGACACGCGCCGCGGCTGCTGAGCCGCGCCGCGCGCGTGTACACGGCGGCGACCAAACGAGCGGATGAGCGAGTTGCAAGGAGCATCATTGGTGAAATCGCATACGAACGCGATGCGCGCGACCTTTTGGACTCTCTGCGCGGCCGTTAGCTCGCTCTTGTGGCCGTCAATGCCCGCCGCGCTTGCGCAGCCGCGGCCCTATGCGCCCGGGGTAATCATCGCGCAGTACCGGAGCGGCGTGGCCGGTGCGCGGCAGACGATCGCGATCACGCCGCAGCATCTGCTCGATCTGCAGGACCGTGAGGCGAAAGGAACGCTCGAGGACGAGGACGTGCCGCATTACACCAGCGACACGCGCACGAACCGCGCGCTGCTCGACGCGGGCGTGCTGCGCTCGCAGCGCTTGTTTGCATCGGCAAAGATGCGCCTGAGCGGTGTGTATCGTCTGACTATTTACGGCCAAAGCGTGCAAAGCGCAATCGCACGATTGCGAGCCGCATCCGGCGTCGCGTCCGTCACGCCTGACTGGTACGTTTCGCCGATGGGACGCAGCTCACTGATACACCACGCTTAGCGGAACCGGTACCGTCGCCGTCGCTCCATCGGCGCGGTAGGCTTTTAGCGCCATCTGGACCTGCCCCGCGGTTCCGAACGGAATGCCCGCCGCACTGAAGGGAAACGTCGTTTGAAACTCCCCGGGACCAATCTGCTTTACGTCCGTCGTGAGCGTTCCCGATCCGAAGGTAACCCGATTGACGTTCGTGGTCGCGATGACGGATATGCTGATCGGAGCGCCGCTTTTTACGACCGTCGGCGCGACCTGCACGTAGAAGATTTGCACGGGATCGCCGGGCTTGGCAAAATTGTTTTGCGGTGCTTGTCCATACGTGAATACGTTCAACTGATGAAACGCCGTCGGCATCGGCGCCGGTGACGTTGCGGGCGATGCAGTCGGCGCCGGCACAGTTCGATTGCTGATTACGGGCTCCGAAGTCGGCTGCGGTGAGAACGAGCGGGTCGCCGGCGTACTCGGTGCCTGCGGCAAAGGAGTCGGCAGGGTCGTTCCGGGTGCCAGCGTAGGAAGCGGCTGCGCCGTTGGAATCGCCGGCAGCGGCGGTCCCGGCATCACGTTAATGTTCCCGGGTTCGACGATGTGCGGCGTAACGGTTATGACCAGTTCGTTGCGCTGTGAGTTCACGGTCTTATTACGGAAAATATGTCCGACCAGCGGGATGTCTCCCAGAATGGGAATCCGGCTTTCCGTGCGGTTCTCCGTATCTTCGATCAGTCCGCCGATGATGAGCGTTTGATCCGCCTGTAACCCGACGGTGGTGGTTGTGTCGCGTGTTGAAATCTGCGGAACACCGTTGAGAATGCCGGAAAGGTTGTTTACAGTGGGATGCAGCGACACCGTAACAAAGTTGCCTGCATTCACGACGGGCGTGATATCGAGCGTCACACCCGTTTGAAAACTCTGAATCTGCGTCGTGGCAACGGTTCCCGCGCCGCCGCCGGCCGTCGTCAGGACTGAAATCGTATCGCCCGCACGGATCGACGCGGTCCGCCCGGAGACCGTCGTTATGCGCGGATCCGATAATATGCGCGCATATCCGCGCTGAATCAGCATATTGAGTTGCACGCCCAGGCTCAGAGGCGTACGCGTAAACGGTAGGAGACTGATAGGCTGCGGCGGCGGGGTACCGCCATCCAGCGGAATGGACGGCGACGTTTCCGTGAAGGTGGAGCTTACGACGGGCTGTGAGAACTGCAAGCCCAAGTTCTTTGCAACCGTCTCGTCGACTTCAAGTACTTCGGTGTCGAGCACGACCAGCGGTTCGGCAACGTCGAGCTGATTGATGAGGTCCTTCGCGAGCCGGACGCCGTACGGGCTGCCGGTAAGGATCATCTGGTTCGCGTTAGGCGGCACCGTGATCTTCAGATCGGGCGCTTGCGACGAGAGCGCTTGCGTCACGGTCGTCGCGAGATCCGTTGCGGAGGTGGACGGCGCGCCGTTCAATCCGGGTACCGCCGCGCGCAGTGTGTACACTTCGCTTGCGCCCATCGGGCCCGAAAACGCCGTGGAGGACGTGCCCGGTTGCGCGACGGGTAATCCGCCGGCCTGCTGCGCCGGACTCTCGCCGCCGTCGAGTTGGGAGATTCCATCGGCAATGCGTTTTTGCACCGATGCCGTGGCTCGAACGCTGAGGGCGTTGAGATCCTTGTCCACGGTTACCTCAATGTTGCGGAAAGAACGTTTCAGCAGGTCTGCGACAGAGGCCGCATCGACGTAACGCAGGCGATAAATCTGCGTGTAGGCCATCGTGGTCTGCGGCTGATCCAACTGTTCGATGAGATCCTTGGCGTGGGAAACCGCATCCGACGGCCCGGCCAAAAGAACGTCTGCACCCGAAACGGAGACGCGAACGCCGGGCACGGCCGCGGCGACCTCCCGCGCAACATCGCGCGAACGACGTTGCAGAACTCTAACGACCTCCGCCGGCGGAAGAGACGGAGCAGGCGTCTCCGTCGACGTATCGATCGAACTCACGATCGCATCGATCTCTTGCTCGTCCTGCTGGCTTGCCGATATGAGGATTGTTTTGTTTGGACCCGCCGCGAAACGCGCGTTGGGATACAGCGCCTCAAGTTTCGGAATAACCTCTTGCGGCGTCGTATGATGCAACTGCTGCGCCTGCGAAACAGACGAGCGTGGATTCTTCACATCAATCCCGGTAACGATCGTTCGAATGCCGTTCGTCACCTCCGGCGCGGCCACGACGATCAGCGAGTTCGCCGAACGGTCCACCGTAATTTTTGCCTGCGGATATAGACGCCGGACGATTTGTGCCGCGCGGTCCACGCTGATCACGTTGACCGTTATCACGACAGGCACGTCCGGCGTGGCGGTTCGTCTCGCCGCCCTTGTGGGCAAAAACGCCCCGAGTACAAAAGCGGCGAGCGCGAAACACGTGAATAGTCTACCTAGCAAAACCGTCGTCCTCGGCAATGCCGCACGTTTTCTATTGAATCGTGCCGGAACTTAGCGTAACGGTGACGTTGACCGTTGCACTTGCGTTGTTGGAATCGGAAACGGTGAGCGCGCACGTGCCGGCGGCTGTCGCCGTCACCGAAAACGTGGCGCTCGGGCCCGATGCGCTCGCGGGCGATACGGTCGCGTTCTGACCGCAGCCGGACACCGAGAGCGTTCCGTTATATCCGCTCTCGCTCGCAGTGAACGTCGCCGGGGTGGATGTGTCGATAAGGCTCAGCGATGAGGGGGATACCGCAATGGAGTTTTTCGTCGAGCCGCCTCCCGGCGAGGAGGTTGCTGACGGTGTGGGAGACGGCGTTGCCGTCGGCGTTCCGCCGGAACCGCCGGTAGTTACCGGCAGCGACGAACCGCCGCCACCGCCGCCCCCGCAACTGGCGAGCAACGCGGCGGCACAGATCACGGCGAACGAACGATTGCGCATGACAAACAGGCTCCTTAAATAATCGTGCAGCATGATTACCACTCCACCGCAATCGAATTGGGAGCGGAGAGACCAAGGCTCGCCGGCGTCGTAAACGATCCCGCGGACGTGAGTCCAAACGAAAGCGGTTGCGTATAAGTCACCCAGGTGTCGTTAATCGTGTAGTACGTCACGGTGTTCGCACTCGAGTCAACGGCGTCGAGGGTGAGGTTGGCCGGATCGAACGCAATCGCGGCAGCAGCTCCCGCCGCTCCCTGATCGAACGAACCCGGCACATTCGATCCGAACAAACCGCCAAAGTCACCGAGGCGATCGATATGCTTGGTAGAAGCGGACGCGACGTAAAGGCAGTGAGCGTAATCATTGTAGATTGTCCCTCCGCTTACGCAATTGCCGAGAACATGACCATAGAAGCCACCCGCGAACGAGGTTGCGACGTCGCCGTTTAATGGAGTGTTGTCCGCCGTATCCGCACTGAGACTCGCGAGATCGAAGAAGTCGATGTTGCCTGCCGGATCGCCGGCGAAAAGGAACCAGCCCGAAGCCGGGTCCGGGTTATACTGCGACCAAAACGGCGAATAATAGCCCGCGAGCGCCGTGGGCGTAAACCCAACTGCGGCCTGAACGTCCTGGTTGCCCGTTGTCGTGGAATACTCGGCGATGCCGCCGGTTCCACCGACGAGCACGCGCTTCGGATCACTCAGTGAGGGGAGAACCGACCAAAACGGTGTCTGACTCGCGTTGATGTAACTGATCGTGCTGATGCCCGGAACGTTCACCGGTGCAAAGCTCGTCGACGGATTGCCTGCGCCGTCAAAAGCGAGCAGTTTGCCGGATGCATCTGCAACAAAAAGCTCCTTATCGTCCTGATCGTATGCGAGACCAACCGGCTGCGTAACGCCGGTGAATGCGTTTTGTCCAAGCGACAACGGGTTACCCGAGTGATCGTAAACGACGATGCGCGAGCCTGAACCGGAGCCATAACCGACGTAGATCGCCGGCGATACGACGATCGTGATATTGGAGGTCGCGGTTCCGCCTTGACCGTCCGTTGCGCTCGCCGTCAAGCCGAAGCTTCCGTTGGTGGAAGCGCCGTTCAGCGTTAACATGTATTCGTTCGGATTGCTCTGTGACGGCGTGACGGTGATGCCGCCCGTCGATGCGGCGCCGACTGTCAGCGTGGGCACCGGCACGGTTCCCGGAGCAAGGATCGCATTGCCGTCGGCATCCATCGGTGTGACGACGACGTTCGTGGGAACGTCGCCGACCATCGTGATCTGCTGCGATCCAATCTTGCCGTTCAGTTCGGCCATGGTCGAGCCTTGCGCGAGCGCGATGCCGAGTTCGGCTACGATACCGTCGACGGTGAAGTTCACCGTATTCAGTACGCCCGCGTTGATTGTCTGCGTGACCTCGGCTTGTCCGAGCTCTTGCCCTGTCGGACTCGTAGCTCCGGCCGGTTGCGGCTGATCATACAGCGACACGTAGAAGTTATCGCTGCCCACCGGCGCGCTGAAGTTGAGCGTCGTGCTCGGCGTGCCGGTGTTGTTGGCGATCGTCGTACTCGTTGTGCCGTCAGATCCTTGGGCTTCCACAATTACGCTCATGGTCGACGGTGAGACGAATTGCGGATGACGCGCGGTCGAGATCTTATGCGCAGGCCAACGGATGGTAATCGCTACCTGCGCCTTTTTCGCGTTACTCGGGACCGGTGTGGTTGCGTGGGGAAGAGCTCCGCCTCCGCCGGAGCACGCCTCTAGGAGCAGTACTGCAGCAGCGAGGCTAAGCGCGAATCGATGAACTGAATACATCTGCATCATGTCTCCTAAAGTCCCGTCAGAAACGGAGCGATCTCGTAACCGTTTGCGCCGATCATGTACAGCATGCCGTTCGGGCCCGCGGAAATAAGCCGATTATCATAGGGAATCGGTATGTTCAAAATACTGCCGATTGGCATATATTGGTCGCCACCGGTCAAATACGAGTACTCGTTCACGACCTCGAGATCACTGGACGCATTTGCGTTCGACTTGTAGTCGCTGCCGTATGCATCGAGCATCGCAAACCAGTTCGGCCACGACTTCGCGCCTTCCATCGATGTGAGCGCTATCGGGAGATACCCGAACAGCGGCCTGGACGTTAAGTACGAGAATGAGTTGTACGTCTGGTAGAACATGCCCGGACCGAGCGCTCCAGGCTCTCGCGTCGCGATGGCTGCGCCGGTATACTCGAGGTCGCCCGACATCGCAACATTGCACGATGCAAGGAAGACGTTCCCGATGGTCGATGCTTGGCCGGCTGATCCGTTATATTCGTTCACGGGCTGCAGCGCGAGCGTGCCGATTTGCATCCAGCTTCCACCGGGCGGAATAGCGCCCAAACTCAGCCACGAGGTCATCAGCGTGCCGCCTCCGGCGACAAAACCCGTGCAGTCGGGGCCGTACGGCGCGAGCGGGTTCGGCACCGACATCGGCGTACCGAGCGCGCCGTATTGGCCGAGCGGAGTAATGACGCCGCCGTTAAACCCGCCACCGAAGAAGAAATCACTCGAATTGTCGTACCCGAACGATCCCAACGGTGACGCGGACGTACTATTGATGGTTGTACAGAACTCACAGTTCGGATAAGGATAGGGCCGCAGCAGGGACGGCAGATATTCGACCGATTCGAAGCCTCCCGCGCCAAAGGCATCCCATTGTTGCTTTGTGACGCCGACAAACGCGGAGTTGTCCCACGAATTGATGCCGAATCCTGACATGTCGTAAAACGGAACCATGCTGCCGGAACCCATAGTGGCGCCCGGGCCGGGGTCGGTCGAAAGCAGCGCGACATCGCTGGTGACGAGGTCCGTTCCTTGATCGAACGTTTGTATCGACGTATCGACGCGACCCGTTCCATCGAGTTGGTTGGACGTGAGGATGCCCGGGCCGCCGTTCTTGTTCACGTCAAAGCCCAGCGCGAGACTTCCGCCGTCGCTCGGGATGATGCCGTGCGTCAAGATCGTACTCACATCGCCCGCTTCGCCGGCCGCTTTGCTGCCGTTCATTGGAACGACACGAACCGCGTACTGCGTTGCCCCGACGAGGCTCGCCCACGGATTCACGATCATCGTGCCGTTCGTGCCGCTCAAGGAAAGTGTGTACGCCGATCCGGTGTCGACGCCGTTGTTATCGAGGACGGAGCCGTTCGGATTATTGAACGTATTGGCGTTCCCCCAGATATTTGGACCGGGCGCGCTGATTTCGAGCGTCGCGCCGGTTGCATTCGGAACATTCGAGACGTCCCACGTTACTTGGAACGGCGAATTGTACGGAAGGTCGATCGCGTGGCCGGACTCTTGCGGAAATTGTGGCCCGCCGATGTACGAGAGAATCGGCGCAGCGGGCCGGTTCGTTCCCGCAGTCGAGACGCGCGTATACGCGGTGATCGATCCAATCGGCGCATCGTTCAAACCGATTTGGAACATGAACGGTGACGCGTAGTGCGAGAGCACATTCACCTGTACGGCGATACCATAGATGCCGTCGCCCGCGAGGGCACTGATCGGAATATTTACCGTGCCCTTTGTCTGTGTGAGCGGCACGGTGTAGTCCGGCTTATAGCCCGGATCGCCATCGTCCCAGATGCTCATGCGTCCCGGATATGAAACGATGAGCTGCGGGTTCGATACTTGCGACGGATCGTATGCGCTGAGATCGTACTGCACCGGAATCGTCGTGCCCGTCACGACAGGCGGCACAACCGGCGCCGGGCCTTCGCCTTCGAGGTCCTGCGAGTTCGGCTGGAACGTCAGGGCGATAGATGCATGTGCGACTGAGTGAAATCCGACGTAGGCTTGGTACGTCAGGTTTACTGTGCGGAATTGCTGCGAATACAGAGGCAAGCCGGCAGCGGACAACAGATCGTTCGGCATGAGCCGTGCCCACGGTCCGGTTCCAAGCACGTTCTTCGGCGATCCGTTTACGTAAAGCCGGAAGCTCGTGCCTTTGGGCAGGCCTTCCCAGTCGGGAGCGATTGTAATTGGCGCAAACGCGCTGCTGCCGAGTTGAGCGTACATGCCCGCGTAGGTGTCGTTGAGATCGATCTCGGTCGGATCCGTGTCGCTCGTGAAGACGAAGTCGCCGACCTGCGGATAGCGCTGGCTGATTGCCACACGGTTGACCTGCGGTGTGAGGTTCACGCCGCCTTGCTTGAGCAGCGTCTCCACCGCGTTGCCGACGTCGACCTGCGGCCCAACGTTGATTTGCACGTCCGCTTGCGGAACATTTGGTACCGGTCGCGCAGTGGATTCGAGGAACGAACGCACCGCGAGCGGATCCGTGAACGGGTGTCCGGTGAGGCGCGCGACTTGCATGACGACCGCCGCAGCCGCTGCCACCTCCGGTGCGGAAGCCGACGTCCCGCCTTCGATGCCGACACCCTGGAAACTCTCGGAGAGAATGTTGTCTGAGGGAGCGGAGATGTTCACGCGGGATCCATAGCCGCTGGCGAAACTGCCCAAGCCGTTCCAACGCACTTCGGGGAACGCCAACTGATCGCGGTACTGCGCGTACTGCGGCTGCCACCCCGGCGCGGACGTAATGTCGTTGAGCGTCGTGCCGCCGACGGCGATTGCGCCGCTGTCGACGACTTGCGAGGGCGTCGTGGAGTACGCGTCATCGAAGATCGACGTGCCGCCGCTGCTGACCGTTTGAATCGGCACCGTTCCGCCCGACGGACCAACCGGAGCATTCGTATACGTGCGCAGACCGTCGCCGGACGAGATGCAGACCACAATGCCCTTTCCTACGGCGTAGGCAACCGCGGCCTGAATGACCGGACTTTCTTCTATATAGCGCGACGGGAAGCCATAGGCGTCGAAGCCCCAGCCCAGGCTCATCGTAATGACGTTTGGCGCCGGCACCTGATTCGCAGCGCCGATGATCGCGCCGACGAGATCGGCTGTCGTCGGCCCGTTCCAGATCGTCGGGATAAACGACGTCGTCGTTTGCGGAACCACGAGCCGATACTGCGCGCCGGGCGCAATTCCGAGCAAATCGAAGTAGCCTTGACCGATCGCTCCGGGACGCTGCTGATCGTGCGGCAGCGCCGACATGACCGAGAAGTCGAGGCCCACTTCGCCTAGGAACGGATCTTCACCACAGGCGGACCCGGAGCCGCTCAGATTGCCGTTGTCATCGGCCGTGTAGACGGGAATGAGCGGCAACGACCGCAGGTCGAGATAGTGCTGGCCGTTTACCAGTTCCACCGTCGGCCCGAACCCATTCCACGTATCGAAGTTCCGGCAAGGGCTCGGATTGGTCGAGGAATCGACGACGTCGCCGAGCGAGACGTTCGTGATGATTTCGCCGGTACCGGGCAGCTGATGGAAGCGCTGAGCGATCTCGTCGTAGGCGGCGATCGCGTTCACGCCCGGCGCATTGAGCATACTCTGCGCGCTATAGGCGACGGCGTAGTTTGCGGGGACGTCGCTCCGGCCGAGCGTCATCGATTGCGCGCGGCGGGCGGCGAGTTGTGCGTGACCACTCTGCATCACGCTGTCCGCATGCGCGAGCTCCTTCTTCGGCAGCAACTGCGCGGGCAGGTTCATCGTTGAAACCCGTAGGTTCGGCGCCGCGTAGGCCACCGCGGGAATTTTGCGCAAGCGCTGCACGGCCGCCGGAACGGTGCCGTTCTGGATTTCGAGCACGTAGCCGTTTTCAATCGGCAGGGTTTGCTGCTGATTGTGCGCGCGCGTGCGCATCATCTGGACGCGCGCAAGCTGAGTGCCGGTGAACATGCGGTGAATGGCGCTGACCCCTACAGCGGTGAGCGCAGAATCCAGTGTCGGATCGCCCGAATAGCTTCGCGGTGCCGGCTGCGTTTTGACTTTCGCGCCCGGTGACAGGCGCAGCGCGGCACGCTGCTGGCTCGTGAGCGACAGGCTGTCGGGCAGCGTTATCCCCGGCCGCAGCACGACCACCACCTGGCGCGCGGCGAAGGCCTGAGTGCGAATGGGTTCGCTCAGCGCTTGCAGTTCCTGCGCACGCGTAGGGGCGATCCGGTTGTGGGTTAGCATGCGCAGCTCGGGCAGGTCACGCACCATCTGTGTGTGGCTTTTCGGATCGTTAACCACAGCGATGCCGCCCTGTAACACGGTCACTCCACGGCCGTCAGGCGTTTTGAATTGATCGACGATAGGTACCCGCGGCGTACCCTTCGCCGGCACGGGTTTCAGCCGCGTAGCGGCCAGCGCGGGTGAGAGCACCATAATCGGCGCTAGTATCAGAGCGAGCGCGGCACGTGCGCAACGCGCAAAACGTCCCGGCTGATGGAACGGTCTTCCAGTCATCCGAAATCCTCGAAGCGAGCAGGTTGGAACGAGTATAGTCCTCTCCTGTGTCGGACGAAATGGGCCATTACTCATGACACCGCCCGAAGGAAAGCCGTTTCGGGCGCGCCGAAAGGCGCGGCTATGTCGGGTTCCTCGCGGCTCGAGCGCGACTTTGCTCCGCTGCGCGAGCTCTCGCCGGCACTGCGTAAAAGCGTGCTTGCAGAACTCTCGTACGATGCGAGTAATATCTCTGCGCAGCGTTTGGCGCGTTTGGTGCACGTGCTCGATCGCCATGTCTTTCGCGGCGAGTCTTCAACGAGAGTCTATACCGCGCTCGGCATTTCACGGCAGCAATTCTACATCGATTTACGTGAAGCGCTTCGGCGTGCGCGCAACGTGCTCGCGCGCGAGCGCAATCGATCTGCAGCCGCGGTCATGGAAAACCCACGCCGTACGCTATTGGCACAGGCTGCAACGTTTTATGAAGCAGGGGCGTCGCGCCGGGCGGATCAACTGCTCCAAATGCTACGAGCTGTGCCGCTTTCACCGGCGGAGTCGGGAAAGCTCGCAACCATGCAGTTTCGCATCCTGGACGATCTTCAAGCGTTCGATCGTTTTCCGGAAACGACGGAATATCTGAATGCCGTTCGCGAGCGCACGGCGGCGAGCGAACGCGCCCCTATCGATGCAACGCTGCATTGGATTCGAACGTGCATGGAGTATTATTCCGGCAATCCGGCGGCGTCGATGCGCGAGTACGGCGCGATGCTGCAGATATTGAGGCCACGCGCAGGCGACGGCGATCGATCCGCTGCAGCCGCGTTTTGCGAGTATGCGATTGCGGGAACGCACCTTTTGCGCGATTTCGGCGTCGGGGGCATGAATCACATCGATGCGGACGAGCTGTTGGGCGAAGCCCAAGCAATCCTCGCCCAAGGTGACGATCTTCCCGCCGTGCTTCTGCCCGAGCTGCACACGTCGCGTGCAATTCTCTACTCCGGGTCCCCGGCAACCGTGCACCGAGCGCGTGCCGAGCGCGCTTTGGCATATCGTTTGGGTGTCGAGCGCGGCACCGCACGCCCCGTCTGGACCGTTCTTTCCATGGAGGTCAGCGAAAGCGTGGCGCGTGGAGAACGCGCGCACGCGCTCGACTGCGCGACCGCGCTCTACGAATCCGTTCATGCCACGGACACCGTTGAATGGAAGCCGTTTGCGCGCTCGCGCCTTGCCCTTACCTATAACTCCGTCGGACGGTTTGACGACGTCGCGCGCCTTATTCCGCTTCGTGAAGCACAGCGCGCACCGAACGATCCGCATACGGTGCTGCCGGTGTGCGAGATGCTGATCGGTCGCGGCAACTACGAGCAGTGCCTGCGGCTCGCTACAGGCCTCGCAGAAAAAATGGGCGGCATGTTCCGGGCGGCCGCATTAACACATCGCGCGCACGCGCTTTTTGAGATGAAGCGCACGGTGCAGGCACTCGCGGATATCACGGAAGCAATCACCATGTACGACTCGCTGCACGGGCAATCCTCATATCTCGTTATCTCTGCTTACCAGACTGCATACTACATCACGGGCAACGTACGCTACCGGGATATGGTACGAAATTTGCGGCGGGCCCTTGATGAGGAAATGCCCAGCGTCGCGGTCGGGTCTCAGCGCGCTCTCACCCTGCGCCAGCATCAGATTGCACAACTTGCGGCGCAAGGCGCTACCAACCGCGAGATCGCCGACGAACTGCATCTAAGCGTCAGAACGGTCGGCAATTCACTGAACGCGATCTACGCGCGTCTTCGCATTCGCGCGCGCTGGCAACTTGCGGAAGCGCTCCGACGCACGAGCAGCGATTCCTGAACGGCGTTGGTGTGGCGGCGCTCGAAAGCTTTTCTAAAACGTCACGCTGACCGGAACGGGAATCGTGGCTAATGCACCGTCCGTGCGATACGCCCTTAGCGCCATCTGTACCTGACCCGCTGAGCCGAAGGCAACCCCTCCGGAACTGAACGGGAACGTGCCTTGAAATTGCCCCGGCCCGATCTGCTTGACGTCCGTGGTAATCGTACCTAATCCGAACGTCACGTGGTTCACGTTCGTCGTGGTAATCACGGACACGCTAATCTGATCGCCGTTTTTTACCACCGTCGGTGAAACTTGCGCGTAGAAAATCTGCACCGGATCGCCCGGCTTGGCGAAGTTGCTCTGCGGTGCTTGTCCGTACGTGAACGTGTTCAATTGACGAAACGCCGTTGGGAGCGGTGCGGGCGCGCCGCTCTGCGCCGGCGACGGCGTCCTTGTTGCTGCGGGGGAACCTGCGCGCGGTGATGGTGATTGCTGCGGCAACGGCGGCGCGGGCGTAAGCGCAGGTTCGGGGCTAGGGGCAGGCGTGAACGTTGGCGGCAGCGTGGGCCTCGGCGTCGGCAGCGTCGTTCCCGGTGCCAACGTCGGCAAGGGCTGAGCGGTGGGAATCGCGGGCAGCGGCGGTCCGGGCATCACGTTGATGTTCCCCGGCTCGACGATATGCGGCGTGACGGTGATGACCAGTTCGTTCCGCTGCGAGTTCACCGTCTTGTTGCGAAAGATGTGACCGACGAGTGGAATGTCGCCCAAGATCGGAATCCGGCTTTCCGTGCGGTTCTCCGTATCTTCGATGAGACCGCCGATGATCAGCGTCTGATCCGCCTGTAGCCCCACGGTCGTCGTCGTATCGCGCGTTGAAATCTGCGGAACGCCGTTGAGAATGCCGGAGAGGTTATTTACCGTCGGGTGCAGGGAGACGGTGATAAAGTTGCCCGCGTTCACGACGGGCGTGATATCGAGCGTCACACCGGTTTGAAAACTCTGAATTTGCGTCGTGGCAACGGTGCCTGCGCCGCCGCCCGCCGTAGTCAGAACCGAAATGGTATCGCCCGCACGGATCGAGGCGGTCCGCCCGGAGACCGTCGTTATGCGCGGATCGGACAATATGCGTGCATATCCGCGCTGAATCAGCAAGTTGAGCTGCAGCCCGAGTGTCAGCGGCGAACGGGTGAACGGCAAGAGACCGATCGGCTGTGGAGGCGGCGTTCCGCCGTCCAGCGGAATGGAGGGCGACGTTTCCGTAAACGTGGAGCTTACGACGGGCTGTGAGAACTGCAGACCCAAGTTCTTTGCGACCGTCTCGTCAACTTCAAGTACTTCCGTGTCAAGTACGACCAGCGGTTCGGCAACGTCGAGTTGATTGATGAGGTCTTTCGCGAGCCGGATGCTGTACGGGCTGCCGGTGAGGATCATCTGATTGGCGTTCGGCGGCACCGTGATCTTCAGATCGGGCGCTTGCGATGAGAGCGCCTGCGTCACCGTTGTCGCAAGATCGGTCGCGGAAGTGGACGGCGCGCCGTTCAATCCCGGAACCGCCGCGCGCAGCGTATAAACTTCACTTGCGCCGTTTGGGCCGGAGTATGCGGTAGACGACGTTCCGGGTTGTGCGACCGGCAAGCCGCCGGATTGCGCCGCGGGAGCATCCCCTCCATCCAACTGCGCAAGGCCGTCGGCAATGCGTTTTTGCAGCGCAGCCGGCGCGCGTATGCTCAGCGCGTTCAAATCCTTGTCGACGTTGACGTCAATGCTTCCGAAAGAACGTCTTAGAAGGCCGGCGACCGAGGCCGCGTCGACGTAACGCAGACGATAGATCTGCGTGTACGCAAACGTGCTCTGCGGCTCGTCCAGCTGTGCGACGAGGTCTTTTGCATGAGCGACGCCGTCACTGGGTCCGGCCAAGATCACGTCCGCGCCCGAAACCGAAACGCGGACGCCCGGTACGGCAACGGCGACTTCTCGTGCCACGTCGCGAGCGCGGCGTTGCAGGACGCGTACGACTTCGGCCGGCGCAGCGGACGGAGCCGGAGTGGTCAGCGGCGTGTCGATGGAGGCGACGATCGAATCAATTTCTTGTTCGTCTTGCTGGGTCGCCGAAATCAGAACCGTCTTGTTCGGCCCGGCGGCAAACCGCGCATTCGGATACAGCGCCTTCAGCTTCGGGATGACTTGCTGCGGGGTCGTGTGGTGCAGTTGCTGCGCCTGAGAAACGTACGATCGCGGGTTCTTCACGTCGATGCCCGAGACGATCGTCCGAATGTTGTTTTCTACTTCCGGCGAGGCGACGACGATGAGCGAGTTCGCCGATCGATCGACCGTGATCCTCGCCTGCGGGTAGAGCCGGCGAACGATGTCCGCAGCTCGATCGACCGTGATGACGTTGACCGTTACGACGGCGGGCGCGTTCGGGGTTGGAGCGACCGCCATTCGGCGGGCCTGCACCTGCGATGGAAGCGCTGAGGCGATTAAGGCCATCACGGTGCAACAGATAAATAACTGGCGTTTCAAGTGGCGCATGCGGCTCCCCAAGGGTCGGTAAGGAGTGCGTCGATGGATATCCGTGCCCCTTCGAGGAACATGACATCTTTGTGACGTGCCCCCTACGTCATTCTCTCTTCTTCGGCACTCGGCATGTTGTGTTGCACCCGGTCTTCCGGCCCACGTCCGCTTGCAGGACGCGGACGTGGGCCTGTGGCGGACGACGGACCTTAGAACGCGACCGCTATCGAGGTCGGACTCGAGAGCCCGCTGCTCGCGGGTGTCGTAAAGGACCCCGCGGTGACCGCAGCCGGCACCGAGTTGCTCGGCGCAAGCCCCGTGAGCGAAAAGTCCACGATGGCGTTCTGCCCATTCTCGACACCGTAAAAGCCGCCGTTCACGTAGTCGATCGCCATCGCCGAGACGTTCGCACCCAGCGGTTTTGAATTGTCGGATCCGCCGCCGGTAAAGCCGCTGTACACGCCGGTCTGGCATTGGCCCGTGTAGACGTCGACGTTATCGAACGATCCCGTTGCGACAAGAACGCCGACGGACGGGGAGGTGGCGGGACACCAGGGATTCTCAAAAAAGCCCGCGATCGCAAATCCCAAGGGCGTTTCGCCGTTCGGCGTCGTGGTGGAATAATACGTTGGGGGCGCAAGCGGCAAGCCATTGAAATTCGGGTTCGGATTCACCATGTCGTAACTGTCGACACTGTTCGTCTTCGGGTTACCGACAATGACCACCGCCCCGCTCGTCGAGGGCCCGCCGTCATCGATCACGCCGCCGACGGCAGTCGGCGTGATCGGATTTCCGGACGCGTCACGCACGCTGCCGCGTACGATGACCGAACCGGTCATGCTCAGCTCGTCAAAGCCGTCCGTCGAATCGGCAACGAGAACGCGCCGAGGATTTGACGTAAGACCGTGAGTCGCCACACGTCCAACGGCATCGTTGTAATAAGCAATTGCCGTAAAGCCTTTGAGGTACGTCGGTACGCTAAATCCGGAAATCGCGCTTCCGGAGGTGTCGAATGCGAGCACCTTGTCGGACGCGTCCGCGACCAGAACCCAATGGTCGTCGGGATCGTACGCTAGGCCGACGGGATTCGTCACGCCGGTGAATGCCCCGGCAGGAAGCGCAATCGGATTTCCCATGCCGTCATACGCGGCGATCTTGGAACCTGTTCCGTTCGAGTATCCGACGAACACCTCACTCACGGGCGTGACGGCGATGTTGGTCGTATGCGGGCCGAGATCGTCGGTTGCCGTGGCTACAAGTTCAAGCGACGTTATGGGCGTAAATACACTTTGCGCATCCCTTCCCGTGACAGCCGGAGCGACCGGTGAGACGACGAACTGATTCGCACTCGATGCCGAAGGCGCCACGCTGAGTCGCTTTCCCGTAGCAGGACTACCGGCGAGCGAGAACGCTGGAGCGTTCCCGGGCGCCACGATCGCGTTGCCGTCGGCATCGAGCGGCGTAAGCGTGAGCGTCTGCGGCATATCTCCAATCAACTGAATGGTCTGCGATCCCGGTGCACCGCTCACGGACGCGAGCGGCCCCGGCGAAGCAAGCGCGACGGCCACCAACGAGACAATCCCGTCCACGGTGAAGTTGACGGTGTTGGCCTGCCCGGAAACGATGTTTTGCGTGACGGTAGCTTGACCGAGCTCGTTGCCTACTGCCGAAGTTTCGCCCGCAGTTTGCGGTTGATCGTACAGGGAAACCACAAACGTATCGTTGCCGACCGGAGCCTGAATATTGAGCGTCGTGCTGGCCGTGGTTCCCGTGTTGTTCGCAATTGTCGTGGACGTGGATCCGTCGGAGCCCGCCGTCTCCACAACGACGCTCATCGTGCTGGGCGATACAAAGGCAGGATGCCGCTTGGTGGAGATGGCCTTTTTCGGCCAAACGATCTTCACCAGCGCAATGGCTTTGTTCGATGCAGTTTTCGGCACAGAAGGTACGACCGACTGGCTGCCTCCTGAGCACGCCGCGAGCGTGCAAATCACTGCAAGCGCTATCCATCGTTTTGAGAAAATCATTGAATCACTCCCTGGGTGGTGGTTACGGAAACGGACACCGATTGGCTCTGGCCGCTTTTATCGGTGGCGGCGAGTGTGCAGCTCCCGGCGCCGACCGCCGTGACGGTGATCGTCGCGCTGGGACCGTCAGCGCTAGAGGGCGACGCGGTTGCGATACCACTGCATTTGGAAGCGTCGACGGTAAAACTGCCGCTATAGCTGCTTTCAGAGATTGCGAACGTTGCCGTTGCGCCTGCATTCGTAAAGCTCAAGGAGGATGGAGTTACGCTCATCGGCGACTTGCCGCTAGACGGATCGGAACTCGGCTGTGACGTCGGCGCCGCCGTTGGCGAAGACGTCGAGGGGGTATATGGCGCCGTGCCGCCACCGCCGCCTCCGCCGCATGCTGCGAGCAGCGCGACGATGCCGATTGAGATAATGCGTTTCATTATTGCGCTCCTCACAGATTGACGCCCAATTTGGAAACCGGAATAACCTGAATCTCCGTACCGGACGGACCGACGACATAAATCGTCTTTGTGTTGGGGTTGGCCTGAAGCAGATTGTTGAACGGCGGTTCGCCGTTGCTCGTGCCCGTGTATTGGGAGACGCCGATGAAGTAGCTCGACTCCATGACGTAGTCCGCGCCCGATTGCGGATTCATGACCTCGACCGCGCTGAGAACGTTGTCGTTGGTTCGCCAGTCGGCGCCCCAAATCGATATCACCGCAACCCATCCATTGCCTAAGGTTGAGATGGCGACCGGAAACACCGAGTTCAACGTGCGCGGCGGAATCGTGCCGCCCACGTACGGCGCAGCTCCGTATCCCGAAACGGATCCGTTGTAGCCGGTCCAGTACGAGCAGCCGCAGGACAGGAAGTACACTTCGCCGCCATCCATGACCAGTGAAACCGAGTAGTTATACATATCGCTATTCGGGTCCAGCGGCGCCAGCTGTTCGGTACCGGTGGAGTTTTGCATGACGTCGATGACGTTTTGGTACGTATTTCCGTCCCACGCCAAGGCAGCGGTATATCCGCCGCTCGTCGATATTCCGGCGACGTTATCTTGTAATAAGCTGTTGAATGGGAAGCTCGTTCCGAGCGCCGGAGCGGTAAATTGATTCGACGTAAGCAGTTGACTGAGTGTCGGCGCATTCGTCCACTGCGGTCTCTTCGGGTCGCTTTGCAGTAGCCAGCCGCCGGTCACACCGGTATTCACGTTTTGTGTCGAACTTGCAGGCGAGGGCTGCGGCACCGGCAACGGCAGCGCTTGCCCATTTACAGCGTCGCTGGCCTGTCCGAGCGCGTACTGATTCACCTGAGGAAGCCAGTTGATCTGCCCGTGATAACTGAACCCCGTGCAAAGCGGCGTGCAATTCTCGCTGTAGGATATCGGCGTCCAGAAATAGGCGCTGTCGGTGGCGGGATCGATACCGAGATCCCACACGTTGAAGAAATCGTCAAACACGCCGCCGGTGCTCCAGTATGAGAACGACTCTTCGTTGTTGGCCATGAACGCGCCGATAGCGTTGGCTTTTTGGTCGAACGCCTCAAGCGAACTCACCACCATCGTTGCGTTACCGGGCAGGCCGATAATTTGATTCGAGGTGAGGATACCGTCCGTGCCGCTGCTGTTGATCGCAAACCCGCCGTAGAGATTACCGCCGTCGGCCGTTGCGATGCCGTGTGTGGCTATTGTGCTTTCATCGCTCGCTTCGCCGGCAGGCCCGTTCACGCCGACGGGAATGACCCGAACCGCTTGATATTCGCCCGACGCAATCTGCGAGGGTAAAATCGTCGTCGTTCCCGACGTGCCGACTTGCGTCGTGTACTGAGAACCCGAGTCCATGCCGTTATGATCGACGATCGACCCGTTCGGATTGTTGAACGTGTTGTAATTGCCGTAACCGGTTGGGCCCGGTGCGCTCACCTCGAGGATCGCTCCAATGGCTCCGGGGACCTTCGAGACGTCCCACGACACTTGAACCGGCGAGCCGAGCGGCACGTCGATATAATGGCCGCCCGTATTGCTCGTCCCGGGCAAGGACACCAGCGGAGCAGCGGGACGCGCACTTCCCGCATTCGCGACGCGCGTGTACGCCCACGTGGTCGAGTCACTGTAGTGTTGACTATGGAAGCCCACCGCCACGCCGTAGATGCCGTCGCCTTGCAGTGCGCTGATCGGAACCTGGACCGTTCCCTGCGGCTGCGTGAGCGGAACCTGATAGAGCGTGTGATAGCCCGGCTCCGCGCTGCTCGTGCGTCCCGGAACGCTGACCAGCAAGGTCGGATTCCGGTCGAACGATAGATCGACGTTGCTGATGTCGTATTTGACGATCATGTAGTTGCCGGTCGTTACCGGCGCAACCGACGGCGCCGGTCCCATTCCGTGCAGTTCGCTGGTGTTGGGCAGGAACGTGAGCGCGATGCTCGTCTCCGCGACCGCATGTAATCCGGCCGTTGCAACGTACGTCAGGTTCACGGTGCGCTGCTGCGTTGAGGAGAGCGGCAAACCGGCGGCGTTTAATAAGTCCGTCGGATAGAGCCGCGCAAAGCGATTCGTCCCGAGCACCTTCGCCGGCGAGCCGGACACGTAGAGTTTGAACTGCGCGTTCGCCGGGAGCGCTTCCCAATCCGGCGCAATCGTGATCGGCTGATACAGCGTGTAGCCGGTCTCGGCATACGTGTCGTCGCGAGCTCCCGTCAGATCGAGCGACGCCGGATCGGTGTCGGAAACGAAGGCAAAGTCGCTCGCATATATGGGTTGACGTTGCGCGACGGCGACGCGCGTGACGCTGGGTTGCACCCGGACATTTCCTTGGCCCAGCAACGTTTCGACCGCGTGAGCAACGTCGAGTTGCGGACCGACCGATACCTGTTGATCCGCTTGCGGAACGTTCGGAACGGGATCCGCGCTTTTTACTAAGAAGTCGCGCACGGCCGTCGCGCTGGAAAACGGTTTGCCGGTCAATCGTGCGACCTGTAATGCGACCGCCGCCGCGGCCGCGACCTCCGGTGCGGATGCGGACGTACCGCCGCTCAGGTTGACGTTGCCGCGCATATCGGTGACCAGAATGTTATCCGAAGGTGCGGAGATGTTGACGCGCGGTCCGTATCCGCTCGCGAAGTTGCCGAAGCCGCTCCAGCGTACTTCGGGAAACGCCAGTTGATCGCGATACTGCGCGAACTGTGTTTCGTACGGCGGAGCCGCCGTCACGTCGTCGAGCGTCGTTCCGCCGACCGCAATGGATCCGGAATCGATAACGGCCGATGGAATCGTCGAAAGTACGTCGTCATTGAGGTCTGTGCCGCCCGACGTCACCACGTTGATCGGGACGGTCCCGCCGGACGCGTTGACGGCAGCGTTGGTGAAGGTGCGCAGGCCGTCGCCGGAAGACACGCAGACCACGATTCCGGCCCCGTGCACGATCGAGGCGAGAACGGCCTCCGTGAGCGGGTCGTCCTCCAG
>DATEHZ010000073.1:0-13198 GCA_035279385.1 Vulcanimicrobiaceae bacterium | reverse complement strand
GTTCGAGGCGTTCGCGATCGCGGTGCGCACATGCGGTGACCGAGTATCCCGCGCGCAGCAGCGCGAGCGACATCGGCTCGCCCATGGCGCCGATCCCGATAAAGCCGATAGCGGGTAAGTCCACGCCGGGGCATTATCTCAAGGGGGGTCGCGCGCCTCCAAAGAAGGCGCCACATCCACCATAAACTCCGGAGGCAACGCACAGATGTTAGCAGCGGTTCGTCGGCCGACGTTCGACGAGATGAATCTTTCCACGGGCAAGCGCGTGCGTTTGCACCGCATGATGTACGAACACGGCCCGGCCAACGGCACGCTCATGCTGCTGCCCATCGATCAAGGCCTCGAGCACGGCCCCATCGACTTCTTCGCCAACCCCGAGTCCATCGACACGGACTGGATCTACCGCCTGGCGGTCGAGGGCAATTTCTCGGGCATCGCGCTGCATATCGGTCTTGCGGAGAAGTATCACAAGGCGTTCGCCGGTAAGGTGCCGCTAGTCCTGAAAATCAACGGCAAAACGAACGTACCCAACGACGACGACGCGTTCAGCTCCCTCACGTCGTCGGTTGAAGATGCCGTTCGACTTGGCGCAGACGCCGTCGGCTATACGCTCTACGTCGGCAGCCCCGCGCAAGACGTCGATATCGCGCAGTGCAACGAAGTGCGCCGCGAATGCGAACGCTACGGCATGCCGCTCATCGTCTGGGCGTATCCGCGCGGTGCCGCGATCAAAGCCAAGGGCGGCATCGACTCGCTCTATGCCATCGATTATGCCGCGCGCGCGGCGTGTGAGGTCGGGGCGGACGTTATCAAACTCAACGTGCCGAAATGGGATGCCGCGACCGCGGACAAGCTGCCGAAACCCTACAACACGCTCGAGCTGTCTGAACTAGATGGGCTGCGCAAAGTCGTGAAGTCCGCGGGGCGCTCGCTGGTATTGGTGTCCGGCGGAAGCAAAATGGGTGACGAAGACACCATACACAAAGCGCAGATCGCGATGGAAGCGGGTTGCGTGGGGCTGATCTTCGGCCGCAACATGTGGCAGCGCGACTGGAACGACGCGCTCTCCGTTGCGGGCCGCATGCACGAACTCATGAAAGGTTATGGACAGTAATAGCATCGAGGAGCGCGTGAACGCCGCGCTCGACAAAGTTCGCCCCGGCATTCAAATGGACGGCGGCGAAGTCTGGCTCATCAAAGTCGAGAACGGCACGGCGTTCGTGCAAATGCTGGGGGCCTGCGGCGGATGCCCGGCCTCCAACATGACGCTCAAAGGCGCAATCGAACAAGTCGTTTGCGCCGACGTCCCGGAAGTCAAAGAGGTCGTCCAGGTTTAAACGCGGATGACGGCGTTCACGTAAGACATCGCGGCGCAGAGCGTGCCGTCGGTCGCGCGGTTGTAACGCGCGGCGAGATCGGCCAGGTCGCTGCGAATCGCCGCATGGCGCTCTTCGGGTGCGTTATCGAAGAGCATCTTCATCGGGCCGAAATAGTTGCGGAACGTTTCGATCATCGCGTCGATGGTGCGAAAGCGCATATAGACGACCCGATCGAATAGCCGCATCTCGCGATCGCCGAACAAGCGCCGCAATCCCGGTACGGTTCCCCATTCGATCGGTGCGTGCGATCCCGCAGGCCGAGGCGGCCCATACGTCGTGCCGAGTGCGAACATGCCGCCCGGCAAGCTTTCGAGGGTCCAATTCGAAAGCGCGATCGTTCCGCCCGGCTTGCAAACGCGGAGCAGCTCGGCGGCCGCGCGCTGCTGATCCGGCGCAAACATCACGCCGAACGTCGAGAGCACGTCATCGAACGACGCATCGCCGTACGGCAGTTGCTCGCAATTTCCGCTGCGAAAGTCTATCTCGAAGCCTTCCGCCTGCGCGCGTATGCGTGCGCGCTCGATCAGTTTGTCGTACAGGTCCAAACCCGAGACGGTGCAGCCGCGGCGCGCGGCCGCAAGAGCGGTATTGCCGCTTCCGCACGCAGCGTCGAGCACGCGTCTTCCGGCGGTAAGTCCTGCGTCTTCGCACAGCACCTCGCCGACGATCGTGTGCGCGGCTCCGATCACGTGAAAGTCGCCGATGGTCCAAGGGGAAGCGGGCACCGATGCGGTCATGACACACCTATCCCTTCGAATCGCGCCGTAAGCGTTGAACTTTGCGTCTTTGTAAGGGGCATTTGGGGCGGAATGCAGCGCTCCCATTGCGGCTGCGCGGTTTGCCGGGCGAGAAGGTAACGTACGGCCGGAACCGTCGGCAATCCCGCAAGAGACCCGCGCCGGCGCGTGAGTTCTTCTTGCGGAACCTCGCCGCGCCACACGGCGGCGGCGAGCTGCGGCCAGAGCGCAACCGATGCGGAGATGCAACCGGCCGCGCCGCGTTTGCGGGCGTCGGCAAGGGACAACTCGGATCCCGGATACATCAGAACGCCCGGATGGCGCGCGAGGATTTCGCTCTGCAGCGTGACGTCGTTGGAACTATCCTTCATGCCGGCGATCAAACCGGGATGCTCGTCCAGTAAACGATCGACGAGATCCGCGTGAAACGTAATGCCGCTCATCGCCGGAAAATTGTAGAGCAGAATGCGCTGCTCGGGCGGACGGACCCCATCGAAAAAGCGCTCGAAGAACGCAACGACTCCGTCATCGTAGATGCCGCGATAAAAAAACGGCGGCATGACCAGTGCGGCCGCGAATCCGAGTTCGAGCGCCGCGCGCGTCAAGCGGATGGCGTCGCGCAACGACGCGGCACCGGTTCCGACCATCAGACGCTCGAGCGGCAACCCACTTCGCGCAATGTCCTCCATAAATTGCAGACGATCGGCGGTTGCGATCGACATTGCCTCGCCGGTCGTTCCCATGAGGTTGAGCGCGTCGCAGCCGGATTGCAGTAAGCGCTCGTAATACGCAATGGCGAGCGCGGAATCCGGACGGAATTCGGTGTCGAACGGCGTGAGCGCCGCCGAGCATACACCGCGCAGGCGGGCAGTCATCGCGTAAATGCACCTTTCACGAAGAACGCGAGATTCGCCGGGCGTTCCGCCAGGCGCCGCATGAGGTAGGGAAACCAATACGTGCCGAACGGCACGGCCAAGCGAACCCGATATCCCGCTTGTACGAGCTCTTGCGCGAACGGCGTCGATATGCCGTAGAGCATTTGAAATTCGAACCGGCCGCGTTTGGGCAGTCCGCGCCGCTCGACGAAGCCGATGACGCGTTCGACGATGCGGCGATCGTGCGTGGCGATCGCGGTATAGCCGTCGCCTTCAAGCGCCGTCTCGACAAGCGCCACGTAGTTTTTGTCGACGTCGGCCTTGTTCGCAAAGGCGATTGACGGCGGCTCGAGATACGCGCCCTTGACGATACGCAGATTCGGCGCAAGCGGCAGCAGCGAGCGCAAGTCGTCCATGCTTCGGAATAGATACGATTGCAGCACGGCCCCGACACATCCGTAGCGCGTGCGCAGTTCGCGATGCACGTGCAGCGTCTGGTCCACGTAACGCGACTGCTCCATGTCCAGGCGCATCGTATTGCCGGTTTCGTGCGCCGTTTGCGCGATGCGCGCGGCGTTTTCGAGCGCGAGCGCCGGATCGATGTCGAGGCCGACGTGGGTGAGTTTGAACGCGACGTTCGCGTCGATACCCTCGCGAGCGAACGTGCGAAGCAGATCGCAATACCGATCCGCGGCGGCGCGCGCTTCTTCGCGGCCGGCGACGCCTTCGCCCAGAATGCCGCATGCGACCGCAAAGCCTCGCGCGTTGACTTCACGTGCAACGCCGAGGAACTCGGCCGCGCTTTCTCCTGCGACGAAGCGTTTTGCGCCCAGCCGAAAACCGTAACGGCTGACGACGCGCCGCACGAGCGCGTTGTCAGCCGCCGCCAAAATAGCCGCCCGCAGCGGCCTATCGAGAATCATAAAAGCAAACAAAATCCGCGTTCGTTAACGCGGATTTTGCTTTACCGCCTATGCAACCCTTGGGGCCCCAAACGTCGTTCGGGCGGCGCGGAGGCTAGGCCAAAGCGCCGTTTTTACGGATACAAGCCTCGGAGCTTGGTGGCCTCTGCGACGCGGCTTACGGCCACGGCGTAGGCACCTCGCCGCATGTCCACCTGCAGCCGCCGGGCCTGGTCGTACGTTTCGTTGAACGCGCGGATCATCTTGCGTTTGAGACGCTCGTTGATCTCGTCTTCTTCCCAGAACGTCTCTTGCAGGTCTTGCACCCACTCGAAATACGAGACGGCAACCCCGCCGGCGTTCGCAAGGATGTCGGGAAGCACCATGATGCCCCGATCGAAGAGGACGCGATCCGCTTCCGGAAGCGTCGGGCCGTTCGCGGCTTCCGCGACGATCTTCGCGCGAATGCGCGACGCATTTTCAGCCGTGATGACTTTTTCGAGCGCAGCCGGAACGAGCACCTCGCAGTCGTACTCGAGAACCTCGCGGTTGCTCAGGCGTTCTCCGCCGGTAAATCCGACTACCGAGCCGGTTTCCGTCTTGTGCGCGATGACGCCGCCGACGTCGAGTCCCCTCGGGTTTGCGACGCCGCCCTGCGAATCGGAGACGGCGACGATCGTGTATCCGCCTTTTTGCATGAGTTCCGCGGCGTACATTCCAGCATTTCCAAAGCCTTGAATGGCAACGCGCGCGCCGCTGCTCGGCATGCCTTCTGCGCGCATCGCTTCATCCACGACGTACAGGCAGCCGCGCGCGGTCGCCTTGTCGCGTCCGAGCGAACCGCCGATGGAAACGGGCTTTCCCGTGACGACGCCGGGCACGGAATACCCCTTCTGCATCGAGTACGTGTCCATAATCCACGCCATCACTTGGGGCGTCGTGTACACGTCCGGCGCGGGAATGTCTTTCTCCGGACCGATGATGATCGAGATCTCGCTGGTGAACCGGCGGGTGAGATTCTCCAGCTCCTGCATCGACATGTTCTTCGGATCGCAGATCACGCCGCCTTTGGCACCGCCGAACGGAATGTTGACGAGCGAACATTTCCACGTCATCCACATCGCCAGCGCTTTGACTTCGTCGAGCGTTACGGCCGGATGATAGCGAATGCCGCCCTTTGACGGCCCGCGCGCCATGTTGTGCTGCACGCGATAGCCTTTGAACATGCGAAATACGCCGTTGTCCATACGGGCCGGCACCGAGACTTCGAGCACACGCTTGGGTTCGCGCAAGTATCCGTGAATGGATTCGTTCAAGCCGATCAGGCGCGCGACGTCGTCGAGTTGCTGCTGCGCCATCTCCCACACGTTTTGCTCGGCTTGGACCGCAGAAATATCGAGGGTCATTCGGGACACCTCCGTCTCTCGCGAGAATTCGCGGTCCTTATAAAATAGCAAAAAATCCCACGCTCGGCGCGGGATTTTAGACTCCTGAACGGGGACGCTTACGCGGGCTTGCTTGCTAGTGGGCGCAGCGCCCGCAATACCACACAACGGCGCCTTCGTGCGTCACCGGAACCATGTGCTCGTGCGAGCCGCGCCGGCCGCACTGCGCGCACGCGTACGTCTTGCCCATCGGCGCGCGCTGCGCCGGCGCTCGCCGCGTAGCGCGATACAAGATGATCATCACGATGACGAAC
The DNA here is from genome assembly GCA_035279385.1 of Vulcanimicrobiaceae bacterium. Lineage (GTDB taxonomy): Bacteria > Vulcanimicrobiota > Vulcanimicrobiia > Vulcanimicrobiales > Vulcanimicrobiaceae > DATGJX01. The sequence continues at coordinate 7,606 of DATEHZ010000073.1, read as the reverse complement.
GCGGTAAGCGGCGCCCAGGCGAAAACGTGGTTAATGATATCGGGATTCATGGCCGCTAGCATTAGTCCGGCCGCCGGTTCGGCCCTTCCTTGCCCGTCGCTAGTGTTGCGGCACCAATAAAAATCCGTGAGTTTTGCCGTCGAACGTCCCGGTGCCGATGATATCGCCTGCGTTGTTTACGTCTTGCGCCGCATTCAGTACCCAATTGCAGTTTGCGGGAACGAGCGCGTTCAAATCGGTCACCCGCCCACCGTTCCAAACGAACGCATGCGGTATCACCTGCGTACTCTGTAACTGCAGCGTCCCGACGATCCAACCGAGATCGTTCATGCCGAAACCGAGAAGCGTGTCGTAGCCGCCGGGGGGATCGATTTCGATCGCGTTCCCGCCGCGCGACAAGAAGGTGGCAATCGGTCCGGTGCCCTGCGGCGTCGTCGTGGGTCCATAGCCGATGACGCTGCCGGTGTTATTAATGTCGGTCACCGCAACGATACCGGTGAAGGTGTCGAGGTTGAAATCGGGCGGAACGGCAACCGCCGTAAAAGCGGGATAGAGCGCCGGCGACATCGAGCCCATGCACGCGGCTCCCGATTGCTCGTACTCCCCGATCGCGGCGACGCCGCTTGCATTGATGCCGCCGATCGAAATACTATCGGGCCCGACGCTCTTCGGCGCGGCGTTCGCCGCGAAAAGCGTGAGCGCACCGCCGCAGCCCGCGATGCCCGAAAGCGGCGAGATGCCGAGAATCTCGCCGTCGTTTCCAATCGCGACCGTCTGCACGAAGGACACGGGCGGCGCACCGAGATCGAGCGCGCTACCGTCCGGCTGCCATTCGATCGCGTACCCGTTCGTTCCAACGACGACGTCGCGATCGTTGACGTCCGTGGCATTTAGAGCCGGCCCGCCGCCCGGCGCGTGCAGCGTTTGCAGCGTCCCGTTCCGATAGCGGAAAGCGCCGCCTCCAAACGCGCCGACCACAGTGTTCCGATTGTTGATCGCCAGCGGATAGACTTGTGCGCCCAGATCGACAATCGCGTAATGCTGCGGAACCGAAACGTCGGGCGAGTTGCCGGAATTTGCGCTGCCTGGGAGTGGCGCGGCCAAAGGGAGGGTCGAACCGCCGCTTCCGCCCCCGCAGGCGGACAGCGCAAAAGCATACACGAGTACTGCCGCCAAACGCCGCATAGCACCCTCCCGTCCCGGCTATATACGCCAGTAAGACAGCGAAAAGTGCGCGTTTGTAGGGCAGGACGGGGAAATTTGGTTAGGACCGTACGTGCTCGGGCCGGAAGCCGACGCCGACGATGAACGCGGGAATGCTGCGCAACGTGGGAACCGCATCCAGCGCGCGCGCCGCGAGCGGAACGCGCACGGAGTCGTTCGATGAGAGCACCTGCGAGACAAAACGCTCTTGCAGAAAGACTTGCAACGCCTGCGTCGCGCGAGTGGGGAACTCCCGCCGCTTCTGCACGCGTCGAAGCACCGCTTCGTCGATAGCTCCGCTGCACAACGGACCGGTCGTTGCGTTTGCCGCCGCCACCGCGTCTTGAATCGCCAAATTTATCCCGACACCGCCAATCGGCGACATCGCGTGCGCAGCGTCGCCGATGCACAGCAAGCCGGGCAGATGCCAGCGTTCCAGCCGGTCGATGCGCACGGTCAGCAGTTTGAGATCGTTCCACGAAGCGATCTCGTTCACGCGATCGGCGAGATACGGAGCGGCTTTTGCAATACGCTCGCGAAGCCGCTCCAGGCCCTGCTCTTGCAACTGCGGCAAGGCTCCCTTCGGAATGACGAGCGCGCATTGATAGTACGTTGTTCGATCCAGCGCAACGAATATCGTTCCGGCTGCAACGTTGCCGAAGGTCCCCGATGGTTCGCCCGGGCGCCGCGAGAGCCGCATCCACAGAACGTCGATTGGCGCGCCGATGTCGGTCACCGGCAGCTGCGCGCACTCGCGCATCTTGGAATGCCGCCCGTCGCACGCGACGACCAAGTCTGCATGGATTGCCGTCTTTCCGCCGGGCGTTTGCGCGACGACGCCGGTGACGCGGCCGTCCGCCCGCGTTAAATCGACGGCTTCGTTCTGCATGAGCAGATGAAAACCGGAATATCGACTCGCGCGATCGGCCAAGAAATTGAGCAGATCCCATTGCGGCATCATGGCGATGAATTTGCACGGCCCGGGAATGTGCCGGAAATCGACGAGGCGCAGCTGCGCATCGCCGAACCGTCCGGTCAGTTCGGAGAACTCCGAATGTGGCAGACGCAGGAATTCTTGCAGCAGCCCGAGTTCGTGCATGATCCGCAGCGTCGACGGGTGCACCGTATCGCCGCGAAAATCGCGGAAAAAGTCGGCGTGCTTCTCCAGAACCGCCACTTCGATTCCGGCACGCGCAAGCAGCAGCCCGAGCATCATGCCGGCCGGGCCGCCGCCGGCGATTACGCACTGCACGTTCACGCGTGTATTATAGCATCGCGCAAATCGCCTCGCCTTCGCTCGGCCCGCCCTTCGACGGGCTCAGGGTGACGAGGCGCGCACGGGACCGTGCATAAATCTAGGCCTTGGGTGGGAGGGGCATTCCGTCCGGAAATTTCTGCATTTTTGCGCAAAACAGGATGTTTTCTTCAAAACTTGTTTTCGCAAAAATGCAGAGAAACAGAAAAATCGCCTGGATGGCGATTTTTCTGTGCTTTCCGGACGGAATGCCCCTCCCACCCAAGGCCGGCCCTCTACCGCATGCGGCGGTAGATTGGGAATACCTCGTCGACTTTGCGGAATGCGCCTTCGTGCGGCGTTGCGTGCAGCGATTCCGCGGAGCTTAAGCAGATGAAGCCCAAGCGCGTGAGGCTCTGCAAAAAGAGGTTGTGCACGCGGTACTGCAGCGATTTGCTGAATTGCGGAAGCACGCCGCGTGCGACGATGGCGTGGAATTCGTTGAGCGATGCATCGGTTGCCAAGCTGTGCGTGGAGAAGATCAACTGCCGCTGCAAGTGCTCTTTGAACTGCACCAGACCTTCGTTCCAATCGCAAAACTCCGAGATGGAGGCGCGGCCCCCGCTCAGGCGATAGTCGTTGGCGAATTCTTCGAGCGAGGCAACTTGATAGGTGCCCGTACGCGCCTGCGCGAGCGCGAGATCGCTCGCGTCCGTCGCGTAGATCATGCAGCGGTCGAGCAGTTTCTCCTCGTGCAGAATCGACGCCACCGTATACACGTCTTCACCGGTCGAGCACGCCGGGAACCAGAGACGCACGAACGAGTACGTGCGCAGAAACGGCGCGACGCGCTCGCGGATCGCGCGGAAGTATTCCGGTGCGCGGAAGAGCCGGTTCGGACTTGCGGAGAGCGAGAACACCAGCCGCCGGAGCGCCTCGTGATCGTGCAGCACGCGTTCCTGCAAACCGGAGATCGTTTCTACGCCTTCGGCGCGCATACGCTCGGCGACGCGGCGCTTGAGCGTCGCGGGCGCGTACTCGCGGAAGTCGTAGCCGCTCCAGCGCACGATTGCCTCGAGCAGCAGGGACAGTTCGACAGCGGCCCGCTCCTCGCTGCGATCGGGAAGCGGGATGTCACTCGGAGTATCCCTGATTATCGATTCAACCATGCACGTAGAAGCGAGATCAGCTGATCGATGTCGACCGGCTTACTGATATATTCGGAAGCGCCGGCCGCGATACAGCTTTCACGGTCTCCCTTCATGGCTTTCGCGGTGAGCGCGATAATCGGGAGCTGCTTGTAGCTCGGGTTCGCGCGAATGCGCCGTATGGTCTCGTAACCGTCCATCTCCGGCATCATGATGTCCATGAGGACCAGGTCGATATCGGGATCGGTCATGAGCCGCTCGATGCCTTCGCGTCCGCTTTCCGCACTGACCACGTGCATGCGATGGCCTTCCAGGGCCGCGGCAAGCGCGAAGATGTTGCGGGAGTCGTCGTCCACGATGAGCACCTTGCGTCCTTCGAGCGACCCGGTGCCGAGCGGCGGAATCTCGATGGCGCGTTTTGCCGCGGGCAGACGCGCTTCCACCTGATGTAAGAAGAAGCGCGTTTCATCGAGCAGACGTTCCGGCGACATCGCGTCCTTGAGGATCACGGCCTCGGTCAGCTTGGTGAGTTTGGCCTCTTCGTGCTTGTCGAGCTCGCGCCCGGTGTAGACGATGACCGGCGTGCGCGCGTGACTGCGCTGCATGCGAATGCGCTCGACGAGTTCGTCTCCGGACACGTCGGGCAGACCCAGATCGACGACGATGCAGTCGAACTGCTTGTCTTGCAGCGCTTCGAGCGCTTCCGCGCCCGTCCGCACGGCGGTAATCTGCACCTCGCCGCTGCTGATGAGGTTCACCATGGCGTTGAGTTGCGTGAGGTCGTCCTCGATGACCAGCAGATTCTTCGTGCGCCGGTCGGCGAAGCCGAGCAGATTATCGAACGTTTCCGTCAGCGCTTCTTCCGTGACCGGTTTGCGCAGATGCGCGATCGCGCCGGCATCGAGTGCGCGCTGCCACTGCTCCTCGCCGGAGATGACGTGCACGGGAATGTTGCCCGTATTGGGATCGTTCTTGATCTCCGCGAGCAGATTCCAGCCGTCGACGTCGGGCAAGCCGATATCGAGGGTGATCGCGTCGGGCAAGTACCTGCGTGCAAGTTGCAGACCTTCGCTTCCTTTGAGCGCGACCACGCCTTTGAAGCCGCGATCCCGCGCCAGGCCCAGCAGGATGCGCGCAAAGATTGCGTCGTCCTCGATGATGAGCAGCACGCGATCGGTGCTTTCGATGCTCTCGCGATCGTCGTGGATCTGCGCGAGCGCCTCCGGAAACGCTTCCATCGGCATGCTCGCAACTTCGCGGCGCGTCGTGCGGCCTTCCGGAACCAGCGTGCGCACCGTGCCCTGCGCGATGTTGCGCTCGACCGGGTGATACAGCGTGAACGTGCTGCCTTCCGCGAGCGTGGATTCGACGCCGATTTCGCCGCCGAGCAAGCCCGCAATTTCACGGCTGATCGCCAGACCCAGGCCCGTGCCGCCGAATTTACGCGACGTGCCCATGTCGGCTTGCTGGAACGCCTCGAAGATCACGTTGAACTTGTCCGGCGGGATGCCGATGCCGGTGTCCGAGACGGAGAACGCGATCGCCGGACCCTGCACCGACCCAAGATGATGCTCGCGCAGGAGCGAGATGTCCAGCGTCACGCGTCCTTCGGTCGTAAACTTGAACGCATTGGAGAGCAGGTTCTTGAGAATCTGCTGCAAGCGCGTCGGGTCGGTGAGCAGATTCTCCGGCACGTCTTCGTGACGGCGAATGACGAACTGCAGACCTTTGTCTTTGGCAATCTGATCGAACGTGCGAACCACGTCGTCCTCGATCGCTTCGAACGGAATCTCCTGCAGATCGATCGAGGTCGTACCGGATTCGATCTTCGAGAGATCGAGGATGTCGTTGATGAGCGTGAGCAGATCGGTGCCCGCGGCGCGAATCGTCTGCGCGAACTCGATTTGCTTGGGCGTCATATTGCCTTCGGGGTTGTCCGCGAGCTGCTTGGAGAGAATGAGCAGCGAGTTGAGCGGCGTGCGCAGCTCGTGCGACATGTTCGCGAGGAACTGCGACTTGTACTTGGACGTGAGCGCGAGCTGCTCGGCCTTCTTCTCGAGTTCCTGACGCGCTTCGTCGATCTCGCGCGTACGGCGCTCGATTTCCTCGTTGCGTTCCTGCAGCAGGCGCGCCTTTTCTTCCAACTCGTCGTTGGTTTGCTGCAATTCCATCTGCTGGCTCTGCAGTTCGTTCGTGAGCGCCTGCGACTGTTTGAGCAGTTCTTCCGTACGCATCGATGCCGCGATCGTGTTCAGAATGACGCCGATCGACTCGGTCAGCTGATCGAAGAACTGCAGCTGAATCTCGCTGAAGTCCTCGAGCGAGCCGAGCTCGATGACGGCTTTGACGTCGCCTTCGAAGAGCACCGGGAGCACGATCAGCGCGAGCGGTTTGCTCTCGCCCAGGCCCGACGTGACGCTCATGTAGTCGGCCGGTACTTGGTCGATGAGAATCCGCTGCTTCTCGATGACGCACTGGCCGACCATGCCTTCGCCCTCGCGGATCGTGCGCTGCGCGGCTTTCTTACGGCTGAGCGCGTAACTGGCGACCAGACGCAGCATTTGCTGCTCGCCGATGGGCTCGTTCAAGTAGAACGCACCGGCGTGCGCGTTAACCAGCGGCGCGATCTCCGACATGATGAGGCGGCTGACCGTCTTGATGTCGCGCTGGCCCTGCAGCATGGCGGTGAAGCGCGCGAGGTTGGTCTTGAGCCAGTCCTGTTCGGTGTTCTTACGCGTCGTGTCGCGCAGGTTTTGAATCATTTCGTTGACGTTGCGCGTCAATTCGGCGACTTCACCGCGCGCTTCGACTTCGACCGCACGCGAGAGATCGCCCTTGGTGACGGCCGTCGCGACTTCGCCGATTGCGCGAATCTGCGAGGTGAGCTGCGCGGCCAGCTGGTTCACCGAGTCGGTGAGGTCGCGCCACAGACCCGCGGCGCCGGGCACCTCCGCCTGGCCGCCGAGTTTTCCTTCGAAACCGACTTCGCGCGCGACCGTCGTCACCTGGTCGGCGAACGTTGCGAGCGTATCGATCATGAAGTTGATCGTGTCGGCGAGCTGCGCGATTTCGCCCTTCGCTTCGAGCGTGAGTTTGCGCTTGAGGTCGCCGTTCGCAACGCCGGTAACGACCTGCGCGATACCGCGCACCTGGTTCGTCAGGTTCGCCGCCATCGAGTTCACGTTGTCGGTAAGGTCTTTCCACGTACCCGAGACGCCCGGCACCTGCGCCTGACCGCCGAGTTTGCCTTCGGAACCGACTTCGCGAGCGACGCGCGTGACTTCGCCGGCGAAGGCGTTGAGCTGGTCGACCATCGTGTTGATCGTGTCTTTGAGTTCGAGGATTTCGCCGCGAACGTCGACGGTGATCTTCTTCGAGAGGTCGCCCAGCGCGACGGCCGTCGTGACCTTCGCGATGTTACGAACCTGCGAAGTCAGGTTCGAGGCCATGTTGTTGACGGAGTCGGTGAGGTCTTTCCACGTTCCCGCGACACCGCGCACGAATGCCTGACCGCCCAGACGCCCTTCCGAACCGACTTCGCGCGCGACGCGCGTGACTTCGGACGCGAACGCGTTGAGCTGGTCGACCATCGTGTTGATCGTGCTCTTGAGTTCGAGAATTTCGCCGCGGACGTCGACGGTAATCTTCTTCGAGAGGTCGCCGTTTGCGACGGCGGTCGTGACCTCCGCGATGTTACGCACCTGGTTCGTGAGGTTCGAGGCCATCGTATTGACCGAGTCCGTCAAGTCTTTCCACGTACCGGAGACGCCGGTAACCTCGGCCTGGCCGCCCAGTTTACCTTCGGAACCGACTTCGCGCGCGACGCGCGTGACTTCACCGGCGAACGAGTTGAGCTGGTCGACCATGACGTTGATCGTGTTTTTCAGCTCCAGGATTTCGCCTTTGACATCGACCGTGATCTTCCGGCTCAAGTCGCCATTCGCAATCGCTTTCGTGACTTCCGCAATGTTACGAACCTGGTTGGTCAGGTTGCTCGCCATGGAGTTCACTGACTCGGTGA
>DATEHZ010000072.1:0-5879 GCA_035279385.1 Vulcanimicrobiaceae bacterium | reverse complement strand
GCTCGGAGCGCTGCGCGTCGAGCAGATCGTATTGCGCGCCCGCGAGCGCGAACTGCGCTTGCCGGACTGCCGGAAGGTAGGCAAGATAATCGCCCAGCGTAACGCCGGCGCCGATAGTCGCCAGACTTTGCTCGATCGTGTTGTTCGCGCTTCCACCTTGCGGGGCGGCCGCATAGCTCGCTTGCAGCGCCGGAGCGGCCGCGCCGCGCGCCGCCGCGAGCAATGCCTGATTTTCGTCGACGCGCGCGCGCATTTGCGCAACGTCCGGCGAAATGCGAACGGCGTTTTCAACCGCTTGCGCGAGCGGAAGTGCGGCAAATTGCTGCACCGCCGCCGTAAGCGCGGCCAGAAGGACGGCGCCGATCACGCTGCGGCCCGCTTCGCGCGTTCCGGCACTCGGCGCCCGGCGATTCCGGCATATAGCACGGGGATGACGACGAGCGTGAACGCGGTTGCGGTTGAAAGGCCGCCGATGACCGCGATGGCGAGCGGCTGCTCCATCGCGGCGCCCGCGCCGATGCCGAGCGCGAGCGGAAGCAAACCGCCGATAGCGGCGACCGTCGTCATCACGATGGGGCGCAGCCGCGTGCGGCCAGCAGCGACGAGTGCATCGTGCACGCTCGCACCTTCTTCTCTGCGCCGGTTCGCCGCGTCGATGAGCAGAATGCCGTTCTTCACGATGAGGCCGACGAGCAGCAGCAGCCCCATGAACGACGAGACGTTGAACGGCGTGCCCGTCACGAACAACGCTCCGGCAACGCCGATGAGCGCGAGCGGAATGGCGGTCAGAATAACCAGCGGAAGACGGTAGGATCGAAACGTCGCGAGCATCACGAAGTAGACGAGCGCGATAGCGATGCCGATCACGCTGAGAAATTCGCGGAACGATTGCTGCTGCGCCTTATACGCTCCGCCGATCGTTGCGGTATAACCGGGCGGCAGCGACGTCTCGCGTAACGCCTTCTGCACGCCCGATACGACCGACGAGAGGCTCGAGCCGCCGTAGTTCGCGGTGATGCGCATCACGCGCTGACCGTTGATTTCGGTAATGTCGCTCGAGAGCCGGTTCGGCTGCACGTGCGCGAGACTGCCCAGCGGCACGGCGCCGGAAGGCGTTGAGAGCAGCGAGCTGCCCCCCTGCAGCGCGTTCGCGACGTTCACGCGCACCGGAATTTGGTTGAGCGTTCCGGGAATACTCGTTGCAACTTCACCCTGCGTCGACGCCGCCAGCGCCGTACCGAGCTGCGCGACGTCCATATTGAGCGCGGCCAAGCGCTGTTCGTCCGGACGCACCTGCAGTGTGGGATCGTCGTACGAGACGCCGGAAAACGCGTCCGCGAGCCCCTTCACGTTCGAAATTTTCTCCGTAATGCGGTTCGCGAGCGAGACGAGCGTCTGCTGGTCGGGGCCGCCGAGCGTTATTTCGATCGGCGAGCGCGATCCGGATACGTCGTTGACCATGTCCTCGAGGAGTTGGTGGAAGTCCAGACGCGCCGAAGGCACCGCCGCGACGAACGCGTCGCGCAGCCGGTCGCTCTCGGCTTCGTACGATGCTCCCGGCCGCAACCGGATGCGAATCGTACCCGCGCGAACCTGCGTCGGCGAAAAGCCGTTGGTGTCGATGCCGGTAAAACGTCCCACGCCGAGGACTTGCGGATCGCGCATCGCGATGCGTTCCATGGTGGTCGCCGCGGCATCGCTGGCCTCAATCGTCGAGCCGACCGGCATGGTGTACTGCACTTCGAACTGTCCTTCATCCATGTGCGGCAGAAAATCGCTGGGCAGCCGGCTCATCAAAAGCGCCGTAATCACCAGCACCACGACGGAACCTCCGTAGACGATGGCGCGATGCGCGAGCGTCCAGCGCAGAAACGGTTCGTAATGCGCGAGGAGCCGCGCAATGACGCCCGTTTCGGGAGCGTGCTGCTCGCGCTCGCGGACGAGCGCCGAACTGACGATCGGCGTAACCAACAGCGCGAGGGCAAGCGAAACGAGCAGCGCTGATCCCAGCGTAAGCGCGAGGGCGCGGAAGAAAAACCCGGTTACACCCGTGAGCAGCAGCAGCGGAACGAAGACGACGACCGTGGTGAACGTCGACGCCGCCATCGGAGCCGCCAGCTCGCCCATCGAGAGCACGATGACGTCGTATTTGCGCATCTGCGGATAGAGATGCATGTTCCGGGTGATGTTCTCCACCACCACGATGGCATCGTCGATGATGAGACCGACGGCGACCGCAAGACCGCCGACGCTCATGAGGTTGAGCGTTTCGCCGCTCAAACGAACGAATAGGACGGTGATGGCGATCGCGATCGGAATAATGAGCGCCGCGACCAGCGTCATTCGCAGATTCCGCAAGAAGAGCAGGATGACGAGGATCGCGAGGGCGGCGCCGATGAGTATTGCGTCGCGCAGACTCTTCTGCGATTCGACGACGAGGTCTGTTTGGTCCCAATACCGGTGCGCGCTCACGCCGGCCGGCAGATGCGCCTGCAGCACGTGCATCTTGGCTTTGATCGCGTTCGCCATCCGCACTTGATCGGCGCCGGGCAACCCGAAAAAGTTTATCGCCACGGCATGCTGCGCATCGTAGCTGACCTGCGTCGTGAGCGGCGCCACGGAGAGCGTTACGGTTCCGAGTGCGCCAATCGTGACGGGCGCGTGATTCGCGTCCGGAACGACGACGCGCGCGATAGCCGCGGCATCCTTAATGCCCGCGCTGAGCAAGATGACGTTGCGCTGATAATATTGCTGCGAGATGCCCAGCGCGCTGACCGTGCTCGCGCCGGCGAGCGCCCTCGCGACGTCCTGCGCGGTCAATTTGTGCGCTGCGAGCAATCCGGGGTCGAGCGTCACGTGAAATTCGCGCTCCGGTCCGCCCACGAGCAGAATGCGCGCCAAGCCGGGTACGCCGTAGAATTGGGGGACGAGCGACTGCTGTGCGAGCTCGCGCAGCACCGTCTGCGAGAGTGCGGGCGCGACGAGCGCGTAGTTGATGACCGGTTCCTGATTCGGGTTGATGATGACCGCGTCGACGTTCGTCCCGGCGGGAAGGTCGCCGCGCGTTTGCGATACCGCCTGATTGACGTATTGCAGATCGAAGCGCACGTCCGTATTCGGAGTGAACGTGACGATGAATTCCGCGCTGCCTTGCGACGACGTGGCCTGGACGCGAGTGACCGACGGCAAACCGAGAAATGCGCGTTCGAGCGGCGCCGAGACTTCCGTGCGCACTTGGTCCGGCGGAAGGTTTCCGACATCCGCCACGACGTCGATGCGCGAGAAGGACATGTTCGGGAAAATACTGGCGGGCGTGGAGGCGTACGCCCACACGCCCAGAGCGGTCAACGCGGCCACCAAGAATGCAATCGTTTTCCGGTGGCGCAGTCCTAGACTCGAGATCTGCAATAGGTGTCCTTGGCCGGGGGCATCTGCCCTACTGTAGCGGACGAACCTGACGCAGAGCTGAACGTTAAGCTGCCGGAAATCGCATTCGCACGATTGCTCCGCCTTCCGAAGCATTCGAGAGGCTGATATGTCCGCGGAAGGCCTCGACGATAGAGCGCGCGATTGCAAGCCCCAGGCCGCTTCCCGTGCCGGGCGCGGCTCCCGGCTCGCGCCAAAAACGCTCCAGCGCGTGCTCGAGCGCTTCGTGCGAGAAGCCGGCACCGCGATCTTCCACGCTGATCTCCACGCCGCGGTCGGTGCGCCGTCCGCGCAATTCGACCGCGCTGCCCGGCGGCGCGTGCTGAACGGCGTTGTGACCGACTGCCAGGAGCGCGCGCTCGAGCGCGTGCGCATCCGCGAAAATAACGGCCCGCTCGACACCGTGCACGCGAACGCGAGCGTCTTTTACCGCTGCAGCCGGCGCCAACCGTTCCGCGACCTCGCGCAGAAGCTCGGAGACGTCGATTCGCTGCTCGACGAGCGCCCGGCTTTCGGCGCGCGCCGCGGACAGGAGATCGCCGATGATGGCTTCCATGCGGTCCGCCTCCGACGCAATCGTCTGCATCGCCGAGCGATATTCGAGCGCAGCGCGGTCCTTTCGAAGCGCCAGGTCCGATTCCGCGCGAATTACCGCAAGCGGGGCGCGCAGTTCGTGCGATGCGTCGGCCGTAAATCGCCTTTGCCGGGCGAATGCGTCTTCGAGCGCGCGTTTTGTGACGACGTTCCCGGCGACCAACGCAAGCGCGGCAATCAGAAACGCGCCGGCTGCCAGCGCTATCGCGAGGTTGCGATCCGTTTCGTCGATCCAATCGCTGCCGGCCCACACGACGATCGTGCCGGATTGGACGCCGCCGCGAACGACGGGAAGAGCAAACGCGCGCAGCTTCGCATCGCCGCCTCCGAAATCGAAAAATCCGGCAGGCAAACCGCGCGGCGTGCGCAGCTGCGCGAGGGGTCGCGAGGTCGTCGCGTAGGTCACGGCGCCGTTCGCGCCGACGATCGCCGCATTCCCCTCTGCCCCGATGACGCCGGCGATCTGCTCGCGATCGCTTCGGTCGAGTGAGATGCGGCCGTGCGCGACGTCGACGAACTGCGCCGTCGCTTTTGCCCAGGTGTGCAGGCGCGCGTCGAGGGCTGAGCGCTGCGTTCGGTCTATCGCAACGACGGCCGCCGCGGCGAAGATCAGCAGGCCGGCGAGCATGATGAGCACGTACACGCCCGAAAGCCGAACGCGGTTCATCGTTCTCCGAAACGGTAACCGGCGCCGCGCACGGTATGCAGCAGTTGCGGCGCGCGTGCGGCGGAAAGCTTCGAACGCAAACGGCTGACGTAGACTTCGACCACGTTTGACGTGGTTTCGCTTTCACGCTCGAACAGTGCGTCCTCAATCATCGCGCGTGTGACAAGACGGCCCGCATTGCGCATGAAGTACTCGAGAAATGCGCCTTCGCGCGCCGTCAGTTCGATCGGCCGCCCGCTTCGCGTAACTTTGCGCGAGTGCAGATCGAAGACCAAATCTGCCACGCGCAGCTGCGCGTCGAGCGTGTCTGCCGACGCCCGCCGCACGATCGTTCGCAAGCGCGCCTCCAATTCGCCGAAGACGAACGGCTTGCGCAGATAGTCGTCCGCTCCCGCGTCGAGGCCCGCTATCACGTCCTGCGGCGTATCGCGTGAGGTGAGGATCAGTACCGGCGTGCGGACGCCGCCTTCCCGAAGCCCGCGCACGACGAGCAGGCCGTCGCGCTTGGGAAGATTGACGTCGAGCACGATCGCATCGTACGGCGCGTGCTTCGCCCAGGTTTCGCCTTCCTCACCGTCGCGAGCGACGTCGACGACGTGACTTTGTTCGCTCAGGCCGCGCCGCAAGACGTCGCACAGGCGCTCGTCGTCCTCAACGATCAGCAGGCGCATGGTCCGGAAGCTGCGTCCATGAAAGCAGCGCACGCGCCGCGCGGGCGCGTTCGATATCCGTCGGCGTGACCGGCCCGTTCACGAGCATCGTGAAGTGACCCATCTTGCGGCGATCGACGGCGTGCCTTTTGCCGTACATGTGCAGCACGATATCGGGATCGCGCAGCAGGTCCTCGACACCGCCAAGGTGATCGCCGGTGCCTTCACCCAAAATGTTCACCATGACGGCGCTGCGCAGCAATTCCGGCTCGGAGAGCGGCAACCCGCAAATCGCACGTACGTGCTGTTCGTACTGCGAGCAGCGCGTGGCGTCGATGGTGTAATGTCCGCTGTTGTGCGGCCGCGGCGCGATTTCGTTCACCAGTACTCCGCCCTCGCGCGTGACGAAGTACTCCACGCAGAACGTTCCCACGATCTCGAGCGCCGAGGCGATCTTCTGCGCATAGATGCGCGCGCGCTGCGCGATCTCGTCCTCGACGCGCGCGGGCGCGATCGTCATGTACAAAATGCCGCGATCGTGA
>DATEHZ010000071.1:0-20148 GCA_035279385.1 Vulcanimicrobiaceae bacterium | reverse complement strand
TACATGCTCGACGTCATCGATCGGCAGCTGGCCGAAGTTGATCACACGCTCTCGCGTGCCGAGGGCGGGCGCGGCATCACCATTCACGTCGGCGATAGCGTCACCGTTGCGCTGAACGATTCGTATGCCTGGAACGTGAGCAACTCCGACCCGACGGTACTTCCGATGAAAGAGGGCGCGATGCCGCCGGGCGTGCAAGGCGTCTTCACGGCAAAGCAGCCCGGAACCGCGATCGTGAGCCTCGAGCCGCGCGAGAAAGTCCCGCCGCAGGTCAAAGAGCCAGTCGTGTTTACGATCACCGTTCTGCCACGTTGAGTTAGCGGTACACGAACGGATCCGCGGGCGGTGCAATTGCCGTGAGCGTATCCGTACGCAAACGCAGATCGTTGCCGCGTGCGACCAGCGCGCCGCGCGCGTGCATCCAGCCGTGCGCCGCTGACGGCGGCGCGTGCAGTAACCGAATGACGACCGGAGCCGCATCGGCACGGCAACACGTGATCGCGTAGCGGACCAGCGTTGCGGCATCTCCGGTGCGCGTCAGCATGCCGGTGAAATCGACCCGTTCGCCGGCAAACGCATCGCCCAGCGTCGTTTCCGTTGCGTGGTATTCGGGCGGAGGCACGGCGAGCAGTGCGCCCGCGAGCATGACGATCGGCGCAATTCGTACCTTCGCGCATTGCACGCTGCGAAAGCGGTAGGCACCATACGCGCCCGCAATCGCGCACGGCCAGAGCGCGAGCGCGAGTCTGGGGTGTACCAATCCAGCTCCGCCGCGCGCGGCAACGATCGCGCATGCGAGCGCGACGATCGCGTACGCAAAAGCGTCGTGTGCGGCCGTGGCGCTGCGCCGATGCAGCCACGCGCGCGCATCGAAGATTCCCGCGACGCACAAAAATCCGGCGGATGCCGCAGGCAAAACGCTTCGCACCGCGGCCGCAAGCCCGACGCTGCCCAGCGCGCAGGGCGAAATGACGAATGCCGCCGCGGCGCCGAGCGCAAATGCCGCCGCGCGCGAGGTATGCACGCCGGCGATCGCCGGCAAGAATGAAACAGCCGCAGCGCCAAGCGCGGCGATCGGCAGCAAAAGGTGCAGCTCGGAAAGCAGCGATGCGGCACGATCGCGATCGCAAGAATGCCCCGTGCGGGAAAAGCGTTCGATCAGCATCGCTCCTGCCAGCCGCGCGCCGGCAACGAGCGGTCCGAAGACCAGCCACGTTGCGGCGGCGGCCGGGAGCGAACGCGCGGACGGACCGGCCCCGCACCCGCATCCGAGGTACGCATCCATCCGTGCGTTCCACCGCAGCGGCGTCTGGGTCAGCGCCAGCGCGGCAAGAATGAAGGGTGCGCTTTCGAACAGCGTCGCGGCCGACGTGACGAGCAGCGCGGTGAGCACGCCGTTCTATCACGCCGATCGGCGTCTGTGGCTAGTGCGGCGGCGGCGTTGGAGCGAACGGCCGCGGATTAAATCCGGGAGGCGGCGATTCGCTCACGCCCGGCGGCGGCGCTTCGGGTGTGATGCCGATGTCGCGGCAGCTCAGCGGAGCCGGAATCGTGCGAATGGTTTTCCACGAAAAAAACGCGCCGTCCGGACCAAGCGGCGCTTTCACCCCGCGCAGGCGGTCGTAGTCGAACGCGCCGCGCAGATTCGAGAGCAGCGCGTTGCCGTCGCGCGGCCCCATCGGCATGTACCGTTTCTCGTCCGGAAGCGATGCCAGCGTGGGCAAACCGAACACCGTCTCGATGAATTTGATCACCGAATCCTGATCGTTCAGATCGTGCACGATCGCGCCGCTCTTGCCGTACGGTGAAATGACGATCGCGGGTACGCGCGCGCCGTCGCCGCACGGGTTGCCGTCCGGACACGTCTCGAAATTGTGCGGGGCGACGTGATCCCAGAAACCGCCGAGATCGTCCCACGTGATGACGATCGCGCTGTCTTTCCAGTAGGCGCTATGCACGATCGTCGAAACGGCGGACGCGACGAGCGCCTGGGAGATTTGCGAGTCGGTATAGCCGGGATGATCGTCGTCGCCCAGGTAGTGCTTCTGAACGTACCGATCCGGGTTTGCCGGATGCACGCCGAGCACGTTGTGCGATCCGCCTTTGATGTAGAACACGCCGCGATCCGGCAGGCGCGCGTGCGAGACGTCGCTATAGAACGCCGTCAGATCGCGCATGTTCGAGACCATGCTGCGGTTTTTCACGACGTAGCCGAAATATTGCGGAGCGAGGTGGTGTGCGATAAGGCCGGTGTGCCGCTCGCCGCCGTAGCCTTCCTCGTACCAGCGCCACGGCACCGCGGCGCCGTGCAGCTGCGCGATCGCGCTCTCGTCCTCGCGCACGTCATCGGTGTCTTCCTTGACTGCATGCACGTTCTTGCGCTGCATCGTCAGCAACACGTTTGCGTACGTCTGATCGATCTGCTTGTGTTCGGGCGGCTGCTTCGGATTGTACGGACCGAACGCCGGATCGAGATCGGCGAAGATCGGATCGCCCGGGTCGTCTTCCTTAGCCGCTCGCTGCCCCGGATGGCGCGCGTATTGCGTCAGGCCGTTTTGCGCCGCGATGATCTCGACGTTGCTCGGCGTCGACGGCGCCCGCAGCGCTTGATAGAAGTTGTCGAAGAGCGCGAAGTTCTTCGCGTACGCCCAGAGATAGGGAATCGTATCGCAATCGATGTGGTACATCGACTCGGCGCCGACGGAGAATCGCTGCGCGGGCGTTGCGTTCTTCTGGTATTTGAGAACCGCCGCGCCCTGCTCGGCGACGAACCGGTCCATCTTTCCGCCGTCGAATGCGGGCAGTTGCACGGCGCGATCGTTGCTTTCGTAATACACGTCGGGGTCGGTCAGGCGAAACGGCGTGACGGCGCGTTGCGTCACCGGGTCGATTTGCGTGAATCCGTGCGCCCGCGCACCGGGCGACCACACGCCGTTCGCGCCCGGAAACGTCCCGAACTCGGCGTCGAACGACCGGTTCTCTTGATAGATGACGAAGACGTGTTTGATGCGTGCGGCGAGCAGCCGGTCGACCTGCGCGGCCGCGGGCTGCGCGGCGGCGGCGGGCGCCGGCAACGGCGCGGGCAGCATGGCAGCCAAAACGGCGCCTGCGACAAAAGCACGGAGTTGCATGGCAGTAGCATACCGCCCGATGGCGTAATCACCCTCGCCATGTCCTCGAAGATCGCCGCGCCCCGCGGCACGCAGGATGTTCTACCGCCCGAGAGCGGGCGCTGGAACGAGCTCGAGTCGCGCATTCACGTGCTGGCGCGCCGCTACGGCTACGGCGAGATCCGCACGCCGACGTTCGAATCGACCGATCTCTTCGTGCGCAGCGTCGGCGAGACGACGGACATCGTCGAAAAAGAGATGTACACGTTCGAGGACAAGGGCGGCCGTTCGATGACGCTGCGCCCCGAGTGGACCGCGCCGGTGATGCGCGCGGCGCTGCAGCACAATTTGTTCAACGAAGGTCCGCAGCGGCTCTACTACATCGGCCCGATCTACCGTTACGAACGCCCGCAAGCCGGACGCTACCGGCAGGCGCATCAGTTCGGCATCGAGTGCACGGGCTTCAAAGGCCCGGAAGCCGACGTCGAAGTGATGGCGCTGGCGATGCATCTCTTCCGCTCGTACGGACTCACGCCGGCTCTGAATCTCAACTCGATCGGTGATGAAGAGTGCCGCCCGCGCTATCGCCAAGCGCTGCTCGAGCATTTCCGCCCGCACGCGCAGAGTTTGAGCGAAGATTCGCAGCGGCGTCTGGAGCGCAATCCGCTGCGCCTGCTCGACAGCAAAGCGCCGCAGGATCAGCCGTTTCTGGATACGGCCCCGAAATTCGAAGAGTACCTGTGCGATGCGTGCCGCGAGCATTTCGAAGCGGTGAAGACCTATCTCACGCAGGTCGGTATTCCGTACGTCGTCAATGCGCGCATCGTGCGCGGATTGGATTATTACACGCGCACCGTCTTCGAATTTGTCTCCGACGCACTCGGCGCGCAGAGCACGGTGTGCGCGGGCGGGCGGTACGACGATCTCATCAAATCGCTCGGAGGGCCGAGCGTGCCGGCGGTGGGCTTCGGCCTGGGCCTCGAGCGCTTGCTCATGACGATCGCTGCGTCCGGTGCCGCGCTGGAATCGGAGCGCAGCGGCATACAAGTGATCGCGCTCGGTTCGCAGGCGCGCAACGTGCTGGTGATATTGGCGGCGCTCCTGCGGTACGCGCTCTCCGTGCCGATCTTCATGGATTTCGAGGATCGCAAACTGCTCGCGCACCTCAAGGCCGCGGACCGCAATAATGCGCGGTACGCTCTCATCGTGGGAACGGATGAATTGCAGCAGGGAACGGCGGTGCTGCGCGACCTCGCGGAGCGCACCGACGCGCGCGTAACCCTCGGAAAAGACCTCGTGCCGCAACTTGTGGAAATGGTGGGTTAATGAACGATCGATTCTTGGCGGCGCCCTCGGGGAGGGCTTATCTGAGCACCACGTTGAGGCGCCATGTCGCACTGGGGGCCCCGTCATTGACGGGGGGCGCGCACCCCAGGGCGGAGCGCCGTTAGAATGGACGAGACTCAGACCCTCAGAGACCTCCTGGAGATCATGCACGAGCACGATCTGGACGCCCTCAAGGTCAAGGTGGGGGACAAGGTGTTCGAACTCGTGCGGCGCGAGGCCGGGATCACCGTGCTGCCTGCTTCGGGCGGTGCTGCCGTGCCGCTGGGCACGGCGGAAGCCTCCGCTGCTGCTTCGGCCGGCGGCGCAGCCGCTCCGGCAGCCTCGGCCAACGTCAAAAAGGTCACCGCGCCGCTTGTCGGCGTCTTTTACCGCGCGCCTTCGCCGGACGCCGAGCCCTACGTCAAAGTGGGCGATCGGGTCGAAGCGGGTCAGGTGCTTTGCGTTCTCGAGGCGATGAAGCTCTTCAACGAGATCACGAGCGATCACACCGGCGTCGTGACGCGTATCATTCCGGAGAATGGCGAGCTGGTTTCCCTGGGTCAGGAGTTGCTTTGGATCGAACCGTAGACGTCAAAGGCAAACGCGGCTTTGAAGAGTTACTCGCGGATCGGCGCGGCATCTACGATGCGCCGCATTATCGCGCGCAGTGCGAGACGATCGCCGATGTGATGGTGAAAGCGCTGCGCCGCGGCAACAAAGTGCTGTGGATGGGCAACGGCGGAAGCGCCGCGGAAGCGCAGCACATGGCGGCCGAACTGAGCGGCCGATTTCTGCGCGAGCGCCCGGGCCTGAACAGCGAAGCGCTTTCGGTCAATACCTCCACGCTCACCGCCATCGGAAACGACTACGGGTACGATCACGTCTTTCGCCGGCAAATCGAAGCGTTCGTTCGGGCCGGCGATGTGGTGATCGGTCTCACGACCAGCGGCACGTCGAAAAATATCGTCCTCGCGTTCGAAGAAGCCAAGCGGCGTGACGCCGTCACGGTCGCGTTTACCGGCAACGGCGGCGGCACCGTCGCGCAGATTGCGGATCTCGTGCTCATGGGCCCCGACGGCTATTCGGCGATCGTCCAAGAAGTGCATCAAACGATGGCGCACATCATCTGCGATCTCGTCGAGCAGCGCATCATCTTCGAGCGCTAGCCGCGATGGAGATGCTGGCCGCCCCGGGAGCCCGCGACCTGTTCGAGCGTATGCGCGAACGGCGTCTGCTCGTCGTCGGCGACGTGATGATCGACGAATGGATTTGGGGAACGGCGACGCGCATTTCGCCCGAGGCGCCCGTGCCCGTCGTGCAGGTCACCGATCACTCGTTCACGCTTGGCGGCGCCGGAAACGTCGCGAACAACCTGCGCGCGCTCCAGGCGCACGTCACCTTCGCCGCGGCAATCGGCTCGGATGCGCTCGCGCATTACGTCTCGGATATTCTCTCGACCGAAGGCATTTCGGCCGACGGGCTCATCCGCCTGAACGACCGCCCCACCACGCGTAAGACGCGCGTCGTCGCGCACAACCAGCAGGTCGTGCGCACGGATTGGGAATCGACGTCGTCGCTGCCGGATGCGGATCGCGCAAAACTCGCGGAGATCGTGCGCACCTATGCGGCGCAGGCGGATGCGGTCGTGCTCAGCGATTACGCGAAGGGGCTGTTCTCGCGCGACATCGTCGAGGCCGCGTTTGCGTGCGGCATCGTGCTCGCCGATCCGAAACCGCAGAATCTGCAGCTTTTCCGCGGCGTCACGTGCGTTGCGCCCAACGTGCATGAAGCCGCGCAGGCGACGGGTGTGGCTATTACCGACGACGCGTCGCTGGAACGCGCGGGGGCGTTACTGCTCGAGGCGCTTGCGTGCCGCTACGTCGTGATCACGCGGGGCGAACACGGCATGTCGCTCTTCGGGCGCGACGGCGAACGGCTGCACATTCCGTCGGTCGCGCGCGCCGTATTCGACGTGAGCGGCGCCGGCGATACGGTCATCGCGGTGCTCTCGCTCGCGCTTGCGGCGGGCGCGTCGATCGAACTTGCGATGCAGTTGGCGAATTACGCGGCGGGTGCGGTCGTCGAGAAACTCGGCACCGCAACCGCGTCTGCAGACGAAATTCTCGCGCTGGTCGATCATGCAGCGCGCTGACGCGCTCTTCGGCGAACTCCTCACGCTCGACGATGCGGTCGCGTGGCGTGAGGCACTGCACGAGCAGAGGCGGCGCGTCGTCTTCACCAACGGCGTCTTCGACGTGCTGCACGCGGGACACGTCACGTACCTTGCGTGGGCGCGCGAACAAGGCGACGCGCTCGTCGTCGGCCTGAATACCGACGCGTCGGTGCGGCGCATCAAGGGCGAGAATCGTCCCATCGTGCCGTTCGAAGAACGCGCACGCGTGCTCTGCGCGCTGCGCAGCGTGGACGCGGTCGTCGGTTTCGAGCAGCTCACGCCGGAAACGATTCTCGATCGCATCCGGCCCGACGTGCACGTGAAAAGCGCGCAGTATCGTGAGGACGAACTGCCCGAACGCGACGTCGTGCTGCGTCACGGCGGTGAGATTCGCCTCGCGCCGCACGTGCCGGGCACGAGCACGACGGATACTATCGCGCGCATTTTGCAGCGGTATCGCTGATGCGTCTGGCGATCGCGTGCAACGGCCCCGGGGAAACCGCCGGCTGGCTGCGGCCCTTTCTGAACGAACTCTACCGGCAAGCACCGCAGGCCGACGTGCACGTATTTTACGTTCCCGACGATTATGCCACGGGAAGGGAACCGCAGGTCGTTCGCGATCTCTTTCCCGCCGCGCACGTGTACGATCCGAAGACGTATCTCAAGGTTGCGTTGGGTGCCGCCGTCGACGGCGCTCCCGACGGCACGGATGCGGTGCTGTATTTGGGCGGCGATCTGATGCACGCCGCGCGTTTGCACAAGCGTTTCGGCGGCGCGCTCGCCACGTATAAATTTTCACGGGAACGTTACGCGCGTGCGACCGCGATCGCGTTTGCCGTAGACGACGCAAACGCCGCACAGCTCGCGAACTGGGGCGTGCCGCGCGATCGCATCGTGCGCACCGGAAATCTGGCCATCGACGGCGCATTGATGGAGGCGCAGGCGCCGCCCGAACCCGGCGCGCCCGCGGACGGCGTGCTGTTTATGCCGGGTTCGCGCCGCTACGAAGTCGAACAGCTCATTCCGTTCTTTTTCACCGCCGCGCTCGCGCTGCGTCGCGAGCAGCCGGCTTTGCCGATTGCTTTCGGCATCTCGCCGTTTACCGAGCTTGCGGCGGTGCGCGCCGCCGTGGAAGCGGGCGGCGATCCGCGCGTCTTCGCGCAGCGCGGCACGGTGATCGAGGACTCCTCCGGCGCATATCTGGTATCGGCCGACAGCGCGGTGCGTTTTCCCATTCTGCGCCGCGCGCTCTCGGCTGCGCGCGTCGCGAAGCTCGTCGTCACCATTCCCGGTACGAAGGCTATCGAACTCGCGGCGATCGGCAAACCGGCTATCTCGTGCAGCCCTGCGAACGCGCCGGAACTGGTGACGATCAACGGCCCGCTCACGTATCTGGATCGCGTGCCGGTTATCGGCGTACCGGCAAAACGCGCCGCGGTCATGGCGTATTCGCGCCGGTTTCCGTATCACACCCAGCCGAACATGGACGCTCACGCGATGCTGATCGACGAACTGCACGGCACGCTCACGCCCGGGCGCGTCGCCCGCATAACGCTCGAGCGCTTGCGGGACGACGCATGGCTGGCGCACTCCGCGCAGGCTTTGGGCGCGCTCTATCGCGAACACGTGGGCGCCGCGGCACGCATGGCGGAGCGCATGCTCGCGCTGCAGCAGGTGTAGAAGTATGCGTCTTTCCGTCGTCATCGCCACCAAGGATCGCGCCGCGTATCTGGAGCGCGCGCTGGAATCGCTGGGCAAGCAGATCGGCGCGCCGTCGTTTGAGGTCGTCGTCGTGGACAACGGCTCGACAGACGCGACGCGCGAGGTCGCGCAGCGCGCAGGGCGCGAACAGCCCTATCCGGTTTCGTACGTGTACGAAGCGCAGCCAAATCGCGGCGCGGCGCGCAATCGCGGCATTGCCGCCGCGCACGGGCATCTGATCCTGTTTTGCGACGACGACGTCTACGCACCGCCGGGTTTTCTCGCCTCGCACGATGCCGCGCACACGCTGAGCAATTTCGTCGTGAGCGGGCCGATTATCAACGTGCCGGGCTACGCCGTGCGCCCGAAGCCGACGCTCGCGAATTACTCGCGCGCGTTTTTCTGCACGTGCAACGTTTCCGTGCCGAAGGTTTCACTGGAGGCGGTCGGCGGCTTCGACGAGGCCTTTCATTTGTACGGCTGGGAAGATACCGAACTCGGCGTGCGCCTGCGCGAGCACGGGATGCGCGCGAAGTTCGCATGGGATGCGTACATTTGGCACGTCAAACCGCCGCGCGACGTCACGCTCGACTCGCAGCTGCGCAAGGCGGTCGAGAAGGCGCGCATGGCGGTGCGGTTTTTGGAAAAGAACGGCAGCGCACGCGTGAGGTCCGCGACCGGTGCGCATCGCGCCAATCTTTTGCGGGCGAAAGCGCTGGAGCCGATGCTCCCGTGGTTTGCGGGCGCCGCAACCGACGATTCGCTGCCCGCCGCCGTGCGCGGCTTGGCACGCGCGCAGCTGCTCGACGCGATGTACACCGTCGAACTCGCTCGCGCGCTGGGCGGCGCAGGCAGTGACGGCGTTCACCGGTAAGGCGCTGCTGTATTGCGCGGGCGGCGGCATCGGCGATTCGCTGATGGCGTCGCTCGTCGCGCGCGCACTTCATGGCCGCTATTTGCGCGTCGACGCGCTCACGCTTCCCGCGCACCGCAGCACGCTCGAACGCGTACCGGACGTCGATGAGATCCTCGTCGACGACGGCGGCGATGAAGAGGCGCTTGTCAAACAGCTCGAAGCGCGCGCGTACGACGCATGCGTCGTGACGTGGGCGACCTCGCGCACGGCGCGCGTTCCGCAGCGCGCGCGCATCCCGGTTCGCGTCGGGCAAGCGCGGCGTCTGTATTCGTGGCGCTTCACGCATCGCGTTCCGGTGCGCAGCGAACTGGGCGACGTTACCACGCACTGGTCGCAGATCGTCTTGGACTATGCGCGCGTGCTGCAATGCGACACGGATGATGTAGCGCCGCGATTCGTCCCGACGACCGCCGACCTCGCCGAAGCGCAAGCGCTTCTTGCCAGCCTACATCTCTCGAAGGATGCGTATGTGATGTTGCATCCGACGAATGCGATTGCGCCCAAGCGAGGCATGTGGCCGGTTGAAGGCTGGGCGGAGCTCGCGCGCGCACTGCGCGGGGAATTCCGCGTGCCGGTGCTGCTGAGCGGATCGGCGGATGATGCGGGGATTAACTCGAGCGTCCTTCGACGGGCTCAGGATGACGAGGGGCGGGCGGATGACGCGATTATCGATATTGCCGGTAAAACCGGCATTGGAGCGTTCGGTTCGCTCGCGCAGCATGCGCGCGCGTTCGTCGGGATCACGACGGGATCCATGCATATCGCGGCGGCGGTCGGCGCGCCGACGGTCGGCATTTTCCCGTTTCAAACCGACACGCCGGAACGCTGGGCGCCGATCGGTGCGCGCACTGCGATCGTCCGTGCGACCTACCCCTGCCGCCCGGGCGAACGCAAAGAAACCTGCCCCGACTACGCGTGCATCGCGAATCTCGATGTTCCCCGCATTCTCGCCGCCGCACGGTCCCTGCTGAGCGCCCGCTAGATTCTGCGCTAAAGCGGCGCAGAGCGGGGAATCACGCTTTCGTGCACCTGTACCACGTGACGCTCGTGGGCGTCAATCACACCAACGCCGAGAAAGCCGTCCTGACGCTGGCGCTGATTGCGTTCGTCGTTATCGCGAGGTACGCACTGCATTATCTCGTGCGCGTCGTTCGCCGATTTTCGTGGGCGGAGCGATTCCGCTTTTGGAGCCACCAGGCGATCAATCTGCTGACGGCCGCGTTTTTCATCGTCGCACTGATCTCGATTTGGGTCGGGCCGAACGCGCATCTGGCGACGGTGGGCGGGCTAATCGGCGCCGGCGTCGCGTTCGCGCTGCAGAAATTCATCATCGCGATAGCCGGCTACGTCGTGATTTTGCGCGGAAAGACGTTCAGCATCGGCGATCGGATCATCATCGGCGGCGTTCGCGGCGAAGTTATCGCGCTCGATTTCTTTCAGACCACGGTGCTGGAAATGGGGCAGCCTCCCTCGGTCGAAAGCGAAACGGATCCGGCGATGTGGGTGATGGCGCGGCAATACACGGGCCGCATCGTCATCGTGACCAACGGCGTCATCTTCGATCAGCCGGTCTACAACTATTCGCGCGACTTTCCGTTTTTGTGGGAAGAGATTCACATCGGCGTCGGCTACGACGACGACTACGAGCAGGCGGAGCAGATTCTGCTCGACGTGGCGCGCAAGCACACGCTGCCGGTCGCGCAGATGACCGAGCAGGCGCGCCGGCATCTGGAACATGTGTACGATCTCAACCCGCCCAGCGTCGAGCCGCGCGTCTTTTACGAAATGACCGACAACTGGGTCGATCTCGCGCTGCGCTTCATCGTGCCGGACCGGGGCATCCGCGAAATCAAGGACGCGATGTTCCGCGACATCCTGCGCGGCTTCAAAGCCGCGGGCATATCGGTCGCATCGGGAACGTACGACGTCGTCGGCTTCCCGCCGGTCCGCATCGAGGCCATGCCGGCTGCACCCGATCAGACCCCCAAAAAGCCTTAGGTGGCCCGTAGTCGAAACCGCGCCAGCGGATGAGAGATTTGCAAGGAGCACGTCTCTCCGTCGTAACGGAGCGAGGTTTCAAATGAGGGCCACGATTCAGCTTTGTACGTATAACCGCGCGACGCTGCTGGAGCGTGTGCTGGACGCGTGCTTCGAGCAGACCGTTGACGCGGGCGCGTACGAGGTGGTACTGGTCAACGACGGCTCTACGGACGAAACGCCGCGGGTCATCGCGCGCGCTCGCGAACGTGCGACGTGTGCGTTCACGGTGATCGAGCAGCAGAATTCGGGTCTGGCGAAAGGGCGCAACGCCGGCATCGCCGCTGCGCGCGGCGAGCGCATCATCTTCATCGACGACGACGTGCTGCCGCTTCCGAATTTCGTGCAGGAGCATCTGCGCTCGCACGAGGCGCATCCGCTCGCTATCGTGCGCGGCGGCGCGATCAACGTCGAGAGCTTCGACGATCTCCCGCCGCCGGTGTGGAGCGTTACCAACTACAGCGGCAATTACTTCTGGACGACCAACGTTTCGGTTCCGCTCGCGACGATTCGTGCGATCGGCGGCTTCAACGAAACGTTCGCCGAGTATGGCTGGGAAGACATCGACGTCGGCTTGCGCCTGCGCTTTGCCGGCGTGAAGGCGGTCTTCAACAAGCACGCCCTGGCGTACCATTACAAACCGCACCCGCGTGCGAACGGCGTGGAGAAGATGATCCGGCAGGCGCAGGCCCAAGCGCGAACGGCCGTGCAGCTCGAACATTTGCATCCGCATTGGCGCACCGCGCTCGCGACCGGCGATACGCCGGTGCAGCGCCTGCTGCACAAATGGATGCGCGGCATCGACATGGCGCGGCGCTACCGCACGGTGCTGGGCGATCTGTCGAGCGACCGGCCCTTGAACGCGCGCGAGGCGCGCGCGGCGCGCATGCTGGCAAACGCCGCGTATTTCGAAGAATTGGAACGCGCGAAGGCGAGCGGCGCCTGATGCGGATCGTGCTGATCCGCACCGACCGTATCGGCGATCTCGTACTCTCGACGCCGGCGATTGCGACCGTGCGCGCATCTTATCCGCACGCGCACATCACCATGGTGTGCAGTCCGTACAACGCTGTCGTCGTGGAGCGCAACACGGACGTCGACGAGATCGTGAATCTTCCGGGCGCGGTCAAACCGCAGGCATTCGGGGCGCGCTTTCGCGGGGAAACCGATATCGCGATCGCGCTCGCGCCGCGCATCGTCGATCTCGCGGTTGCGGGCGGAACGCGCGCCCGCGTGCGCGTCGGTTACACGTACGTGCGCCGCTATGTCGCGCGCCTCACGGCGCGTTTGTACGTAAACCGGCTGATGATTTCGGAAGCCGATCCCAGTCTATCCGAGCGCAATCCGCACCGGCACGTGCGGCACGAGGTCAATCAGCTCCTCGATCTCGTCGCGCTGGCGGGAGCAACCAAGCGCGTGGACCGCCTGTGTCTGCCGCTGACCGACGAGGATCGCGCGGCGGGCGCGTACCTGCCGCAGGATCCCATCATCCTGCACTTGGGCCTTCGCTGGTTTTGCGAGGGCAGCACGCTGGAATCCACGCTCGCGCTCATGAAGCAGATGCGGCGCTTCGGCGTGCCGCTCGTCGTGACGTACGCTCCCGAATGCGAGCAGTACGTGAAAGCCATTGCGGAATCGCGCCTGGCCGACGTGTTGCTGGGGGGCCTGCCGTTTTACCGTTGGGCCGCCGTGCTCGAACGGGCGCGCGTCGTCGTGACGGTCGACACCGGTGCGACGCATGTCGCAAGCGCCGTGCGCAGGCCAACGGTGGTTGCTTTCGAACACCGATACTTCCGGCTGAACTCGCAGGAATGGGCACCATACGGCGTTCCGCACGTGCAGGTTCAAAAGCCGGGCGACGAATCACCCGAATCGCTCGAACGATTTCGCGGGGAGATCCTCGAGGCCATCGCTCGACTCATCTAGGAGCCTGCCGAGTTATGGCGCATTTTCGGCTTCGGGCCGCCTTTCGGCCGAAAACGTCGTTGCTGCGGCGGTCACAATGCCAAGGCATTGCGTCCGTCCTCGCGCCTAGTCTTCGGACGACATGCGACTCAAATCCAAAAATGGCCACAATCCGACAGGCTCCTAATGCTTGAACTTTCCGTCGTCATTCCGACGTACAACCGGCTTGACACGCTGCGACACGTCATTCCCTCGCTTCTCGAACAGCGCACGCCTCGCGATGCGTACGAGCTGCTCGTGTGCGATTCGAACTCGAATGACGGTACGGCGGACTATCTCGCGCAGGTGAGCGCGGAGCACCCGAATGTCCGGCATTTGCCCGGTGCGTACACCGGACGCGCGATGGCGCGCAATGCCGGCATCGCGCAAGCGCAAGGCGAGGTCGTGCTCTTCAACGACTCCGACATCATCGCCGATCCGGATCTGCTCGGGGCGCACCTAGCTCATCATCGAGCGCAGCAGCGCATCGCGGTCGTCGGATGGGAAGTGCAAGTCACCTCGATCGCGGACTACGAATACAAACGCGACCATCCGGCACAGCGCGGATCGCTGCATCCGCCCTCGCGCAAGAATCTGAGTTGGCTGTATTTTCTCACGGGCAATGCATCGGTGCGCCGTGATGATTTGCTTCGCGCCGGCTGCTTCGACGAAAGTTTTACCGGCTACGGCCACGAGGATTTGGAACTCGGCTATCGCCTGCAAAAAGCGGGGCTGCGCATTCTGTACGAACCGCAGGCGGTGAATTATCACTGCCAAGACGTACCGCACGAAGGGCAAGTCGAAAAGATGAAGCTGGCCGGGCGCTCGACCGTGCGCTTCTACCGCAAACATCCCGATTTCGCCGTGATGGCGAACCTGGGAATGACCCCGGTTTCGCTGGGCCTGCACTCGGCGCTTACCAAGCTGCCGTGGCTGCTCGGGTACTTCGACCGCCGCGCCGGCGAGTCGAAGTTTGCGCGCGGCCTCATTCAACAGTATTATTACGTTTCCGGAATCAAGACCGCACTCGCAGAGAAAGATCATGACTAGCAGCCTGGTGAACAAACGCTCCTGCGGCGCGCTGCGCGCCGAAGACGTCGACGCGACCGCCGAACTGAGCGGCTGGGTGAACCGCCGCCGCGATCACGGCGGGCTCATCTTCGTGGATTTGCGCGACCGCGACGGCATTACGCAGATCGTCTTCGATCCGGGGCACGAGTCGTTCAAAGAGGCGGAGCATTTGCGCCACGAGGACGTCATCCGCGTGCGCGGCACCGTACGGCATCGGCCCGCCGGCACGGAGAATCCGAAACTCGGCACCGGCGAGGTCGAAGTCGGCGTCGACGAACTCGAAGTCCTGAATCGTTCGCTCGTACCGCCGTTTCCGGTCAACAGCGACGACGACGTGGACGAGAACCTGCGTCTGGAGTATCGCTATCTCGATCTGCGCCGTCCGCGGCTGCAGCGCAACATCGCGATGCGTCACAAGATCGTCAAAGCGATGCGCGACTATTTCGACGAGCGCGGATTTCTCGAGATCGAGACGCCGATGCTCATCAAATCGACGCCCGAAGGCGCGCGCGATTATCTCGTGCCCAGCCGCCTGCAGCACGGCTCGTTTTACGCGCTGCCGCAGTCGCCGCAGCTGCTCAAACAGATTCTGATGATCTCCGGCTTCGGCCGGTACATGCAGATCGCGCGCTGCATGCGCGACGAAGATCTGCGCGCCGATCGCCAGCCGGAGTTCACGCAAGTCGACGTCGAGATGTCGTTCGCGACGCAGGACGACGTGCTCGAACTCATGGAGTCGTGTATGCGTTTGGTGTGGAAGCGCGTGCTCGGCGTCGATCTTCCCGCGTTTCCGCGCTACTCGCATGCGGATGTCATGGAGCGCTTCGGCAGCGACAAACCCGATCTGCGCTTTGGCCTGGAGTTGCAGCCGTGCAACGACGTGTTCGCCGGCACGGAGTTCGTGGTGTTCAAGTCGGTCATCGATTCGAACGGCGCGATCGTGGCGCTGCGCTATCCCGGCGGTGCGGCGCTTTCGCGCCGCGACTTCGACGCCCTGACGGAGCTGGCGAAGCAGCACGGTGCCAAAGGTATGGTGTGGATCTCGCTTGCGCAGGACGGCACGAAGAGTTCTGCGGCAAAGTTCATCGACGAACGCGCGATCTCCGCACTGCGCGAGCGAACCGGCGCGCAGACCGGCGATGCGATGCTGCTGTTCGCCGACACGCGCGAGGCCGCGCTCGGCGTAGCCGGCAAGATGCGTCTGGAGGTCGGGGATCGCTGCGGCCTGCGCGATCCGGCGCAGTTCGCCTTTGCATGGGTCACCGATTTTCCGCTCTTCGAGATCGACGAAGAGACCGGAGAACCCGCGCCCGCGCACCATCCGTTCACCGCGCCCGGACCCGGGCAATGGGATCTGATCGACAGCGAACCGCTCAAGATGCGCGCGCAGCACTACGACATGGTGCTCAACGGCTACGAACTGGGCAGCGGCTCGATCCGCATTCACAAGCCCGAATTTCAGCGGCGCATCTTCACGATGCTGGGCATGAGCCAAGAACAGATTGAGGACCGTTTCGGATTCTTCGTCCGCGCGCTCGATTACGGCGCGCCGCCACACGGCGGCATGGCGCTCGGCATCGATCGCATCGTGATGCTCGCGGCCGGTGAAACGAATATTCGCGACGTCATCGCGTTTCCGAAGAATCAACTGGCACGCGACGTGATGATGGATGCGCCCTCGGAAGTGCCCGAACGCCTCGTGCGGGATTTGGGGATAAAAATACCGCAACAATAGCGCATGATCGCGCTGCTGCTTGCGTCCGTATTGACGCTCGTCGATCCGTTTGTCGGCACGTCGGGAACGAAGATCGGCGGACCCATCGACACGTTTCCCGGCGCCGACGCGCCGCTGGGCATGATCCAGTGGAGTCCGGATACGCCTTCGCAGCCCGCGGGCGGCGGCTACGACTATACAGACCGTGCAATTACCGGATTCAGCCTGACCCACCTGAGCGGGCCGGGCTGTTCGGTTTTCGGCGACGCCGCGATTCTGCCCACGGTCGGCACTCCGGCGCCGCCTGCGGACGTCAAACAGCCGTTCTCGCACGCGACCGAGAGCGCATCGCCCGGCTATTACGCGGTGACGATTGGAGAGCCGGCGATACGCGTGGAACTGACTGCTGCCGCGCGCAGCGGCATCGCGCGCCTTACCTTTCCGGGCAACGCGCAAGCGAACGTGCTCGTCAATCCCGCTTCAAATCAAGCCGGCGTGAGCGACGCGAGCGTGCGCGTCGCCTCACCCACCGAAATCGACGGCTCCGCTGCGAGCGGCAGCTTTTGCGGCATGCCGGATACGTACACCGTGTATTTCGTGCTGCAATTCGATCGGCCGATGAACCGCAGCGGCGTCTGGAGCGCAGCCGGCCCGAACGCCGCGGCGTACGCTCAGTTCGACACGACGCACGATCCCGTGGTGAACGTTCGCGCCGCCGTGTCGTGGGTGAGCATCGACGGCGCGCGCGCGAATCTGCACAGCGCGGCAAATGAAACGTTCGACCAGATGCATGCGGCATCGCAAGCCGCATGGCAATCGTATCTGCAGCGCGCAAGCGTAACCGGCGGTACGGCGGCAGAACAGCGGACGTTCTACACGGCGTTGTATCACGTGCTGCTCCATCCGAATCTGTACAGCGATATCGACGGGCGGTATCGCGGTTTCGACGGCGCGGTCCACCGCGTGCGCCGCGGGCACGCCGAGTACGCGACCTTTTCGGGATGGGATATTTACCGCACGCAGATTCCGCTGCTGGCACTGCTGGCTCCGCAGGAAACGAGCGACATGATGCAGTCGCTCGTCGACGCGGCACATCAAGGCGGCTGGCTGCCGAAGTGGTCGCTCGTGAACGGCTATACCGGCGTCATGGGCGGCGACTCCGCCGATCCGGTCATCGCCGGCGCGTATGCGTTCGGCGCGCGCGACTTCGACCTGCGCGGCGCCTTGGCCGCGATGGTGAAGAACGCGACGGATGCGCACTCTCCGCCCGGGCAAGGCTGGTACCGGCCGCGGCCCGGTTTAAACGAGTACGAACGGCTCGGCTACGTCGCAAATACGCACACGACCAACGTCTCGCCGGTGCGCAACGGTGCATCGCTCACGCTTGAGTACGCGCAGGACGATTTTTCCGTCGCGCAATTCGCGCGCGCGATCGGCGAGCGGCGCGTGTATCGCGCCTTCATGGGGCGCTCGCAGCGATGGCGCAACCTCTTCGATACGAGCGTCGGTGCGATTGCGCCCCGCGGGAGCGCCGGCGCGTTCGAGAATACCCCCGTCACCGAGAACGGGCAAAGCGGCTTTCAAGAGGGCAATGCCGCGCAGTACACGTGGATGGTGCCGTACGACGCGCAAAGTCTGATCTACGGCATGGGCGGACGCAGCGCGACGATTGCCGCACTCGATCGCTTTTTCACGAAAATCAACGCCGGGCAGGATCACCCGTATGCATGGCTCGGCAACGAGCCGAGTTTGGGCGTTCCATGGATCTACCTGAACGCCGGCACGCCCTGGAAAGCGCAGCGCGTGATTCGCGACGCGCTCGAGCAGCTCTACGCCGATTCGCCGGAGGGGATTCCGGGCAACGACGACCTGGGCACGATGAGCGCGTGGTACGTCTGGTGCGCGATAGGTCTGTATCCCGTCAATCCGTCGGTGCGGGCGTTCGACATCGGTGCGCCGATGTTCGCGCGTGTGCAGATCGCACAGCCGCATGGCGTCGATATCGACGTGCGCGCGCCGCAAGCCTCCGCGGATGCGGCGTACGTGCAAAGCGTGCGCGTGAACGGCGCCGCCTCGACGCGAACGTGGACGCCGCTGCCCGGCTCCGGTACGTTGACGCTCGAGGTCGCACTCGCGTCGTCACCCTCGCAGTGGGGAACCGCGCGCGGCGACGCGCCGCTTTCGTATCGCGCGAGCCTGCCGCAGTTTCCGCACTCGACTACGGCGCGGTTCGAAGATCCGGCAAGCGCGATTCGGCTCGCACCCGCCGCCGGCGTGACGGTTGCGCTTGCCGTCAAAGGCGGCGACGGTGAAGCGATCGCGTGGCACGCCGGCGCACCGAACGGATTGACGGTTACGCCGTCACGCGGAACCTTTTCCGAGGCCTCGCACATCAGTCTGACGATTACCGCGAGTTCTACGCTTTCACCGCACGCGTACCCGATTACGATCTCGGGCGAGACGCGCGGCGGCGCGCTGCTCGAACCGCTGCACCTGGCGGCGATCGTCGCGCCCGCCGGCGCGCGCGTACCGCTTGCGTACGTTCCCAACTACAGCGATAACGACGTGACGGCGTTCGATCCGCAAACCGGTGCGGTCGCAGCGACGATCGCCGTGGGCAAGAATCCCGGCGACGCTGCGCTCGGCGCCGGCGGCAGCCGCCTCTACGTGCCGAATCAAGGCAGCAACGACGTCAGCGTCATCGATACCGCGACGAATACCGTCATCGCGACCGTGAAGACCGGAAAGATTCCGGCAACGCTTCGCATTGCGCCGGACGGCAAAACGGCGTGGGTCTCCAACTACGGCGACAATACGATTCAAGCGATCGATCTCGCTACGCTGCGTGCCGAAAAACCGATCGCCGTCGGACGCGCGCCGCAGCAACTTGCGATTTCGGGCGATAGCGCCACGGTGTACGTCGTGAATCAGAACGACAACACCGTCACGCCGGTCGACGTACGCAGCGCAGCGGCGCTCGCGCCGATCGGTGTCGGCGCAAAGCCCGGCAGCATCATTCTCTCGCGCGACGGACGCACCGCGTACGTCGGCAATCAAGCCGGCAACAGCGTTACGCCGATCCACCTCGGATCCCGGACGGCCGGCCGCGAGATACCCGCGGGCGTGCAGCCGCAGGGCATGGCACTCAGCCCGGACGGAGCGCTGCTCTACGTTGCCGACTCCGGCTCCGACACCGTGAGCGTGCTCGACGTGCGCAGCGGCGTTCGCGTGCACACGATCCGCGCCGGGCTCAATCCGGCTTCCGTTGCACTCTCGCCCGAGGGGAAGACGCTCTACGCCGTGCTGCTCGGCGACAACGCATGCGTTAAGATTCCGATCGAGAACCCGCGCGAGCGCAGCATCGTCGAATTGGGCAACGCGCCGCTCGCGATCGCGCTGCCGTAACGGCCGGCGGCGGAACGGCCGATAGAAAGCGTAGAGATGCATCGACTTCGCGTGATCCTGGCCGGCGCGTGCGCGCTTATCGCCGGCATACTGCTTTTCGCCTTCGCGCACGTCAGCGGCGCAGCCGCGCAGCCTCGTTCCTGCAGCGAAACGACGTTTGCCAGCGGCGGCGTCGTCTATCGCGTCGTGTTCGCAAAGAACGGTGCCGTGCAGCAGTATCTGCTCGCGCAGAGCTCGCACAACACCGAGAAAGATCACGACGTGCTCAAAGCCGTCGAGGCGCGGTACGGACCCGAGGCGTCAAACGCGCCGCCGCTGCAGATCTTGAGTTTCAAACCGGGTTCGGGCGGAATGATGGTCCCCGACAAAGCCGTCGACTCATGCGGTCGCATCACGCATTTTCATTAGAAGCGGCGCTTCGGCCTAGCCTCCGCGCCCCCCATCGAAGATGGGGCCCACAACGGGTCTCATAGGCGGTAAAGCAAAAGCCGCGGTTACGACCGCGGCTTTTGTTTCTTGCAAAACTACCGTAGCAGCGCGTTCGCTCTTGTGAAGATGGCGTCGAACATCTTTGCAGTGAGTTTGCCGGTGTTCGTGTTCTGGCGGCTGGGGTGAAAGGACGCGATCACCGTAATCGCGCGCGTACCGCGGGTTGCGGCGATTTCTGCGCCGTGGCCGAAGCGCCACGGTGATGGAGCGATTGCGTAGCCGATCTCTTTGAGCGCGTCGATTGCCGCTTTGGTGCCGATCG
>DATEHZ010000070.1:0-6722 GCA_035279385.1 Vulcanimicrobiaceae bacterium | reverse complement strand
GCCCGATCTTGTTCGCGGTTTCTTCCGTGAAGTAGATGCGGCCGTCGGGGCCGAGGATCATGTCGACCGGAAGCGCGCTTGGCGTCGGAATCGCAAACTCCGTGACGGCTTTCGCGATCGCATCGTAGATGCCGATTTTATTCTGCGCGGCGTCACCGAAGTAGAACTTGTTGTCGAGACCGACGACCAGAGCGCCCGCGCTGGTTGCGGGCGAGAGCGCGAACTCCGTCATGACGCCGCTCGCCGTGAGCCGTCCGAGCTTGGCCACGTTGTTTTCGGTGAACCAGAGCGCGCCGTCGGGTCCTTGCACGATCATCGTCGGCCCGGCGTTCGGCGTGAGCGTCGGAATCTCGGTAATCGTATTCGCAGCCGCGTCGAAGACGCCGATCTTCGAGGCGTCGTGCTCGGTGAAGTACGCGTGGTTCACGTCGCCGTTCAAAATTGCGATGCCGAGCGGGTTCGCGTTCGCGGTGGGAATCGTCGTCTCCGAGAAGGTGCCGGTCGTCGTGATCTGGCCGACCGCGTTGTGCCCCGGATCCGTGAAGACCAGCGTGTTCTGCACCGGGCCGGAGGTGATGAACGCCGGCGCGCTGCCCGCGATCGGATACTCCGTGACTTTGTTGCCGGTGAGCGCCATCACGGCGATGCCCGGCTTGGCGCCCTGTTCGGTGAACCAGAGATTTCCGTCGGGGCCCTGCGTGATGAAGACGCCGAAGTTGCCGGTCGTGCCGCCGCCCGTTGCGATGCTGAACTCTTTGACCGAGCCGCCGGTCGTAATCTGCCCGATGTTCCCGGCGCCCAGTTCGGTGAAATACAGGAACCCGTCGCGAGCGCTGACGATGCCGCTGGGCTTGCTGCCCGCCGTCGGGAGCGCGAACTCGTTGGTGACCGATGCGACAACCGGCGTCGGGGTGGGAAGAGGGCCGCTCCCGATGACGGTGCGGTGACCGCAGCCCGCCAAGGCCAGAGCTGTGACAAACAACGAGGCCGCCAGGCCCGCAGAACGACGCATGTAGTCTCCTGTGATGAGCTGATGCCCGGGTGGGGGGCTAGACCCCGGGCCTATTCGTCGCCCTCCCGTAAAACCTCTGCGCTCGTACTGTTGAGTGCAAGCGGCGTGGCCGATGATACCTCTAGGTGGCTAGACCCGAGCAAACTGAAAAGGCCACACCGAAGCGCCGCGAAGAGGCGCGAGGCCGCGGCCAAGTTGCCAAGAGTCCCGATCTCGCCGGTGCAGCAGTCTTTCTTGCCGGCGTTTTTGTGCTGCACGCCACGATGCCGGCCGCGCTCGCGGGCCTGGCGACGACCGTCAAAGAGATACTGTGGCGCATCCACGAGCATCAGGACTTCACGGTCGCCTCCGTTTGGATGCTCTTCGCGCGCGGCTTTGGCGGCATGGCCCTGCTCATGGCGGCGCTTTTTGCCGCGGCGCTGATCGCCGGCATCGGCGTGAACCTCCTGCAAACCGGCGTCGTGCTCTCATTCACGCCCATCACGCCGAGCTTCAATAAGATCAATCCGCTCTCGGGCTTCCAGCGGCTGTTCTCCAAGACGGTGCTGGTGAATCTGGGCAAGCAGGTCGTCAAGCTGGGGGCGGTGCTCGTCATCATTTATACGAGCGTCGCGGGCAACGTGAATACGCTCATGATGCTCGGTCAGCTGCCGCCGAAAAATGCAATCGCCCTGGTGGGCGATTTGATGTTCTCCATCGGCTGGAAATTCGGATTTCTGCTGGTCCTCGTCGGCCTGCTCGACTTCGCGTACGAGAAATGGCAGTACGAAGAGAGTCTGAAGATGACCAAACAAGAGGTCAAGGACGAGTACCGCCAGTCCGAAGGAAACCCGGAAGCCAAAGGCGCCATGAAACGCCGTCAGCGCGAGTTTGCGCGCCGGCGCATGATGGCCGCCGTTCCAAAGGCGACGGTCGTGGTGACCAACCCGACGCACTTCGCCATTGCGCTCGAGTGGGACGAACTGAAGATGGAGGCACCCGTGGTGACGGCAAAAGGCGCGGATCTGATCGCGAAACGGATTCGCGAGATCGCCCAAGAACACGGTGTGCCGATTATGGAGAACCCGCCGCTCGCGCGCACGCTGTACGCAAAGGTCGAACTGGATCAGTCGATCCCGCCCAACCTCTACGCCGGCGTCGCGCAGGTGATCGCGTTCGTCTACAAGCTTAAACGGAAGACGATCGCGTAGTGGCGGCCGCACCGCAGGCGCAGCAGCAAAGCGGAGGCGTCTTGGCGCGCCTCGGCGCGACGGCGCCCATTTGGGTCGCGGGCGCGTCGGTCATGCTCGTCATTTTGATGATCGTACCGATCCCGCCGGTGCTGCTGGACTTCTTTCTCTCGATCAACATCGGCATCGCGCTGCTGATCATCGGCGTCGCGCTTTACGCAGAGAACGCGCTGCAGTTCAGCGTGTTCCCAACCCTGCTGCTCATCGTCACGCTCTTCCGTCTCTCGCTCAACGTCACGGCGACGCGTTCGATCCTGCTGCACGGCTACGCCGGCGAGGTCATCAACTTCTTCGGGAACATCGTCGTCGGCGGCAATTACGCCGTCGGCTTCGTCATCTTCCTGATTCTCATCGTCATTCAGTTCGTCGTCATCACGAACGGTGCGGGACGCGTCGCCGAGGTCGCTGCGCGCTTCACGCTCGACGCGATGCCCGGCAAGCAGCTCGCCATCGACGCGGATCTCAACGCCGGCCTGATTACGGAAGCCGAAGCGCGCCAGCGGCGTAAGGACATTCAGCGCTCTGCCGACTTCTACGGCGCGATGGACGGCGCCAGCAAGTTCGTTCGCGGCGACGCGATCGCCGCGCTCATCATCGTTGCAATCAATACGGTCGGCGGCTTCGTCGTCGGCGTCGCGCAGGAGCACATGTCGCTGCTGCAGTCGCTGCAGCACTTCACGCTGCTGACCGTCGGTGAAGGCATCGTCACGCAGGTTCCGGCGCTGCTGATATCGACCGCAACCGGCATCATCGTGACGCGCGCCGCATCGGAGTCGGACTTCGGCGCGGATCTCACCAAGCAGCTCAGCGGACAGCCCACGGCGCTGCTGATCGCCGCGATCATGACCGCGCTCTTCGGCTTTGCGGGGCTCGTGCGCTGGTTCATGCTGCCGCTCTCGGCGCTGCTCTTCATCTATTACCTGCGCACGCGCAACAAACCGCGCGATCAGCGCCTGGGGCAACTGCCCTCGGCGGCGCAAGCCGCGGCGATCGCCG
This sequence comes from Vulcanimicrobiaceae bacterium, assembly GCA_035279385.1. Lineage (GTDB taxonomy): Bacteria > Vulcanimicrobiota > Vulcanimicrobiia > Vulcanimicrobiales > Vulcanimicrobiaceae > DATGJX01. The sequence continues at coordinate 3,485 of DATEHZ010000070.1, read as the reverse complement.
GGGCGGCGGGATCTGCGCCGCAGGCCATCAAGCCCGCGGAATCGGTGGTGCCGCTGCTCTCGTACGATCCGATGGAACTGGAGATCGGCTTCGGGCTCATCCCGCTCGTCGATACGACGCAAGGCGGCGATTTGCTCGAGCGCATCACGCTGATCCGCCGTCACGCCGCGCGCGATCTCGGCATCATCGTGCCGCCGATTCGCGTGCGCGACAACCTGCAGCTCAAGCCCAGCACGTACAACGTGAAGATCTACGGGTTGGAAGTGGCGAGTGCGGAAGTCATGGTGAGCCGTTTGCTCGCGATGAATCCGGGAACGGCGACGCAGCCGATCGAGGGCATCGCCACCACCGAACCGGCGTTCAATCTGCCGGCGCTCTGGATCTCGGATGCCGCGCGAGGCGAAGCCGAGATGGCGGGATACACCGTCATCGATCCAACCAGCGTCATTGCGACGCACTTGACCGAAATCATCAAAAGCCACGCGCCGGACCTGCTCGGACGTCAGGAGACCTCCGCGCTGCTCGACAACGTCAAGACGCACTACCCGGTCGTCGTGGAAGAACTCGTTCCCAATCTGCTCACGGTCGGCGAGATTCAGCGCGTGCTGCAGAATCTGCTCCGCGAGCGCATTCCGATCCGCAACCTGCTGCTGATCCTCGAGAGCCTCGCGGACGCGGCGCGCGTGAGCAAGGACGTCGACTTCCTGACCGAGCGCGTGCGTGCGGCGATGGCCCGCCATATCTGCGCCGAGTATGCGGAAGACGGTCTGCTCTCGGTCATTACGGTCGATCCACGCTTGGAATCGCTGCTCGGCGAAGCGGTTCGCCGCGGCGAGGATGCATATGCGCTCCTCGATCCGAATACCGTAGCGAAGATCTACAGCTCGCTCACCAAGCAGATGACGGCGGCACAAAACTCGGGCTTACACCCGATCGTGCTCTGTTCGCCCTCGGTTCGTTTGGCGCTCAAGCGTTTGACGGAGCGGGCTGCACCACAGCTCGTCGTGCTCTCGTACTCCGAGATCGCGCCGGGTCTGCGAGTAGAGTCCATCGGTCAGATCTCGACCACGGACGAATCGGATGTAATGGAGACGTCTAGACCGTGATCTTTAAGTCGCTTTTTCGGGGCGCCAAGAAAGGCGTACCCGAGGAGAAATTGCCGCAGCTGCACGCGTTTGTCGACGTGACCGTCAGCGGCCGCGGCGTGCGTTCCGTCTCAGTGGAAGAGGTTGGACCGGAGCGCATCGTGCTGGGCGACGTCGTGGGGCGCAAAGGCGAGCGCGCCGTGTTCGTGTATCAAAATGCGATGGGCCGGTTCCGCTTTGCGGCGACGGTCGGCGAGACGCACGACGGCATGACCTCGTTCGATCTGCCCGAGCGGATCGAAGCGCTGGGCGGCGGCGGCCATCAGAAACGCTCGAGCGTCCGGCTCGACACGCTGCTCAGCGGGCAGTGGCGCATGGCGCCGGGCGGCATCGGCGTGGGCGAGTATATGCGCGGAAGCATCCGGGACATCAGCCGCGGCGGCTGCGCCATCATTACCGACCGGCTGTGCAAAGTCGGGCAGACGGTCGAAGTGAAGATGAGTTTGAACGCGAGCGCCGCGCCGCTCACGGTTCTGGGCGAAGTGATGCGCGCCGAGCAGGTGCCCACGTCCGGCAAATTCTCGCACGGACTGCGCTTCCACGGCCTCACGCCGGTCGAGGACCGCGCGATTTTGGACTTCATCAACCGCCGCACGGCGGAACTGCGCAGCCGCGGCCTGGCCTAACGCAAAAAAGGCTAACAAAAACCCCCTTTTCGGCCGATGGGGTGTAAGTACCAATATGGCCTGTAGGAGCAAGGAATGAGCAAGCGGGTCCTCATCGTCGACGACGCCGTCGTCATGCGGATGATGATCAAAGGGATTCTCAGCAAGAACGGATTCGACGTAGTCGGCGAGGCGCAAAACGGCGTTGAAGCGGTCGACAAGTACAAGGCGTTGACCCCGGATCTTGTTACCATGGACATGGTCATGCCGGAGATGGACGGCATCACCGCGGTCCGCCAGATCATCAGCCACGACCCCAACGCCAAGATCATCATGTGCACGTCGATGGGCCAGCAGGCTCTCGTCGTGGAGGCGATTCAGGCCGGTGCGAAGTCGTTCATCACCAAGCCTTTCCAGCCGCCGAAGATCCTGGAAACCATCAACAAGGTGCTGCAATGAGCGCACAAAGTTTGAAGCTGAACGATCTGCAGAAAGACGCGCTCAAGGAAGTCGGCAACATCGGCGCCGGCCACGCCGCGACGGCACTCTCGCAGCTGCTCAACACGAAGATCAACCTGAGCGAGCCGCGCATCGACGTGATCAAGTTCCGCGATCTCGCATCGCGCGTGGGTCACGAGAACCGCATGGTCGCGGCGCTGCACATGTACATCCGCGGCGAAGCGCCCGGACAGATCGTCGTGCTCTTCGATCGCGAGCAGGCCGTCGACTTCGTCGGAACGTTCCTCAAACGCGTCATCGGTGATATCCAGGTCTTCGACTCGATCGCGGACTCGACGCTCAAAGAGATCGGCAACATCATCGCCGGCTCGTATCTCTCGGCGATCAACAATCTCACCGGCCAGAACGTGCTCCCGTCGGTCCCGACGCTCTCGTACGGCACGATTCAAGCCGCGTTCCGCACGCTGATGTCGATCCTGCCCGACCAAGACGTGTTCCTAATCGAGAGCGCGTTCCTCGACAAGGAAAAGGAAGTCTCCGGCCAGTTCATCCTGATCCCGGAAACCGGTTCCCTCGGACCGCTGCTCGCCGTCTTCGGCGTGGAGTAACCGCGCCCGCCGCGATGTCCGACGATCTCTTCGACCGATCCGAATTTGTCTCGTACTTTAGAGACGAGGCCGAAGAACTATTGCAGCAAATCGACGCCGATCTGCTGCAGCTCGAAGATTTCGTCGGCGGCGGCCGCCCCGACGGGGAACTCGTCAACTCGTTGTTCCGCGCGCTGCATACCATTAAAGGCAGCTCGGGTATGCTGCAATTCTCCGACGTGCAGAACCTCGCGCACCGGCTCGAGAATCTGTGCGATCTGCTGCGCAAAGAGCGCATGCCGCTCTCGGAGAGCTGCGTCGACATCCTATTCGGCGGACGCGATTTTCTCACGGATCTGATCGAGGCCGCCGTCGGAGGAAAAGAGACGCCGGCGGGACTCGCGGACTACAGCGGGCGCGTCGACTCGTTCGTCGCGATCTACGAGCAGACGTCGAACGTCATCGAAGGCACGCCCGCTGCCGAGGTATCGTTCGAAGAAGCCGCTGCTCAAGAAGAAGCGGACGTGAGCGAAGAGCAGCTCGCCGCATTCGAAGCGGCGGTGTGGAAGCAAGTCGAAGAAGCCCGTGCCGCACTCTCCGCGCAGGCGCCCGCGCCGGCCGAACCGCCGGCTCCCGAGCCCGCGCCCGCAGCCGCAGCCCCCGCAGCAGCAGCGCCCGCCGACGTGCCG
>DATEHZ010000069.1:0-42157 GCA_035279385.1 Vulcanimicrobiaceae bacterium | reverse complement strand
TTCCCGCTTCCTCGATAAACCCATCGCACTCTCGACCGGCGGCGGCGTTACCGTCGGCGCCAGCATCGGGATCGGTCTCTTTCCAAAAGAAGGAGACGATCTGCAGCGTCTGCTCCAGGTCGCCGATGCCGCGATGTACCGCGATAAACGCTTGCGGCGCAGGGAAGCGTAGGACGCGGTCTGCGGGCCGACGTACTAACGCGAATTGACTATGGCGCTTCCCTTTTCTATCGTCATCCCGACCTATAACGAAGCCGGCGGCATCGAACGGCTGCTTCGCGCGCTGAACGACGTGTTCGCGGGGCACTCGCTCGACGGCGAGCTCGTCGTCGTCGACGACAATTCTCCCGACGGTACGGGAGCGATCGTAGACCGGCTCTCCACGGAGCTGCCCGTGCGCTGCCTGCATCGTCCCGGCAAGCTCGGGCTTTCCAGCGGCGTTATCGACGGCTGGAAGTTCGCGCGCGCGGATTCGCAAGCGCTCGGCGCGATGGATGCGGACTTCAGCCACGACATCAATATTCTGCCGCAGATGGTGCACGCGCTCGAAAGCGGTTACGGTCTTGCGGTCGGCAGCCGGTACGTGAAGGGCGGCGGGATCACGAACTGGCCCACTAAGCGCATCATCACCTCGAAAGTCGCGTGCATGCTCGCGCAGCCGCTCACCCCGATCAAAGACATCACGAGCGGCTACTTCTTGGTCAAACGCGAAGCGCTCGAAGGCGTGGAACTCGATCCGATCGGTTTCAAGATCGGTTTGGAAGTGATCGCGAAGGCGCATTACGGCAAAGCGCTCGAAGTGCCGTACGTGTTCACCGATCGCGTCGTGGGCCAGTCGAAGATGAATCAGAAAGAGATCTTCAACTACCTCAAGCAGCTGCGCAAACTCTATGCGGCGCGCATCTTCCCGAAAGCGCAAAAAGCGGAGAGCGAAGCGTAATGCCGATGCCCGACTGGCTGCGCCACCGCCGCAGCAAACCGGAAGAAACCGAAGAAGCGGCGCTCTGGACCAAATGCCCGAAGTGTTCGGAAGTGCTGTATCGCCGCGATCTCGCGGCGAACTTGTGGGTATGCCCCAAGTGCAGTCACCATTTCCGGATGTCGGCGTTCGATCGCATCAATACGCTGGTCGATGCGGACTTCACCGAGATCGGCATGGACGTGCTTCCCGGCGATCCGCTCAATTGGACCGACAAAAAGAGCTACGCCGCAAAGCTCGCGGCCGATCGCGAGAAATCGCAGCTCAGTGAGGGCGTGGTCTGCGGTTTCGGCAAGATCGGCGGCTTCGACGTCGCGCTCGGCGTGATGGATTTTCATTTTCGCGGCGGCACGATGGGCACGGTCGTCGGCGAACGCATCACGATGCTGCTCGAAGGCGCGCGCTCGCGTAAAGTACCGTGCATCGTCTTCACCGCCAGCGGCGGCGCGCGCATGGAAGAAGGCATGCTCGCGCTCATGCAGATGGCCAAAACCACCGCGGCCGTCGCGCACTTCATGGAAGACGGAAACTTTTTCGTGACGGTGCTCACCGATCCGACGACGGGCGGCGTTTCGGCCTCGTTCGCATTTCAGTCCGACATTATCATCGCCGAACCGAAAGCGATGATCGGATTCGCCGGGCGCCGCGTCATCGAACAAACGATCCGTCAGAAGTTGCCGGACCAGTTTCAAACCGCGGAATTCTTACTGGAGAAGGGCCATATCGACATGGTGGTCGACCGCCACAACATGAAATCGACCCTCACGCGTCTGCTCGACTATGCGGCCCGCGGAAAACAGCGCGCGCACGCCGCGGTGAGCGGGGCGTCGGCCGCATCGTGAACGTCATCGTGGAGCGTGAGAAGGGCCTGCTCGAACTCGAGAAGCGCATCGAAGAACTGCGACAGGCAAACGCGCAGCAGCCGGTAGACATGTCGGCCGAAATCCGCGCGCTCGAAGAGAAGTACGCGCAGATTCAGCGTGAGATCTTCGGGTCGATGACGCCGTGGGAAAAAGTCCACATGGCGCGGCATCCGAATCGTCCGACCGCGGCGGACTACATCTCGCAGTTTTCGACATTCGACGAACTGCACGGCGATCGGCACTTCCGCGACGACCACGCGATCATCGGCGGTCTGGCGACGCTCGACGGAAGCGCCGTGATGGTGATCGGCGAGCAGCGCGGACGCGATACGAAGGAAAATCTCAAGCGCAATTTCGGTATGCCCGCGCCCGAGGGGTATCGCAAGGTGCAGCGTTTGGCCAAACTCGCCGGACGCATGGGTCTGCCGATCGTCACCTTCGTCGACACGAAGGGTGCCGATCCGGGCATTGGTTCGGAGGAGCGCGCGCAATCCGAAGCGATTGCCGCGTGCCTGTACGAGTTCAGCCTCGCACCGGTCCCGATCGTCGCGACCGTTATCGGCGAAGGCGGCAGCGGCGGCGCGCTGGCGCTCTCGATCGCCGATCGCATCATCATGCTCGAGCACAGTTATTATTCCGTTGCGAGCCCCGAGGGCTGCGCGGCGATCTTGTGGAGCGATGCGAGCAAAGCCGACGAAGCGGCGGCGCACCTCAAATTGACCGCGCAAGATCTCAAAGGCTTCGGGATCGTCGACGAGATCGTGCCCGAGCCGCTCGGCGGCGCGCACCGCGACGCAGGGGGAACCATCGCGCGCGTGCTGAAAGCTGTTAAGTCGGCGCTGGACCAGCTTGGTTCTCTGCCAGCCGACCGTCTGCGTGAGGCTCGATATTTGAAGTATCGGCGTATGGGGTCGCTTAACCAGTCATGAAGCAACGGCGCGGGGGAGCAGCCGGAGTTCTCCGTCTCTTCAGCCGCCTGCTTTTCGGTGCAGTCGCCGTCGTCGTCTTCACGCTCGTTTCCATTCAATTCGCACGCATCGTCAACGAGAACATCGCGATGGCCCACTCGCTTTCGTCGGTGCAGCAAGACGTTGCGACGTTGCGGGAACGTAAGCGTGAGGAAGAGCACGAGATGCGCAGACTGCTCGATCCGGAAGGTGCGGTCCCCGAGATTCACGATCGCCTGCACATGGTCCGCCCGAACGAAGCGATCATCTACGTGAAGACCGCGCACGACCCGGCGCAATGAGCGAGTTCGAGCGCGGCATCGTCATCAACCTCAACGCGTACGGCGCAACGGTTCGTCTGGACGACGGACGGCTCGCGAGCGCCCCGGCGGCCGACGTCGAGAAGCATCGCGGGTATTACGATCGCGCGGTGCTGTCGCGCAAACCGATGGAGTTCGTTCTGCAGGGTTCCGGACGGCACGCGCTGGTGCTGCTCGCCCCGCAGCTGCGCGACGAGCAGCTCGAAACGCAGATCGCGAATTATTTGAAATCGACGCAGGAGTGGGAGAATCCCGAACTGCCGCCCGCGCACGAGCGGCATTTTCTGCGTAAGAAGCGCCGCGCGGCGCTCTTTGAATCGCGGCACGCCACCGACCGTTGAACCTTCGCGCGCTGATTTCCATCGGCACGAACTCGACGCGTGCGATCGTTGCGCAGTTCGACGCCGAAATCCCCGTGACGCTCCTGCATCGTTCCACCGGCACGCGGATAGGAGAGGGTCTGCGCGAACGCGGACATTTGGACGAAGTCGCCATGCAGCGCACACTGGATGCGATTGCCGAACATGCCGCAGCCATTCGCGAGCATACGCCGCGGTTTGGAATCATTGCCACGAGCGCTTTGCGCCGGGCGGACAACGAAGACGAATTTGATCGGCGCGTGCGCGCGCTGACCGGATGCGGCGTGGAGATTATTTCGGGCGAAGAAGAGGCGGCGTCTTCGTTCGCCGGCGCACTGAGTGGCGTACAGGCGCCACCGCACGAGCGCTTCGGCGTCCTGGACGTCGGCGGAGGCAGCTCCGAATATGCCGTCGGCACGAAGGGTGCGTGCGAGCACGTCGTCTCATGCGAGATCGGAGCGGTCCGCCTGACGGAGAGGTTTGCGGAGCTTGCCGGCACGCGCGGCGCGGTGAGCGGCGACGAGCTCGAGCGCGCGTCCGCGTACGCCGAGCGTGCCCTGCAGCCTGCGTTGGAGTTGCGGCCCGTGGACCGTCTGGTTCTGGTCGGAGGCAGCGCGACGACGACGGTCTCGCTCGTACGCGGAACGCGCGAGCGCTTTTCCTACGCCGCGCTCGAGCGCGACGATGTCGCGGCGTGGATCACCCGCCTAGCCGCAATGCCGCTGGAAGAACGAAAGCGTCTGCCCGGCATGAACCCTCAGCGTGCCGACATTTTGCTCGGCGGCCTACTGGTCATTCATCCCGTGCTGCGGCACAATACGGCCGGCGATATGCTGCTCGTTTCCACAAGCGACGTGCTGCTCGGCTATCTCTTACGCCATCCCGCCGAACGCTCGTAATTCGTTTCCCTGCGGACATTCGTGCTTGGTCCCGGCACGCACGGGGTATGATTGCATTGCAATATCACGACTCGATAATGGCGAGCATCGAACGTGATGCTGCAAGGAAACGCAAACCCTGCTCGATGCCGTGCCCAATAACCTCCCCGTTGTGCGCGCGGCATCGCGCGTTTGCGTCGTTCCCGAACCGGCGCGAGTAGTGCGCCGCCCCCACGTAGAAGAAGGACCGCGTATGGCTGAAGACGTTTACCGCGCGGTTCTCGACGCGCGCCGCGCCTGGAACGACTACCTGGATGCCACGGACGAGGACGAAGACGAGGTCTACGAGGCATATTTGGAAGCCGCGTCCGAAGCCGTGCCGCTTGTGGGCGGGCTCATCGAACTCTGCGTCGAGGCAAACTTGGTCGCCATTTCGGCCCGCGATCGCGAAGAGCGGTACGTCGATTTAGCCGCGACGAACGCGCGCGTCCATGCCGACGCAATCATCGAAATCGTCGGCGACATCGTGCTCGGCCATTCAGACGAGTTGCCTTCCTTCGAACGCCGCGCGCCGCAGGACGACGAGGAAACCCGCTTCAATCGCGCTCGCGAAATGTTCCGCGAGATGAACAAACCCAACGTCAGCCGGGCCGTGGACGAATTACGCCAGATGCGCGACGAGCTGCTGCGCAGCGGGCAAGAGAGCTATGCCACGCGCCTCTCGCACGTGCTGAACCTCCTGCAGATCTCGCCGCCCCGACTGAGCGACTGAACTTCTAGCCGCGCGGGATGCCGGTGCCTTCGTGGCCGGGGATCGGCTGCTCTTGCGTGATCTCTTCGGTCGGCAAACCCGCCTGACGATACGCTTCGAAACCGCCCTCGAGAACGGCCGCGTCGGCATACCCTTGCTCGCGCAGCCGTGCCGCGACTTCTTGGGCGTCTTCTTCGGAATCCGCGTACACGACGATACGGCCTTCGTGCGGCAGCGGCAGGGTCAGGCGCTCTTCCGTGAGGAGCGCCCGCTCGTCATAGCGCAGCGCGCCGCGAATCTGCTCTTTCCCCGGATGCCGGCGGGCATCGAGGATCGGCATCGTGGTACTGTCGAGATCGCTCGCGCGTACGCGCGGCGCGCCGCCTGATTCGTTCACGAGTAACCTCTATCCGCGTTTGCGGCGGGACGATTTGCGCCGGTTGGGATTCGGCGGAACTTTGGCGCCGCCGCGGCGCGCTTCGGAGAGCCCGATGGCGATCGCCTGTTTGCGGCTCTTCACCTTTTTGCCGCTGCGTCCGGATTTGAGCTCGCCGTGCTTCATCTCGTGCATCGCACGCTCGACTTTGCGACCGGCTTTCTTGCCGTACTTGCGGCCGGAACTCTTCTTGCGACCGCGAGTCGCTTTCTTGCGTCCGCCGGTGCTCTTCTTACGCGAACCGGTGCTCTTCTTGCGTGAAGTCGTGCTCTTCTTGCGTGAGCTTGTGCTCTTCTTGCGCCCGCCGGTGCTCTTCTTGCGCGAACTCGTGCTCTTCTTGCGCGAAGCCGAGCTCTTTTTGCGTCCGCCCGTGCTCTTTTTGCGCGAGCTGCTCTTACGGCGGCCGTTGCGCGGGGCGGCTTGTGCGCCGGATTCCTCGACGAATTTGACCATATAGCCTTTGGGATCGTACAAGAACGCAACGTTGCTGCGGTCGAAGATCTCAAAGAAGCGATCCCAGTCGACCTGTTCCAAACTTGCTTCCGGCTCGCCGAAGTCGATGCGTAATACGCCGCCGGTTCCCCGAGCAATCGCGGGATGACCTCCGCGGCTCTCGACCCAGCGCCGGATCTCGTTGTGATCGGTGGTGCGCTGTGCTGTTGCCACTGTAACCTCCATTTCTTACTGACGGTTACCCGCAGTCCGGGCAGGAAAAACGCTGCTATTCCGTGCTCGGCGCGCTGTCGGTGTCGCCGGACGATTTAGCAACCAATGCTTCTTTGAGCGTTTCGCGCAACTGCGCAAGCGACGGATTCAATCCGCCTTCCTGATCGAGCCGCTCGAGCGCAAGCAGCAGGCGGTTCGCCTGGGGTGCATCGAGCCGGATCGCAATCTCGCCGCGAGCGCCCGCGTAGCGGTCGACGCCGTACGTACTCACGTTCGGCGCCGTTTCGCAACGCTTTGCGTAGTTTTGGTTTTCTCTTCGGGGACGATCGGGATCGCTTCGCCTAAGCGGCGGCGCTCCGAAAGCAAGACGCCGAATACTTCCTCATTCGTGTCGTCGATCGTGCGGGAACCTCGCGCTTTGCCGCGCCGTCCCGGGAGTACCATGTCGGCCGAACCGGCGCGCTGTGCCATCGTCCGGCTCGACGATTTCTTCGTTTTGGTTTTGCGTGGTGTCGGCATACACCCCGTTTACCCGGCGCGCGCCAAGTGCAACAGATCGTTCAACTCACCGAGAACTTCGTCGACCGTGATCGACGCGAGTCCGGGATCGACGTACGGCGCATGCGGATCGCCCAAAATTCCGCGCCAGATCACGCGATGGTACGGGCGGCCCGACGGTGGTCCCCAATAGCGCGGCGACGTCGGACCGAACAGCACGACGGACGGCGTGCGCAGTGCGGTCGCAATATGCGCCATACCGGTGTCGCCGCAGACGATGGCTCGCGACGACGCGACGATGCACGCCAAATCTTCCAAATCCGTCGTCCCGGCGAGCACGCATGAAACCGGAAGATGGGCTGCTTTAGCGATGAAGCGGCAGCGCCGGAATTCCGCTGCCGATCCCGTCATGACGACGCGATGTCCTTTACGCACGAGGCGCGCACACAGGTCGACCCAACGATCCGCCGGCCAGCGGCGGGACTCGCTGGCGGCACCCGGATGTACGGCGATCGCTCCACGCGCGCGCGCGTCGCCGCGCGGTGCTGTCAGTTCGAGATCGTTCGCGTCGGCCGGAATGCCGCTTTCGCGCAGCAGCCGGCACCAGCGGTCGATCTCGTGTTCGTCGGGACGCCACTGCGGAAATCCGCGCGTCTGCGATATGTCCGCGTGTTCGAACGCAACCAGGCGCCGCGGGCGCGTACGAAGCAGCACCTCGTGACTTTGCGGACCGCGCCCGTGCAGATTGACGGCGACGTCGACGTTTGCAAGATCTTCGCTCAGCGGCACGAGCGGCTCGGCCTCGACGACTTCGTCGATGCCGCCGCACAGCCGCACGAGCGGTGCCAAATACAGCGGTGCTGCAAGCACGCGATAGTGCTCCGGAAACGCGCGCGCGATCGCGCGAATCGCCGGCACGCCGGTGAGCAGGTCGCCCAGGCCCAGCGCACGCAGAACCAGCAGCGTGGGGCGTGACGTCGTTCTCATGATGCTCGCTGTGCGAATACCCGTTCGATGATGACGTCGTTGTACACGGCGAGCGTATCGCTCGCGATACGCGCCCAGCCGTAGCGGCGATTCGCGCGACGCGTTCCGTTGAGCGCCAGCTGCACGCAGCGCTTTTCGTCTGCGAGCAGCTCGCGAATAGCCTGAGCAAGCGCGATGGGCGATCGCGGAGGGACGTGCACGCCGGTGACGCCGTCTACGACGCTGTCGACCAGTCCGCCGACCTGCGCGACGACGACCGGTACGCCGCACGCCATCGCTTCGAGCGGAACGATGCCGAACGGCTCGTACCACGGATAGCAGACGACCGCGTCCGCCGAGCGCAGAAGACACGGCACCTGCGCCCGTTCGACGCGTCCGCGGAACGCGACGCGGTCCGTAACGCCCAGATCGGCTGCAATCTGCATCAGCCGCTGCGCTTCCGGATCGCTCGCAAGTTCCGCAGCTTCGGGGCCGCCTGCGATAACGAGTTCGACGTCGGGCAGTACCGTGAGCGCGTTGATGACGTCGGCAGTGCCTTTACGCTCGACCAGACGGCTCAGACAGACGATGCGCTTACGCTGCGGCTCGCGCGGTTCGGCGGCTCCAAGCGGTTGGAACATTCGCAGATCCACACCGCACGGAACGACGGCGATCTTCGCTTTGTCCGCCCCCATGCGCACGAGTTCGAACGCTTCCGCCGTCGCCGTGGCCACGATGCGTTGGCAGTCGCGCGCGATGCGGCATTCTTCGTCCAGACGCGAGCGCGGACTCGTATCTTTGGAGCCTTGATGGCGGCGTTTCTCGATGCCGAGCGCGTGAAACGTCTGCACGACCGGAATGCCGAGCGGCAAGCCCGCATCGAGCGCGGCTTTCCCCGACATCCAAAAATGCGCGTGCACCACGTCCGGCCGATCGTCGCTCCAGCGCTTCGAGAGATACTCGGCGAACGCGCCCATGTGCGGCAGAAGATGATCTTTTTCGATACTCTGCGCCGGCCCCGCGTCGACGTGTTCTACCGTCACACCCGAAGCAAACTGGACGCGCTCCGGAAGCGAGGGATCGTCGCGGCGGGTGTACACCGTGACTTCCGCACCCTGATGCGTCATCGCTTCCGCGAGCGCGGCGACGTGAACGTTTTGTCCGCCGGCATCAACGCCGCCGAGAACCGCAAGCGGGCTTGCGTGCTCGGAAACCATCGCAACTTTTAACATACGATTTCCTCGAGAAGAGCGTCCCAATCTGCGAGAAATCGTTCCAAACCGTAGCGTTCGCGCGCGTAGGCGCGAGCGTTGCGGCCGAGCTCTTTGCAGCGATCGGGATTCGCGAGCAGCTGTTCTAGCGAGTCGATCAGCGCGCGCACGTTGGTGGAGATGATGCCCGTGCCGCTGCGTACGGCTTCGGGAACCTCGGTCGTGGCCAGAGCAACGATAGGCATGCCCAAATGCATTGCCTCGATGAGTGAGAGTCCGAGCGACGTCCAGCGGATTGGATGCAGATAGACGCGCCGCCGTGCGAGTTCGCCGTGCAGTTCCCGCTGCGGAAGGTTCTCGAATCCTCCGCTCGCGCCGGCGCCCATGCCGAAAAGTTCGATTGGAACGCGCTTTTCAAAACGGGCCAGCAGATCCGTACCGGTGACACGCGCGCGCCGCTGGGGATCGTTGATAACGACCGCGCACGAGGCAACCTCGCCCGTGTAGCGGTAACCGGGATCGACGACGCCGTGCTCGATGACCCGCGTGCGGCGGTCGCCGCAATCCCAGAACAGATCGTTGAAATGGGTGACGTGAACGACGTGCACGCCGGGCCACGCAGCGCTGGGGTGCCGCATCGCGTTGATTTGCCCTTGCGGCGCGTTGTGCTCGAGGTAGATCGCGGGGACGTCGACCCCCGGAACCAGGCGCAGCCACTCGCGTGCGAGTTCGTATTCGTGCGGGCGCTGAAGAATGATCACGTCCGGTTTTACGGCCGAGAGATCGCCCGGCGCGATTTCCACGACGCGTTCGGGCCATTCCCACGTTTGCGCGCGACCGCGGCCGTCGGGTCCGCGATCAGGCAGCACGGGAACGAAGTAGTCATGCGAGCCCTGCACGAATGCGGTCATCCACGATCCGTGCACGTGCCAACCGAAGACGCGCATCAGGCGTAGGCCTCCAGCGGGACGAGGCGTTCGAGCGCAGCCACGACGTCTTCCACGGTTACGCAACTCAGACACGGCTGCGTCCCGAAGGGACAAACGCGTGCCCGGCAGCCTTTGCACGCGATTTCTTGATCGCCGAGCAGTTCGTACGGCACCATCCACGGGTGGAAGCGCGCGGCGGGGATCGTCGGCGGAAAGATCTCGACTACCGGCGTTTGTACGGCGGACGCCACGTGCACGGCCGCAGTATTGCCGCTGATGACCGCGCAAGCGCCGCGGACGATCGCCGCGTACTGCGCGAACGTCGTTTTACCGCCGAGATCGAGCGTTCGCGAGTCAGCGGCACAAACGTATGCGGTCAGTTCGCATTCTGCCGTGGAACCGGTAACGACGACGTTGTAGCCGCGATCGCATAGCCGCGCTGCGAGGTCGGCGTTTCGCTCCGGAATCCAGGCGCGCGCGGGAACGGTCGCCCCCGGATGCACGATGACGTAATTCGAAAACGGCAGCGGCACCTCGGGCACGCCGCGCATTTGCAGCGAGCCGTCGTCGCCTTTGGGCAGGCGATAGCCCATTGCGCGCGCGAGCGAGAGTGCGCGCTGTACCTCGTGAATCTCCTCGTCCACGGTGTGGCGCACGTCCAGCAGCGAGCCGGGATAGTCCACGCTGATCGCGCCTATCCTTCTAATACCGGCCATGCGCAGCAGCAGCGCAAGCGGCAGCGGGCTCTGATGAAACGACGTAAAGACGATGGCTTCATCGAAGCCGCGAGTTGCAATCTCGTCCACGAACTCCATCGCCGGTTCTCGAGTCACGGCACCCGGTTGCGCGTCGATCCACTGCGCTTCGCGAACGATAACCGCTTCAACGCCGGGAAGCATCTGTGCCGCAGCCGCGCCGCGCTCGCCGCACAGCATCGTAACGCGTGCTCGCGAAGCAACGGCGCGCACGGCGGGCCCCGCCAGCAGCACGTCGCCGTTGTTGTCCTGGCGCGCCGCGAGTACGCGTTTCATGCAGCCGCCTGAGCGAGAACGCGCTCCACGGCTTCGAGCAAATCGCGGCAGACGACGCGCGCGCGGGCGACTTCCTCGACGCGAGTAACGGGAGTAGGAACAAGTATCCCTTGCGCACCGGCGCGCCGTGCAGCTTCCATGTCGCCTTCGATGTCGCCGATGACGGCGCACTCGTTTGGGGCGACTCCCAGCGCGCGGGCCGCTTCAAAGATCAAACCGGGCTGCGGTTTGCGGCACGAACAGCCTTCATCGGGCGCGTGCGTACAGACGAACCAGCCGTCGACCGAGCCGATTCGCGTTTCGATGCGGTGATGCAATCCGTGCATCGCTCTGCGAGCGCGCAGATCCGTGCCGGGCCGCGGCTGATTCGTTATCACGGCGATGCGAATGCCGCGCTCGCGAAGACGCGAGATCGCCGTGACGGCGCCGGGCATGAGGGTGAGCGAGCCTTCGCCGTCGGCGATGAGCGTGCCGTCGCGATCGAAAAGCACGGCGCGGATCATTCGTGCGCCTCGCGCAAGCGCGAGCGAAGCGTGAGCAGCGCGCGCGTTCGATGATAGACGGCTGCGAATGGAATGACGGCGCTCGTCAACACGATCGTCCGCAGTTCGCGCGGGGTGCGCGGACCCGGTTTGAGGCGCCGCCATGCGAACTCGCCTGTGAGCGCGGCCCAGCCGGCAAAACAAGCAACGGTCGCGAGGTGATACGGCCAGCGTCCGCGCGGAGCGCCGGCGCGTCCCCGCCAATCCTTGCCGTGCAGCGCCGACATCAACACGTCGTCTGCGTTTCCCGCCTGCAAGCGCACGCTGATCCACGGATCGGCGGGACGCACGGGATGATCGATTTCGCGCGAACCGCGCGCGATGCGGTATCCGTGCGCGAACACGCGAAGCGCGAAATCGGCATCCTCGCGGTATGCGCGCTTAAAGCGCTCGTCGAAACCGTTCAATGCGCGCAGGACGCTGCGCCGGTAGACCATGTCCGCGGTGATCCACGCAGACGACGCCAACCCGGCCACGTTGCGCTCCCAATCGGTCGCCGGGCGATCGTGCGGAAGCGGCACGTGCACTCGACCTTGCGAACCGGCTTGCTCCGCCTGCAATATCTCGATGTCGCGCACGAGCATCTGCAGCCAACGATCGCGCACGATGACGTCGTCGTCGAGAAAGGCGATCCACTCGGCATCGGACGCGCGCCATCCCGTGTTGCGCGCCGCGGCCGGACCCGCGGCCTTGCCGCGCAGCACGCTGATGCGCCGCGCGAGCGAGGTGTCGATGCCGTCAAAAACGAGCGGCACCGATGCATCGCGGCGATCGTCGACGATAAAGATGCGCTGCGGCAATGGCCCCTCACAGCGCTCGAGCGATTGCAGCAACTCGAGCAGCGAGGGACGGCCTATCGTCGGTATGACGAGGTCATACCGCACTGCGCACCCCCTTGTCGTCCCGAGCCTCTCGAACGGCGGGTGCGAACACGCCGGAACGCCGCAGTAAGAACGGTCCGATCGCGAGCGCGTCCACCGGTGCCGAACCGAAGCACTCGAGTGCGTCCCGCGGATCGTCGACCATCGGCCGCCCCGCAGTGTTAAAACTGGTGTTGATGACGACCGGCGTATCCGTAAGCCGCTCGAACTCGCGCAGCATGTGCGCGACGAGCGGTTCTTCGTGCGCGTTTACCGTTTGCACGCGTGCGGTGCCGTCGACGTGCACCGCTGCAGCGATTGCGTCGCGCCAACGGGGGCGCACGCGATGCGTGAAAAGCATGTACGGGCTGGGCAGATGCCCCTCGAAAATGTCGGCCGCGCGATTCTCCAGTACCATCGGCGCGACGGGACGAAATTGCTCGCGGCCTTTGATGTTGTTCAAGCGTTCCAAATTTCGCGGATACTTCGGATTTGCCAGCAGGCTGCGATGACCGAGTGCGCGCGGACCGAACTCGCTGCGTCCTTGGAACCAGCCGACGACGCCGTCGTCCGCGAGAATCTGCGCGACGGCCGCGCCTATATCGCCGGGCCGCTCGTACTCGACGTGCGCGACGTCCAGCCGGCGCGCGATCTCCTCGTCGCTCCATTCGCGTCCCAGCGCAGCGGTCGTCATCGGCTGCACCGTATCGCCATGTTTTTGCGCCGTGAAAAGCGCCGCGCCAAGCGAGGTGCCGGCATCGCCCGCTGCCGGCTGCACCCAGACATCCTCAAAGGGACCTTCGCGCGCAATGCGAGCGTTTGCTACGCAGTTGAGGGCGACGCCGCCCGCCATCGTTAAATATCGCGCGCCCGTGCGTGCGTGAAGCCAGCGCGCGAGATCGAGCAGTACCTCTTCCAAGCGCGCTTGCACGCTCGCCGCAAGGTCCGCATGCGAGCCTTCAAATTCTCCGTCTTCGGACCGGCGCGGCGCGTAGCGCGAGAAGTCGATTGGCTGCACGGTAAAGCCGCCGTCTTCGCGCACGGCGATCGCGCGACGCATGTCGTCCAGAAAGCGCGGGCTGCCATATCCGGCCAGGCCCATTACCTTATACTCGTCGGACGATCGCAGAAAGCCCAGATGCATGGTGAGTTCTTCATACAGCAGTCCGAGCGAATGCGGCAGCGCCTGCGCTGCGAGCATCTGCAGCCGCCCGTCCCGTGCGTAGCCGCCGAAGTACGACGAGCGCTCGCCGCGACCGTCGGCCACGAGCACCGCGCTCTCGCGCCATGGCGCCGCCAAATACGCCGATGCCGCGTGCGCGACATGATGGGGCACGAACTCCACGCGTGCTTGCTCGATTCCGGGAAACTCGGTGGCAAGAAATTGTGGAAGCCGCCGCACGTAGAGCGTGCGCAAACCTTCCCACTCGCGCGCGGTTAGGTCGGCGTCCTGCGGAAAGGCAAGCGACGGGTCGTACGAGCATGCGACAACATCGACGTCGGCTGCGTGAATGCCGGCACGCTGCATGCACCAGCGAGCGCTGTTTACCGGTAGTTCCCAGGTGCTAAATGGTACGCACGATTTGCCGTGCTTACGCCTGTTAAAACGCTCTTCTTCGGCTGCAGCAACGATCGCGCCATCAACGACGAGCGAAGCGGAAGTATCGTGAAAAACGCTGTTTATTCCGAGTACGATCATTCTGCAGCGCGCTCCCAGTGTGCGCGTTATTCTTTCCGAGAAGACAAAACTTAAACGCTTAGGTTAAAAGGGAGCTCTTCATGGTAAGAAGCGTTGCATGTACAAGGTCGCGGTGTTTGGTTGCGGCTATGTTGGCTTGGTGACAGCAGCCTGCCTGGCCCATCTGCGGAACACCGTGCGCTGCTACGATACCGATGCGACGAAGATGCGTGCACTGCAACGCGGCGACGTGCAATTTTATGAACCCGGGCTCTCGCAGCTGGTATCCGCACAGCAAGCCGAAGGGCGCCTCAGCTTCACCGGCAACGCCGCGCGCGCGCTCGAAGGCGCGGAGATCGCGTTTATTGCCGTAGGGACGCCGAACGGTCCTACGGGCGAGGCCGATCTCACGTACGTGCGCCAAGCCGCGCGAGAAGTAGCCGCTTGCGCAAACGGATCGCTCATCGTGGTGAACAAATCCACGGTACCGGTCGAAACGGCGGACATGGTGGAGCGAATCGTCAACGCGAGCTCTGCCGGCGATGTGCGGTTTTCCGTCGCTTCGAACCCGGAATTCTTACGCGAAGGCAGCGCGATCGCCGATTTCCTCCACCCCGATCGCATCGTCATCGGTTCGCAAGACGAGCATGCGGTCGCGGTCCTGCGTCGGATCTACGCTCCGCTCGGTGCGCCGGTACACGTCGTCGACGTGCACACCGCCGAGATGATCAAGTATGCGGCGAATGCGTTTCTCGCAACGAAAATCTCGTTCATCAACGAAATTGCGAACCTTTGCGGCGCCGTGCATGCCGACATCGACGGCGTCGTTGCAGGCATCGGTGCGGACACGCGCATCGGGCGCACGTATCTCGACCCCGGAATCGGATTCGGCGGTTCCTGCCTTCCGAAAGACGTTGCCGCACTCGCACACGTCGCCCGGCGCCATGCCATCGAACCAACCATGCTGGAGGCCGCGCTTAGCGTAAATCGGCGGCAAGTCGGCGCGGCGATGCAGATAATAGAAGAAGCGGTTGGGGACGTGTGCGACCGGCGGGTCGCCGTTGCGGGGCTGGCGTTCAAAGGCGGCACCGACGATCTGCGCGAGTCTCCGGCGCTCGTGCTCGTTGAAGCGCTGCTTACCGCCGGATGCGGCATTGCCGTCCACGACGCGCATGCGATGCCGCGTGTGCGCGCGGCACTACGCGAGCGCGTAACGTACAGCTCGAGCGTCTACGAAGCGTGTGCGGGCGCAGCCGCGCTCGTCATCGCGAACGACGAGCGCTCGTACGCGCGGCTGGATTGGCCGCGCATCGCGCGTCAACTGGACGCGCCGAACGTGATCGATCTTCGCAACCGTTTGGACCGCGCGACCGTAACTCGCGCCGGACTGCAGTACTGCGGCATCGGGCGCAGTCGCGATCGGCGATTCTCAGAGAAGGAGAAAACCACATGATTATGACGACCGGTGAAGTGCAGACCACGGCCTCGCGTCCTGCGTTGCATGGCGCGTTCATCGTGACGGGCGCGGCCTCGGGCTTGGGCCTTGCTATCGCGAAGGCGATCGGCGGAGCGGGCGGGAGTCCAATCGGTTTGGATGTGAACGAACCGAGCGAGGCGCTCGAACACCAGGTCGTCGACGTTTCGGATCGCGGCGCGGTGAGCCGAGCCGTTTCCGGTATTGCGGAGAAGCATGGCGGGTTGTCGGGCGTGGTCGCGAATGCCGGCGTCGATGCGTGCGGACGCTTTCTCGACGTCTCGGCGGATGCGTGGGAGCGAGTCATCCGCGTCAATCTGATCGGTACGGCAAATATCGTTCGCGCCGCGCTCCCCTACCTGATCCCGAGCCGCGGGCGTATCGTAACGGTGGCCTCGACGCTCGGTTTGCGGGCGGTAAGCGATGCAACGGCGTATTGCGCGAGCAAATTCGGCGTCGTCGGCTTCACGCGTGCGCTGGCAACCGAACTCGCCGGCGAAGTTCCCGTGACGCTGCTGATACCGGGCGGTATGCACACACATTTCTTCGACGGCCGCGACGAGAAATATAAACCGGGAGCGGACGCAAAACTCAATCGCCCCGAGAACGTGGCACAAACGGTGGTCTTTGCGCTATCCCAACCAGCCGGCTGCGAGATCCGCGAAATGCTCGTCTGCCCATCGACGGAAACATCCTGGCCCTAGCCGCCACCCTCGTCATCCTGAGTCGCCACCCTCGTCATCCTGAGCCTGTCGAAGGACGCATTTGCTCCATCGTACACTGGCGCGGATCTTTATCCGGGCGCCAGCGAAGGAACCTCGCGCCGTGGCGGAAGCGTGAGCCGGTTACGTGATCGAATTGTATTTCGACCACGACCTGCGGTTTGACGGGATGCCACTGCGTCTCGCGCGATCCCCAGCGGCTCACGCCGCCGGGGCGTGCGCCGGTGAAGCCGGGCTCGCCGACGATCGGCGTCAGCAACGCTCTGGCGCGCGCACGCTCCGTCGTGCTCATGCTTCCGACGAATCCTACCAGATGCAGCAAACCCGCATCGTCGTACAGTCCGAGCAGTAAAGAGGCGATCGTCTTTCCGTCCTTCGCAAAACGAAATCCGCCGACCACGCAATCCGCAGTGTAGGCGCGCTTGATCTTCACGACGGCGTCGCGCTCGCCGAAACGATACGGCATATTCAGACGCTTGGCGATGACGCCGTCGAAATGCGCCATGCCGCCTTCGAGCCACCGCTCTGCCGTCGCGGGATCGCGCGTCGCGGGAGAAAGCGCGATGCGTCCGCGGTTCGCGAACTGCTTTGCGGCGAACGCCTCTAAAGCCTCACGCCGCTCTTCGAGCGGCTCGGCCGCGCACTCGCGCTTCCCATCGTCCAGAATGTCGAACACCGCGTACGCGGCGGGCGTCTCTTCCGAAAGGCGCTTTATACGTGAGGCCGCCGGATGAATGCGCTGCAGCAGCGCGTCAAAATCGAGGCTGCCGTCGCGCTCGATGAAAATCTCACCGTCGAGTACAAAGCGTTCGGCCTTGAGTTTAAGCAGCGCATCGACGATTTCCGGAAAATACCGCTCGAGCGGCTGGCCGGATTTCGACTGCATGGCAAGGTCGGTGCCCTCGCGAAACGCGATGCAGCGAAACCCATCCCACTTCGGTTCGTACAGCCAGTGATCGCCGCGCGGAATCTTTGCGACTGTTTTTGCTTCCATGGGTTCTATCGGCGGTTTGAGCATGCGGCGCTTGTTGTTACCCAAGAAGCGACGCGCTCTGCATGAGGTCGCCCAGGTTGAACCTCCCGCGTTTCGCCGCCAGCGGCGCCCACAGATCGCCGACGTCTTTGAGGCGCTGCTGCATGTTCCGCAGATGAAAATCCTCGATTTCGATTCCGCGCTCCACTTCATCCCAGCTCACCGGCGCCGACACCGTGGCCGATGGGGTCGGCCTTGCGGAATACACGCTGGCAAGCGTGCTTCCCCAGCGGTTTTGATTGTAATCGACCAGCACGCGGCCGGGCGGCCGTTTCTCTTTTTTATATTCGGCGGTGGCGAGCAGCGGATCGTGCTTTGCGATGCCCTGCGCGAACGCTTTTGCGAACGTCCACACCTCTTTCTGCAGCGGGCCGCGAACGATCGGCACGTAGACGTGAATGCCTTTGGACCCCGACGTCTTCGCGTAGCTCTTCATTTGAAACGCGGCAAGGCCATCGCGCACCAGCAGCGCAACCTCGCGTACGCGCTCGAACGGAGCGCTGCCGGGATCCAAATCGAAATGCACGTAGTCGGGCCGGTTGACGTCATCGCAGGTGGCATACCACTGATTGAGATCGATGCATCCGAGATTGACGACCCACAGCAGCGAGGCGAGATCGCCGACGATCGGAAAATCGATGACGTTTCCCGAGCGATGCTCGATTCGGCACGTACGCAGCCATTCCGGATGCGGCGCGGGTGTGCGCTTCATGAAGAAGAAGTCGCCCGCAGCTCCGTTGGGATAGCGTTTCATAACCATCGCGCGATCGCGCAGATGCGGCAACAGCGGCTTAGAGACGTCCGCATAATATTGCAGTAAGTCGCGCTTGGTCAGACCGAGACTCGGCCAAAAAACTTTGTTCAAATTCGTCACGCCGAGTTTGCGGCCGTCAACCTCGATGCTTGCCGAATCGACGCCGGCGGGAATCTTCACTCCTGCCATGGCTGCCGCCGGGAAGCGTGCCCGAAACGGGCTGAAAAGACCATTGCCAAAGAAGTGCGCGACGTGGGGCCGTAGTTCATGCCGCCGGGGCGGCTAAATAGCGGACGAACCAGTCCTGCGCGAGCTGCGCCACTTGCTCCAGGGTGCCCGGCTCTTCGAAAAGGTGCGTTGCGCCGGGCACGATCGCGATCTCGCAGTGTGCCTGGTATTGTGAGGCGGCTCGGCGATTCAAATCGATGACTTTCGGATCGAGTTCGCCCACGACGAGCAGTGTGGGCGCCGTTATGTCCGGCAGTGCGTCGCCCGCCAAATCGGGGCGCCCGCCGCGCGAGACGATCGCGTCGACGTCGTCGCGAGTAGATGCCGCGAGCAGCGCCGCACCCGCTCCCGTACTGGCGCCGAAATACCCGATGCGAAATGCACGCAGTTCAGACTGCTCGCGCGACCATACCGTCGCAAGGTCCATTCGCCGCGCCAGCAAAGCGATGTCGAAGCGCAACGTCGCGGTACGGCGATCGATCTCTTCCTCATCGTCGGTGAGCAAATCGAGCAGCAGGGTTGCGATGCCGGCCTCGTTGAGCGATGCGGCGACGAAGCGGTTGCGCGGACTGTGCCTGCTGCTTCCGCTGCCGTGCGCAAAGATGACGAGCCCGTGGGCTGCGGGCGGAACGCTCAGCGTAGCGCCGAGACGCTTTCCGTCGATCTGCAGAGTAATTCCGCGATCGATCACGATGACGGGCCCACGGTGCGCGCCGCATCGCGCAGCAGATCGCGCACCTCTTCATCGGAAACCTGCGAGAAATCGTTGTACCACATGCCGACGCCGCGAAACGGTTCCGGCATGGCTAACACCACGAGTTCATCCACGCACTTCTCCAACATGACGCACGTGTCTTGCGGTGCAACGGGCACCGCGACAACGACGGCAGCCGGATTGCGCCTGTGCACCGCAACGATCGCAGCCTGCATGCTCGCGCCGGTCGCCAAACCGTCGTCGATGAGAATCACGGTGCTCCCCTGCACGTCCGGGGCGGGAAGGCCCCCGCGATATGCATCTTCGCGGCGCTCCAATTCGCGCAGTTCCCGCTGCGTGATAGCTTCGATGGTTTGCTCGTCCACGCCGAGCAGCGCAATGGTATCGGGATTGAGCACGCGCACTCCGCCCGAGGCAATAGCGCCGATAGCCAGCTCTTCGCGGCCCGGCGCGCCGATTTTGCGCACGACGAACACATCGAGCGGTGCCTGTAACGCGCGCGCCACTTCGTATCCGACCGGAACGCCCCCGCGTGCAAGCGCGAGAACGCGCGCCTGGCCGCCGGCATAGGCGAGCAGTCCCGCCGCCAGCCGCCGCCCCGCGTCGGCGCGATCTTCGAAGATCATTCGGTGGTATCGTTTCCCCAGCAGGCGGCCCGGGGAAACAACGAGGCTATGAACGACCGAAATAACCACGAAAAAGACGACGATCCCAAGAGCGAACGGGAACGCCTTCAAGACGAGAAGGGCACCGAGCGCGAAGCCCCGATGGCGCCGCATCAGAACCGGCCGCCGTCGGAGCAGCATCGCGGCGGACCGCTTCCCAATCAAAAGAAATGAGAACCGCCGCGACTTTGCTTGAGGCGCTCGAAGAGCACCTCGACGCGATAACAACGCGCGACATCGATCGATTCGCCGCAACGCTCGCCCCTCACGACGTGCGTTTCGCCGGAGGCGACGGCCGGATCGTTGAAGGGCGCGAGAATGTTATTGCGGCGCACCGTGAGTGGTTTATGGACGATCGCTGGAGGTTCGATCCGGAAATACTCTGGACGCGAGAAGAAGCAGGCGCCGCGTGGGCCCTTACGCGCGTAACCTACCGTGAGGCGCAAAGCAGCAAGCAATTTCTGCTTCTCTTCTTGTTCGTTCAAGAGAGCGGCGCGTGGCGCCTGATCTACGATCAAAACACGCCGATTCCCTGATGTCCTTTGCAGTTTGGGTATGGTAGTTCGAGGCAGAACGTTATTGCACGTACCGTAAGAATGAAGGGAATGACATGGCGGTAAGCTTTGACACCGGGGAGATCGTACGCCGCTCGCAAGGCTTGATCAATCAGGCCGTCGATCGCGGGACCGGCATACTGGCGGACCGCGTCGAGCATTACACCAATGTGGCGCGCGACATCGGTGGTATCCTTCGCGATCGCGGCGAGCCGCAGGCAGCCGACATGGTGCAGATGATCGCGGAACGCGGCGGACACGTCGCTCGCTATCTGCGCAACAACGACACGACGACGATGTGGAACGATGCGCAGGACCTCGCACGCGGCCGCACCTGGCTGCTGGCCGGAGCGGGTTTCATGGGCGGGCTTGCTCTGGCGCGTGCAGTCCGCACGGCAACCGGCGATTATGAACGGCGCGCCGGCAGTTGGGAAGATCAGCCGGCGTATCGGGACTCGTACGCGCAGCCGCGCGGGATGGAGTCCGGCACCGGCGCGAGCACGGGGTATCAGTTATGAACGAACGCGAATCACTGGCCGAATCGATCAAGCATTTGGGGGCGGATCTCGGCGACCTCGTGCGTGCGGAACTCGCGCAGTTCAAACGCGAACTAACCACCGAAGGACGCAAACTTGCCGTGGCGGGGATTTGGCTCGCCGGTGCAGCGGTGATGGGCCTGGCGTTTCTCGGCGTGTTCACTGCATTTGCCGTTATCGTACTGACGCTGGTTTTTCAGCCCTGGCTTGCCGCGCTCATCATCACGGTGGCCTGGGGCTTCGTAGCAATTTCCATGCTTGCCGCAGCCAAGATGAAACTCAATTCGGCATTGCCGATCGAACTTGAAACGACGCGTAGCGTGAAGGAGGACATAGAATGGATCAAGAGCGGGATCAAATCCGCGAAGTAGACGACGCGCGCCGGCGCGTCGCGGAAGACGTTCGCAATGTCGCGGAGAACGCCAATGTCGTCGAGCGCGCAAAAGAGTCTGCGCAGAATAAGATGGACGACGTGAAGAGTAACATGGGTCAGCGCGTGCAGCAGGCGCGTGACCGGCTCATGGACGCGCGAGATCAGATGCAGCACATGTCGCCCAGCGACAACCCCATCGGCATGCTGATCGCGGGCGCCGCGGTGGGCTTCCTTATCGGGCTTGCGCTGCCGGTGTCGCGCTTCGAATCCGAACGCATCGGGCCAATCGCGCACGACATGAAAGACAAAGCGCGCCAAGCCGGAAACGAAGTCGTTCGCCGCAGCGGAGAGGTGATCAAAGAGACCATCTCCGCCGGAAAGGACGCCGCAACGACCTCGATACGCGAGCAGACCCGCGACATAGGCATGAGCGGGGGCGAATAAAAGGACAAGGGCGGCGCCGTTTAGGCGCCGCCCTCGCGTTTGAATACTCCGTCGGCGTTGTTTCGAATAATCCAGTAGCAGCGGCAGACGATTTTTTCCAGTTGCTCGCGATCCAAAAGGCGCAGGCGGCCGTGCTGCGAGCGTACGAGACCGTCACGCTGGAACTGCGAGAGCGCGAGTGAGACCGACGGGCGGCGAATCGCCGCAATCTCCGCGATTTGCTGATGCGTGATTGCGAACTCCAACCGCCCGCACTCATCCGACACCCAAAGCAGCCAGCGCGCCAGGCGCTGATCGATGTTGTGTTCCGCGTTGCACGCCAGGCGGCACGCCGCGTTCAGCAGCGAAGCATTGGCGAACCGCAGCAGCAATTTGCGCAGCGGCGAATTCGCGTTCGGCTGGTGCTGTTCGAATATATCGACCGGTAAGCGCCACGCTGCGCCGGGTGAGATGACCGTAGCACACGTACTTCCCATGTCGGTCGCGAGGACGCGGTTCCATTCAACCACGCCGCGCTGTCCGACTGTGAGCACCGAAGTGGGCCGCTGCGTATCGGTCGTCTCCGTCCACGACCACGCGAAGACGTCGATCGGGAAATGCAGGAAGGCTATCGGCTCGCCGGGGCGTACCACTACTTGATCGCGCTGCAGAAATACGCGGCGCATCGCGGGCGCCAGGCGCTCGGCTTCCTTCGGCGGCAGCGTATCCAGCACGCGGTTGCCGAAGAGCAGGCGGTGGTGTTCGGGGACGCCTCGGCGTTCCCGTTCTTGCGGTGTTTGCGGTTCAAGCATGCCACATCGGTATACCCGCAGTCCCCCGAGCAGCAGTAATTCAGCGCTTCCCGGCTAACTTTGCATGTAATCAACCATGGGATGATGGTGGAATCGGTAGACACAGCAGACTTAAAATTTGCTGCCCGAAAGGGCGTGCGGGTTCGAGTCCCGCTCATCCTAATTCGTGCTAGCGCGGCGTTCTCGTCATCGTGAGGTATCGAACGATCCCCGAGCGTAGTCGAGGGAAGCACGAACGAATCGAAGGTGTAGAGACTGGACGGGCGCGGCCTACGTGATGCAAATCATACGGCCAAGGCACAGTCCGGACCAACAAACGATCGAAACGATCGGCAGCGAAAGCTGCAGTGGTGCGAAAATTTGCTGCTCGAAAGAGCGTCGGGGTTCGAGTCCCGGTCATCCCATGAAATGTCTCGATGTTAAGCGGCTTTTAGCCGCTTACATCAATGAAATCTAACAAAGGTGTCGCGGGAGTGAGCGACTCGGTAAGGCGTAGGGCTTTAGTGCGCGGTTTGGCAAATACTGCAGCGCGGACTTGGGTAGCCACACTTTAACACTCGAAACTATTAGGGCCGCCGTTCAACACGGGCAGCGCGTGTTCGCGAAACAACGCTGCATGCTCCGCCATGTCGGCATCGATTTTGTCCATCTCTCTCGGCCGGTGGACAGGAAGTTTCACTCCGCTCTTGGCGAGTATCTCGTATAAGTCTAACTTACGTTCGCTACGATCGCTCCCAATGGCGAGTACTATGTGGAACTCCGCGCTGTAACGCGCGTAGGAAATAACGACGGTCGTGGCCCCCTTGCGCCACCAAACTCCAACCCCATGCTGGTCATCGAATGTACGCTCGACCGTATATCCGTATTCATCCGTGAGAAAGGAAAAATGACGCATCACTATGGGCTTAAGCGGCTGCATGGCGATAAAGTTCGGTGCTGTGCATTTTCGCCCTATGCGCATTTGGAACGGTGCTGTCTAACTACTTTCTAACGGACCGGTCGGGAAAGTCCGATCCGTGCCGGCATTAGCCGGGAATGTGCCAGTCGCGAAAGTCCAACGAAATAGGGGTTTTCGGTATTGGGCGGGATTAGCCAAGACTCCGGATTGAGGGTTCGAGTCCCGGTCATCCCAATTTCAACCGCCCGTATTTAACGGAGCGGCTTTCTATTGTTCGCTCGAACCGCGATGGATGTTCAGGCACCGCCGGAGCCGCGTTCCGCGCCGTGTCGACGCTCTCGCAGCCGCCCTCGTGCAAGAGTTCATGAGTCTCACTCCACGCGGATAATCGCCATCATTCCGAGATCTTCGTGAGAGAGAATGTGGCAATGGAAGACAAACGTGCCTTTAGGAACGTGACGAAAGTCCATAATCACTTTTGTGAGCGACGGTTTCACGAGCGGATACGCCGGTTCAGCGCGATTCGGTAACGCTTTGCCCTGCGGAATAAATATCGTGTCCAGCATAACCGGAACGCCGGAGGGATCGTGCTCTTCTGCAAAAGCCATTTGGTGGATGTGAAATGAATGCGACTCAAGCGTAGCATTGAAAAGGTACCATTCCTCGATCGTCCCTTGCTTCACGATGACGTCCGCGCTTGTAGGTACGTCGCGGTTCCCGAAGACCGGCCAGTAGGGATGTTCCTGAAAGTCCGGATTCGTCGTGTCGGTAATCATGAAGGCTCTTCGACCGACCGCCGTACCCGCTCCGGGTACGCCGTAGACGGTAAATGTTATAGCGCGACGGCGCACCGCGTTTTTGTGCGCGCGAACGTAGCTGAGAAGGGCTGCTGCACGCGTATCTGCGGCGACTTTTCGCGAGGCGATCGTTGCGGGAGCAAGCGGTGTTTTTGTGAAGCGTATCGTAAGGAGGTCGCTTTTTACTGAGGTCGCGTTGAAAACCCCGGTACAGAAATGGTCGCCGTAGAGCGTAAGCGTTCCTTCGGACGTGCGCGTTATCGTGATGTCGGCTCTTCCCGCTGCGGGCAAAAGAAGTGATCCCGTCTCGACGTACTGCGACATCGGCGCACTGGAATCGCCCGCAATAGAGACACCATCCCGCGACACGACGGCGAGCGGAAGATTGCGGCCGCTCTCGTCGCGCAGTCGCACGAGTTTTGTGTAACCGAATGACGAGTTGATTAGACGGAATAACTGCGTCCGGCCGATGGGTACGTCGAGGGTTGCCGGGGCGCTTACGTCATTGATGGTGGGTTGTACAGGCGGAAATAACCCTTCGCAACCATTGCGGTCGAGCGAAATATCCCCGGTCTGGACTGGTATATCTGACGGTACGGCCGGCGGGCTGAACGGATCGTACGATATCGGGCGCTGCAGCGGTTTCATCACCAGATGGCGGCCTGCTGCAGCGAAGATCGCGTCGGCTTGTTTGCTTGGAGGGACGAATCCGTGGTCGCGGATCACGACGACGTGTTCGTCGGTTCTCGCAAGCGGCGGCGTCGGCGGATCGACGATCCACGCGCCGGTAAGCCCTCCAAGCACTTCGAGTTGGGAAGCACCGTGCACGTGCGTGTGGTAGAAATACGTTCCCACCGGTTGCGTCGCCGGAATCGCAATATGGTACTCGCACGCGTGCATCGGCGTGCTTAGTGTAGAGAGAAAGACATTCTCATCGCTGGCGGCCCCTTCAAAACCGTGCAGATGAATGTTTGCGTCGACCGGTTTCATTTGCATCGATCTCGTGTATTGCACGTGATGCAAGTAGCCGACATGCGCGAGAGCTGGAACGTCCGGCATCGGCATCGGCTTGCACGGCGGTAATCGATCCGCGGAAACAGTCTCGCCCGCACTTTGGCCGTTGATATCGTTCACGATACGCAGTGCAAAGCGCTCGCCTGGACGCACGCGAAGCGTTGGAGCTACGAGGACGCTTCCCTCAGCCGTCCGATAGGTGTAACAGAACCGCGGGCCGTCATGGTGCACGCTCAAAATCACTTCGGGATCGCCGTTTACTGCAGGCGGTAACTTCCAAATATACAGGTCAGGCGGCTCTTTATACGTGCCATTCGCGAGAGGCGCGGCACATGTTGGGCCAGGTAACTCGACTGCGGCGCGGCCCGCGCCGTTGCTTTGTGGGACCACCGAAGCACTGACGAGGCAGGCCGTAAGGGCGGTTGCCAATGAGGAGTAGCGCACAGATCCCTCCCATTCGGTACGGGGACGGCTCTGCGAACAGTATACTTTAGTCTAGTCGGTTTCGCGATGTGTACTTCGATGCTGTGAGACCGGGGCGGTACGCGCTCACGGTACTAGCTGAGCCTGCAACGGTCTAAACACGCTTGGCTGCTGTGCAGCCGATGCAAGGTCGGGTGTGTAAGGTGATCGTAAAAATGCGATACAAAAGCACAGGACCGACGGCATTTAGCGCGTACCGTCGTTCGCGCGGACGTTCGCACGCACATCACGCTGCATCTTACTAATCACACTACTAGTTCCGCGTCTACACACTACAAGTTGACACAAAAGCCTTCGCGCGCTTCGCGACGGGTTAGGGGAGAATTGTGTTCAAACGTATCTGCGGCATCGCGCTTGCCTGCAGCCTATTAGCTGCATGCTCGGGCGGCGGTGCCAACACGCAATCAAGCATCTTGCCGGCACTCAGCCCGATGACCACGACGGCCGCCAAATACAGCCATATAACCGTAGTCATCATGGAAAACTATTCGTACGAGCAAATCATCGGCAATAGCGCGGCACCGTACACGAATAAACTGGCAAACGCAAACGCGCTCTTCACGAATAGTCATGCGGTAACGCATCCGAGCCAGCCGAACTATCTCGCGCTCTTCAGCGGTTCGACTCTCGGCGTAACGAGCGATGTGTGCCCGCTCTCGTTCAGCAACGCAAATCTTTCGACGGAGTTGAAGGCGCACGGCCTGAGTTTTCAGGGTTATGCGGAAAACTGGCCGTCGAGCGGAAATCCGTGCTACGGAACCGCCGCGTCAGTTACGAGCAAATATCTCTACTGGCGAAAGCACATGCCGTGGACGGATTTTACAAACGTTGCATATCGCACGTACGGGCATCTGTACAGCGGCCCGGGAACCGCTCTGAGCGGAAACGTAAATTTCGTCGTACCGAATATTTGCGATGACATGCACGATTGCAGCATTGCTACCGCCGATGCGTGGCTTTCGCGCAACATACCATCGATTCAAACCTACGACAGCACGCATAACGGCTTGCTTATCGTGACGTTCGACGAGGGCGAGTACAGCAGCACCAATCATATCGTGACGATCATGAGCGGCCCCGGGGTGAAGATGGGAAAGTATTCTCAAACCATCAACCACTACAACGTGCTGCGCCTGATTGAGTCGAACTTCGGCTTGCCGCTGCTGGGATACAGCTCTTCGGCTACGCCGATCTCCGGAATTCCGTAGCAAAAAAGCATCTGCGCCTTAGGCTTGCACTTCCTTGAGGTCCGCATGGTCGTCCGCGAGGACTGCCGGATCGACGTGCTTGCCGATGAGGCGCCGGGCTGCGGAGTTTTCCTTATAGCGGTTGACACTGCAGACGGCCTGGAGCGCGCCGCCCTTGAGGTAAAACGCGCTGAACGAGCCGCCTGCGGTGTCGCCGCGGTAAATTATCGCATCCCAAGACGGTGCGTACCCGCGGTATTGCAGGCCGTAAGAGAACTGATCGGACCAAAACGACGGAATCGGATTGTACGGTTCGGTCGGACCGAGCATGGCCTTGGCGACCACGACCGCTTGACGCTGCGCGTTGTCGAAATGCTCGACGCGAAGCCGCGTACCGTAACGCGGATTCCAGGAGTGCGCGACGTCGCCGGCCGCAAATACGCTGGGTACGCTCGACTGGCCGAACTCGCTCACCAGAACCCCGTTGCCCGTTTCGATCGGCTCGCCGTGCAGAACGTCTAACGCGGGTTCGACGCCGATGCCGATGACGGCGAGGTCGCACTCGACGCGCGTTCCGTCGGAAAGGCGCGCGCTCTCCAATCGGCCCGCGCCCTCGAAACGCTCGACGGACGTTCCGATTCGAACGGTGACCCCGGCAGTGCGATGGTATTGCGCGTAGATATCGCCGATTTCCGGCCCGAGCACGTGCGCAAGCGGCGCGCCGCGACCCGCGAGCGTCACTTCGCAGCCGACGCTGCGTGCCGACGCAGCAACTTCACAGCCGATGAATCCCGTGCCAAGCACGAGCACGCGCGGGCGCTTCTTGAGGACGTCGGCAATCGACGAGCAATCCCGCAGGCTGCGCAAATAGTGAACGCCCGGGAGATCGCCGCCGGGAGCGTCGAGCTTACGCACCCGCGCTCCTGTGGCGAGCAGCGCGCGATCGTAGGCGAGCGTCGCGCCGTCTGAAAACGTGATGAGATTCTCCGCCACGCCGACGTGCTGCACGCGATGCTCGAGCAGTACTTCAATATCCTTCGATTCATAGTCGGCGGGCGGATGCAGCAGCGTTTGCTCGTCGGAGATCTCGCCGCGAAGCCGCTCTTTCGAAAGCGTGGGCCGGTTATACGGTAAATCGCGTTCCGCCCCGATCATGACGAGGCGACCGTCGAAGCCGCTCTCTCGCAGCGTCATGGCGGCGCTGGCCGCGGCAACTCCGGCGCCGACTACAGCAAAGGTCTGCTTAGGCACATTCTTCTCCCTGTCAGCGTAACGCGCCCGAGGGGTCTGCGGATTTTATGGGCAGGCCGCTAAGAGGCACTCTTTGCCGCGAGCACCTGCGGGCTTTGTCTGCGGGAGCGTTGTGTGTGACCGCGTCTATCGTTTCCTGGAAGAATCGCGCCTGAAAAGCGACGATGTCGCCGACGCCGGGGAACTGCCGGTGCTCGCGCTGTGCCGATCGAATCTAGAAATGAAACTTCCACGTGCTTGCGCTCGTTTATAGAAATAGAATCATGATTACTAAAATGTTGCAGGGCGCCGCTTTTATCGTCGCGGCGTCGTTAGCGGGCGTTCCCGCCATCTCGCAGGCGGCTACTACGCAGGCGGCGGCACCGGTGCACGCCACCTATGAAACAAGCATGCAGTCGATTTACGGTCTCGACGCACCGTGGACCGGTACGCTGCAATTGACCATCGGCTCGGACGGGATCATTCAAGGCTTTTACCATCCCGCCGACAACATGACGGCGCTCATTCCCGTTACCGGCGGGCGCGACGGCAATAGCGTGTGGCTCGACATCGGCCGCAGTGGCCGTCTGCACGTCAACGGCGTTCTCGAGAACGGCGTCATTACCGGCGGTGCAGTCGACGAGTCGACGCACACGCCGTATAAATTCAGCGCCCGGATCTCGGGCTAAGAAACCGTCATGGCGGCGCTAATGCGCCGCCATGATTTTTGCCAGCATATCGGGCTTGCCCGCAATCCGTTCCAGATGCGGATAGCGAAGGCCGCCGCGATACTGCAGCGTATAGCTGCCGACTGCGCCGCTGTTGTTGGCAATCAGCGTAACCGCGCCGGAGCGTTTCGCCGATTTGACGGCATATTCGAGCGCGTCCGGATCCCACTCCTGACCGTTCACTGCCATCACCGTCATGCCCGGTGAAAGCCCGGCTTTCCACGCGGACGAGTTTTCACGCACGTCTTGGATCTCGCCCTTGCCGCTCACGTTGAATCCCAGCGAGTACCAATAGGTATTGCTGTGGCGCAGCGCGTCTGAAGCGGTGATGAACGTGTTCGGTTTGTCGTTGAACACGAGGCGCCAACCTGCCCGTCCCAAATCGTCGCTGGGCGGATGGAGCGAGACTTCGTAGACGTAGCGCTGGAAAAATGCGTGCCAGTCGTACGGGACTACGGATTCGAGCGTTTTTTCCACGTCCTCGCGCGTGTACGTCTTGGTGATAGGGCCGGTAACGGCGGGCTCGGTGAACGCGTGCAGGAACGTGTCGAGCGACTTTGTTCCGCCGCTCTTTTCACGAATGATCGTGTCTGCGGCGAGCCAGATGAGTTCGCCTTCCGTGTAAAAATCGCCCGAGGTGCGCCGCAGCGATGAGTACTCGCCGTGCGCTTCGTACAAATACGGCGCGGCCGTCGTCGTATCGATCAGCGGTTCCGTGTTTCTCCCGGGTTCGCTGTCCATGCGTGCCCAAATGCTTGCAAGATATTCCGGATACGTTTTTGGGTCGCGGATGCCGCTGCGAAACGAGAGCATATCGCCCAGGTACTGATTCATCCCCTCGTACACCCAGAGCAGATCCGTGCGCTGCGGAATTTGAAAATTCAGCGTCGTCAGATCCCACGGCCGGCGATATTTCCCGTTCCACGAATGTGAGAGCTCGTGCGTGACGAGATCGCCGCCCTCGAGCTGCTCCTGCGGGTTGGTTAGAAAGTCGTCCGCTGCGCGGTCGTCGCTGCTCTGGTGATGCTCGATGCCTTCAAAGCCGATCGCATCGCTGAGTGTGAGCAGCGAGTGATACCACGTCCAGTGACGCGAGCCGTACAGCGCAAACGCCTGCGCCGGCATGTGCTTGTACGCATCCAGTACGTTCCGCGAGAAATCCAGGTCTTGCGGTTTATCGGCAAAGACGTCGAGCCACTGCGTGGCATCGCCATTCTTCCAGACGAGAATGTGTTTGTAGTACCGCCCCATGTCGAGCGGCGAGTCCACGAGCATGTTGAGGGGCGTGACGTCGAAATCGACGCGATCGCCGCTGCGGCCGGCGCCGTAGAGCGCCGTGGCGTAGTCCCATCCGTGCGGTAGAATGATGCTCGGCTTGACGTAATAGTCGTGCGAGTTGACGCCGCTCTGGTAGAACAGATCCCGATTCCAGTTCACGACGGCGACGTTTTTCGTGGACATGGTATCGCCGGCGTTCGTCAATGCCGTGAAGTCCACGTCGATGCGCGAGACGCCGGACGGCACGTCGACGTGAAACGCATACATGTCGACGACGTCGCGATGCCATTCGAGTGCGTGTCCGTTCGCGCTGACGCGTATTTGCGAGATGTTGGCCAGCGGACCGGTCGGCCCGTGCTCGCCCGGAATCCACTTCGGATAGACGAACGTGAACGGCCCGGGCTTCACCGGAATCGTCATGTGCGAATACATCAAGCCGCGTGACGTGTTGCGCGCATCCAGGACGAGTACCATCGGATCGGCCTTGGTGGCGATTGACTGCGCGGTCGGTGTTTCAGGAGCGAATGTATCGGCGTCGTTGGTCTGCGCCAGTGACGTGGCACCGCTGCCTGCCAGCGCAGCAACGAGCGCAAAAATGATGACGGGCTTCATGGCGCACTCTGTTTAGCGAAGCGCTGCGAACGCCTGCTCGCACGTCGCTGTAGTAACGCTAGTTATCGTGCGAAGCGGGTACAAGCCCGCTATGGAAGACAAGCTTCAGCGCGACCGGCGCGGCGAGATCTACCAGGATGAACTGACCGAGAACGAAAGCATGCCGCGACCGCCGCAGCGCGACGATGCTGAGAGTACGAAACGGTACGACACCGACATTGATTCGCAAGAAGACGACGAATCGATGGCCGAAAACCGTTTCGGCCTCAACGAAACCAAATCCGACGAGGCCTAGTGGCGCGCTTCATCCTCGATCTTGACGGCACGCTTGTAGATAGCGTGTACCAGCACGTATTGGCTTGGCATGTCGCGCTGCAATCCTGCGGATACGACTTGCCGATGTGGCAGATCCACCGCAAGATCGGTATGAGCGGCGGGCTGCTGATTCGCGCGCTTTCCAGCGAACTCGGCGTGCCCATCGACGAAGCGGCGAAAAAACGTTTGGAGTATCGCCACTCGGAAGAATTCGCGCGGTTGCGGGACGGCGTCGCGCCGTTTCCGGGCGCGCGCGAACTGCTGCAGACGCTGCGGCGCGCAAAGGTGCCGTTTGCGATCGCAACGAGCGGCGATCGATCGGACGTCGAGCCGCTGCTGCGACTGGTCGACGCGCACGAGAACGTTCCCGTGACGTTTAAAGACGACGCACCGCTGCCCAAGCCCGATCCCGGCCTGCTGCTTGCCGCTGCGGCGAAGTTACCGCAGGCGACGGAAGAAACGATGGTGCTGGGCGACAGCGTCTGGGACATGCTGGCGGCGCGCCGCGCGCATTTTCTGGGTATCGGTCTGCTCACGGGCGGGTACGGTGAGAGTGAACTGAGCGCCGCGGGGGCATATCGCGTATATGCGGACCCCGCGCAGATGCTCGCACATCTGCACGAGATCGGCGTCGTAACGGAGGCAACATGGAACGGCAACGCTACAGCGACGAAGACTTAGTCGAACGCGAGATCGAGAACGAAACGGTTTCACCGGAACCGGACGAAGAGACCGAGGTCGAGCGCCGCTCCGGCCCGGACGTTATGCGCGACGTGGAGCCGTATCCGCCGCACGAACGCGCGCAAGTCATCTACGGGGACACCGATGCGGATCCGAACCGGGACGATCAGCGCTCGGCGCACCACGCGGATGAAGACGAGCATCTCTAGTTAGAAGCGCGCGCCGAATCCGAATCCGAAGAAGTGCGAGCGGCTGACGTCGTTGGCCGTGCGCCCGATCTCGAGATCGATCTCGAGTTGCGGCGCGAGCAGATATTGAAACGCCGCGTCCAAGCCGAATTGCGCGCCGCCGTCCGGACGCGTGCGCGTCTGCCCGAACGCCTCGATAAAGGCTTGCGCGCGCGGATTCCACTGATCGCTCAGCACGAGCGAGGGCAGTACCGAGAAGAAACGTCCGCTCGTACCGCCGGGTGTTGCGGCGTAGTCGCTTTGCATACCGAGCGTCGAGGCGAGGCCGAAGCGCGATGAAAGCGGCATGGTGTAGTCGAGATTGAGCGTTTGCGTCGGTCCGCCGGCCGTGAGCGCCGCCGTGCCGGTCGGCAGCGTATAGAGGAAGTCCGCGGCAAGCACGCGCGCGTCGTCATGCCAAAATTCGTATTTCGCTCCGAAGCCCGAATCGAAGCGGCCGCCGGCGATCGCGTCGACTTCAAAATTCGGGGCGCCTCCGTATCGCACGAAGCCTTGCGGATAGGTGGCGAGCGATCCGGTGTCGCCGGCCGCATTTGCGTATCCCGCTTCGATCACACCCTCGTGCGGCTTGACGGCGCACGGGCTAAAGCCGATGCTCGGCCGGTTCAGGGCAGCGAGCAAGTTCGTATGCTCGCCGCCGCAGGGATCCGGCACGGCGGTGGGAGCGGGGGACGGGGACGGCGAGGCGAGCGCCGCCGTGAAAATGAGAATCATTCCTAAATTCGGCACGGGACGAAAGTTACGATTCGCGGCAGGGGTGCACCTGCGGCTCCCCCAATCAAGCCGGGTTATCCCGCGCCCACGCAGATGATCTGCGGGGGGCGTGTCATGTTTAGCGGAGGTTTTTCCCCACGTGAAGATCGTGGTGACCGTCAAACTGGTCCCGGATACGAATGCGGCAAAGCGCATCGATCCGGCGACCAAACGGCTCGTACGCACCGGTTTGGAGACGGTGCTCAATCCCTTCGACGAATACGCGATCGAAGCGGCGCTCCAACTCAAAGAGAGACTGGGTGGAGACACCACGGTAACCATCTTCACGATGGCGCCCGAAAGCGGCAAGGAAACGGTTCGCAAAGCGCTCGCGATGGGCGCGGACGACGCCGTGATGCTCAGCGACGCGGGCCTGGAAGGCAGCGACGTGTGGGCGACGTCCTATGCGATGGCGCAAGCGCTCAAAAAGACCGGCTTTGATCTGCTGATCGCCGGCGGACTTGCCGACGACGGCAACAGCGGCGGCGTCCCGGGCGCGCTCGCGGAGTATTTAGGCGTTCCCGAGCTCACGAACGTCCGGAAGATCGAAGAAGCGGGCGAGGGCAAGATCAAAGCGCAGCGTGAAACGGACAGCGGCTATCAAGTCGTGCGCGGTCCGCTTCCCGCGCTGATCACGGTGACGATGGCGGTCGGCGAGCCGCGCTACGCATCGCTTAAGGGCATCATGGGCGCGAAGAAAAAGACGATCGCGACGATGTCGCTCGCCGATCTCGGACTCGATCGCGCGGTCGGGACCGACGGCGCAAAAACGGAAGTGCTCGACATCTCCGCGCCCAAAGCGCGTGAGAAGGCTCGCGTCGTGGAAGCGCCGGACGGCGCAACCGGCGCGAAGGCGATCTTCGAATTTCTGCGGGAGAGAAAACTCATCTGATGCAGCACGTCATCGTTTTCGTCGAACACAAATCCGGTCAAACGCGCAAGGTCACCTACGAACTCGCGACCGAAGCTCGCAAGATTGCCGACGCGCTGGGCGGTAAGGCGCACGCGGTCGTGCTCGGGCCGGGCGCATCGCCGGTTGCCGAGCAATTGAAGAAGTATCCGCTCGATACAATTCACGTAACGGAAGACGCGGACGTCGAGAAGTATCTGCTCGATCCAATCGTCGATTACTTGGAAGCGGTCGCGCGCAGCACGGGTCCGTCGCTCGTTCTGCTGCCCAATACGATGCTCGGCCGCGATGTTGCGGGACGCATTGCCGCGCGATTGGACGCCGGCATGAATTCGGACGTCACCGAGATTCGCGTCGAGGGCGGCAAAGCGATCAGCGCGGGACCGAAACTGCAAGGCTCGACCACCGTCGCGAGCGCGTTCAAAAATACGGAATACGGCGTTGCCACCGTGCGCCCGAATGCCTTCGATGCGCAAGCCGGCGGCGGCTCGGCGCAGGTCGTGAATCTCGAAAAACCCGGCGGCAAGTCGTACGCCATGGTCGTCGAGAGCGAAGTGGAAGAAGCTTCGGGCGAAATGGGCCTGGAAGAAGCACCGGTCGTCGTGAGCGGCGGCCGCGGACTCGGCGGTCCGGACCCCTTTACGACGCTGCTGAAGCCGCTTGCAGACGCACTGGGCGGCGCGGTAGGCGCATCGCGTGCCGCAGCCGATGCCGGCTGGGTTCCGTACAGCCTGCAAATTGGGCAGACGGGCAAGGTGGTCAGCCCGCAGCTCTATATCGCGGTCGGTATTTCGGGTGCGATTCAGCACAAGGTCGGCATGCAGACCGCCGGGACCATCGTGGCGATCAATCGCGATGCGACGGTGCCGATCGGCGAGTTCTCCGATCTGCTCGTGGTCGGCGATCTCTTTCAAATTATTCCGGAACTCACCAACCTGGTCCAAGGGGCCAAAGCTCACGCGTAATGATCTGCCCGGGCCGGGCGTTATTACGGTAGCAATCTAAAGGCAAGGACAAACGATCTTGAAACGTATCCTCGTGGCCGCGTCATTCGTCGCGGCATTCTGCGGTGCACTCGCCCTCTCACCGGCACCGGCGCACGCCGGCTTGTTCGGAAGCAAAGCCAGTGCCACGGCTACACCGTCGCCGACGCCGCTGCCGATGCCGACGGCGACGCCGGAGCCGCCGAATATCGCCATTCCGCGCCTCGAGCAGAAGCTCAAGGAAAATCCGAACGATCGCCAGGCCATGACGGACCTCGCGACCGAGTTCCTGGGCATCAACCAGCCGCAGGCGACGCTCGCGCTCACGCAGCGTCTGCTGCAACTCGGCACCAAAACCGCGCAGGTGCTGTATCTGGACGGATCGGCGCAGCAGGCCGTGGGTAACCAGCCGGCGGCGCTCGCCGATTTCGAGCAAGCCTCGAATCTCGAACCGACCAATCTTGCCGTGCTCGGTGCGCTCTCGGATGCCTATATGAAGGCGAACCGCGCGCAAGATGCCGAGCGCGTCGCGACGCGTGCGGTGACGTTCAATAAAGATGAGCCCCGCGCGTATGTGACGCTCGGCGTCGTCTATGCGGCCGAGCAGAAGTGGGACGACGCGCGCAAGCAGTTCGAGACCGCATACAGCCTGGATACGAAAGACGTCACGCCGCTGATGCAAGAAGCGCAGACGTGGGTGATGCAAAACACGATTCCCAACGCGCTTGCAGTCGTGGATCGCGCGATTGCCGCAGACCCGAAGAACGTGCAAGTCCTCGTCTTCCGCGCCGACCTCTACGCCAAGCAGAATGACATCGCCAAGTCCTCGTCAGCATATGACGACGCCGTTGCCGCGGCGAGCACCGATGCCGAGAAAGCCTCGGTGATGGTCCGCAAAGCGCTGATGTACTCGAACGCGAAGAAGCAATCGGACGCGCAAGCGACATTCCAAACCGCGATCAAGCAGTATCCGTTCATCGGCGCGCTCCACACGGCGTACGGTGAGTATTACTTGAGCCAGCGCGACCAGCGGCACGCAGAGCAAGAGTTCCTTGCCGCGCTCAAGGTCAACAAGAGCGACGTGAACGCCCTCATGGACATGGTCCAGTTGAAGGAAGCGCAGGGGCGCACGGTCGATGCCGTGGGCTATCTCAAGCAGGTCACGCAAGTGGCTCCCAGCGCACCGTCGTTCGCACTCCTCGGCCAGGCGTACGTTTCACTGCACGACTTCAAGAACGCGAAAGACGCGTGCATGAAGTCGTTCCAAATCGAGCGCACCCCGGATACGCTGGGCTGCATCGCCGGCTCGGATTACAGCCTGAAGAACTACAAGGAAGCGGCGCAGATCTTCGACGTGCTCAACGGCAACATCAAAGAGTACATGGACCGCAACCCGCAGCTGCTGTACATGGCCGGCGTGTCGTACACGCAGACGAATCAGAAGCCCAAGGCGCTCGATTCGTACAAGCGTCTGCTCAAGATCATGAAGCCGGGAACCAAGGAGTACAAGCGGATTCAATCGCAGATCGCGCAACTCTCCAAGTCCTCACCGGCGCCGAAGAAGAGCAAACACGCCTAACGGCAATGCTCGTCGTTCATGACGAACTCTACGGCGACCACCTGCGCGGGATACCCCATCCGGAGTCTCCCGATCGCGTCGAGGTGGTCGCCGCTTTCTTATCTTCTCGAGGATCGCTCGGCGAGAAGATCGCCGCACGCGATGCGAGCGACGAAGAGATCGAACGCGTGCATTCGGCCGGATACGTCGACACCGTCCGGCGCGAAGTCGCAGCGATGCGCGGTCACGCCGGATATCTTTCCACGGGCGACACGGTCGTCGACGAACATTCGCTGCAGGTGGCGCGCCGTGCCGCCGGCGGGGCGATCGTCGCGGCCGAAACGGCCTACGAACGCAACACGGCCGTGTTCGCGATCGTCCGTCCTCCGGGACACCACGCGGAGTCCTCGCGCGGCATGGGATTCTGCGTCTTCAACAATGCGGCGATTGCGGCTCGAGCGATACAGCAGCGCAGCGGCGCTCGCGTTCTCGCCGTCGACTTCGATTACCACCACGGCAACGGCACGCAGGCGGTGAGCGGCGAGGGGCTTTCGTACGTTTCGACGCACGGGTATCCCGCGTATCCGGGAACGGGAAGCGCCGAGGAAAATTTCGCGCTTGCGAACGGCGATGCAATCGTCAACGTGCCGCTCCCGCCGCACCGCTTCGGAACGGAACCGTTCGTCGCATTATGGGAGACCTTGCTGCCGCGCGTCGCGGAGCACGTTCGCCCAGACGTGCTCGTTGTGAGCGCCGGGTTCGATTACGTCAGCGGCGATCCCGTGGGCGATCTCGACGTCGAGGTGTCGGCCGCATCGCATTTGGCGGCAACAATCGAGCGCGTTGCGCAAACATATTGCAACGGCCGCATCGCATACGTACTCGAAGGCGGCTACGACACCCGCGCGCTCGCGCACTCGGTCGCCCACATCATCGACGCCCACGACAACGCCCGCTTCACCGAATCGGGAGCCGCCCCAAGCGCCGTTCCCGAGCGCGAACGCACCCTGCTAACGCGAATCGACGACGTATTGTCGTAAACACCGTCCGAGGAAAAACGCCCCCCTCGTCATCCTGAGCTCGTCGAAGGACGAGCCGAGCCCGGCGAGGCCCTCGCCTACGCTCGGGCGCCCCTTCGACAAG
Organism: Vulcanimicrobiaceae bacterium; assembly: GCA_035279385.1. Lineage (GTDB taxonomy): Bacteria > Vulcanimicrobiota > Vulcanimicrobiia > Vulcanimicrobiales > Vulcanimicrobiaceae > DATGJX01. The sequence goes on along the minus strand of DATEHZ010000069.1, from coordinate 5,136 downwards.
CTCAGGATGACGAGGAGGGAAGACGTAAATAAAATGCACCTGTTCACGCGTTGAGCGGAGAGCGTACTCTCCGGCTCTTGCGTGCGACAGACGCATTCTGTTTCTACCCCGCAGGCGGGAGGGGCAAACGCCCGTTAAGCGCTTACCGAGGAAGCGATGCGGACCAGCTCGTCGCGCGAGATTTCGCCGACGAGTGCGAAGTGGCGCGATCCGGATGCCCATGCGAGCAGCGTCGTCGGTCCGTCTTCGACGTATTTCGCGTCGTTCGATCGCACCTTCGTGCCGTGAACGGTGAACTTGCTCATGTCCACTGCAGCGCCGCGCGCGTTTTCGAACAGCGAGATCGTTCGCAAGCCGTCGGAGTACAGGATGTGCAGCGTGCGAACGCCTTTGATATCGGTGACGTCGCCGGCAACCGGCAAAAACCCGTCGGGCAGATACTTCGGGCCGATGGCTTGAAAGCCGGCGGTGCGCACGACGGCGGCCAAGTCATTCGAGGGAATGCCGTGGCTGGGGCCTTCTTTGCGTGTGTATCCGGTCTTGGGCACCATGAAGAGTTCCTTCGGAATGGAACTCGTGTACCGGATGTTTTCGAAGCGCATCTGATGCGCGACAGAACCGCTCGCGGCGTAGCGGTCCTTCTCGAGGACGAGTTTCGTCTCGGCGTCCACGGCGATGCGCATCACCGTCTCGCCCGTGTACTTGTTCACGAGCAGCACCGACCTTGCGCGCCGTCCCGCGACGTTGTCGTCGGGCCCGACGACGGCGCGATAGTTGTGGAGCAGCAAGCCGAAGTTGTCGTCCATCGCGACTTGATCGTCGATCGCGTCGTCGTGCATGACGATGACGCGCTTGGTGTGCGGGTCGATGTCGTAGCTCGTATCGCCTCGGCTGATAATCGAGTCGCCGTACAGCGATTCGGGCGCCAGGTACCAGCGGCGCGTCATGTCGGGCGCGCGATGCTCGATGCGAAAGAGTACGGAGTCCGCGCGCTGGCTCCCGAAGTCGGTGTTCTGTATCTGCCCGACGTACGAGTATTTCGCGTACGCGAGCACCGCTTCGCGAAGCAAACCCGTGCCGTCGCCGCCCGACTGCGCGCGAACGGAAGCCCCGAGCGGCAGGCAGAGCGCTGCGCTCAGTGCTGCGGCAGCGAGTGCCGCGCGCTTACGGATTTGCATCAGCCGTATAAGAAGCGGCTTCCACGGCTACCGCAGTTTGCTGCGTGTCGACGGCCGCGGCGGTCTCCAAATCGACCGGATTCGCCGAGGTGTGATCGCTGAACGGAATCGTGCTGTTCATCGCGGCGTGGTCTTGCAGGTAATACGCCGCCTCGATGCTCGGCGCGCCGTGCGGACCGGCGTAGGTGCTGCCGAAATACGCGGCGACGGCGATCGCCGCCGCAACGGGAATGGCAATCGCGGGCCGCATCCAGCCGAAGACGCGCTGGATCGCAGAGGGTTTGCCGCTGCGAACGCGTTCCCAAATCTGGGCCTTCACCGCGGAGGGCAGCTCGCGTTCTTCGATCCTGGCGTTCGCGCGCAGCATTTCGCCAAGCGCGACTTCGGTCTCGAACTCCGCGCGGCAGGCTTCGCACTGTTCGATGTGCGTGTATACCGATGCGTCCTGCGCCGGAGCGAGTTCTCCGTGGACGTAGTCGAGTAGAATGTCGTTGGTTAGATGCTGCATCATGATTGTTTTTGTTGTTGTCTCTGTACTAAACGGCGTAGCAACGCTCGCGCGCGGTGGAGTCTGGAGCGAACCGTTCCGATCGAGCAGCCCATGATTTCCGCGATTTCCTGGTAGCTGTACTCCTCGATGTCGGCCAGGACGATCACCTGGCGCTGGTCCGGCGAGAGCTGCTCCAGCGAACGCGCGAGCGGTTCGCTCAGCTGACCCTCGACGTAATCCTCGATGGGGCTCACGGCCAGCGGCCGCTCGCCCGCGAAGGCTTGCGGCGCGTTGTCCTCGGGGATCTCTTCCTGATAACGTCCCTTTTTGCGCCGAAGTTCATCCCGGTACAGATTCGTTACGATCCGGTAGATCCACGAGAGAAACGACGTCCCCGGCTGAAAACTGCGCCACGCCTTGTAAACGCGAATAAACGCTTCCTGGGTGAGGTCGCGGGCGTCGGCCTCGTTATGCGTGAGGCGGTACGCGAAGTTGTAGGTTGCCTTGCCGTACTGCTCGATCGCGGTTTCCAAAAAAGCGGCCTGCTCCGGCGTGGGCGGCTCTACGGGCTTACGCGGTACTCCCATGCGACCACGGATTTTCCCGGACCGGGGTCAGAATGCCCGCCGCCGGTTTCCCCGTACGTCCCCGCGCCGGGACTGGTTTGCCGTCGCGCCGCCGCGCTGCCTATCGCTACCATTTGTTCATGGCAACGGCGGTCGTCTCGCCCACCCGCGGGGAGCAGCAGCGCAGTGCTCAGGCGGCTGCGTGCGTCCGTCTGGGATTTCGGCTGGGCGACTGCGTGCTGGGCGTCGACGTCGCCGACGACGCCGCGCTGCGCCTGCTCGAGGAGGCGTACGCGCTGCTGCAATGTCCGGCAGCCGGCGTGCGGGCTCGCGCGCTGCTGCAGCGCCTCTCCGACGGCCGTCTGCACGTGCGGTACGGGCGGCATGCACTGCGGCTCACGAACGCGGCCGATCCCGTCGCGCTGCGCGCGGCGTATCATGCGGCACGCGAGATCTTCGCCCGGTTCGCGTGCGAACCGCAACACGCGATTGCAGTCTACGGCGCCCTTTGCGAGGTTGACGACGGGGCGGTCCTCCTTCTCGGTCCGACGGCGATCGGCAAGACGCTGCTCGCGCTGCACCTCGCGTCCGCCGGTGCGCGGTTTTTGGGCGACGACACCGCGGTGCTCTCGCCGGCGTCGGGCGAGGCGTACGCGATGCCGCGCCGGCCGTCGCTGCGTGAGAGCGCGCTGCCGCTGCTGCCGAAGCCGGAGCTCCGCGAGACGATTGCCGCGAGTCCCAGCTATTTCGAAACCGAACGGGGACGCTTCTGGTACGCGCTCGATGGGAGCGCGCTCGGCATCGAGCCGTGCCCGCGGCCTTATCGTTTACGCGCGATTTGCGTCGTGCGCGAGCGCGGGGAAGAGGCCGCCGTTCGCTCCGTCGATCGCGAGTACGCCCTCAAGCTTCTGGCGCAGCGCGCCTATATGCGGCCGACCAGCCTTGCGCAGCTGGGCGCGCTCGCACGCGCAACTCGCCGCGCCGCGTGTTTCGAAATGACGCTCGGCACGCCCGAATCCTCCGCTCAAGCGCTGCTGCATGAGGTGCGCACGTGCGCGTGATTCGAGCCGAGCAACTCACCCGCGGCGGCGGCAAAGAAAACCACGCGCTGGAGCAGCACTGCATCTATACGGCGCAGTGCGAAATCGCCGGGGTGACGATGGAACTCTGCACCGACGTCGCCGACGTCGCGCGGCTTTTCATGCTGCGTTATGCCGATCACCCCGCGTGCAAGGAACCCGATTTTCGCTATTTCGTCGCAACGGTGCGCGGCGGCTACGCGTTTTGGTGCGCGCACGCGCCGGCCTGGCGCTGGACGCAGGGCGTGCTCCCGCCCGATGCCATCGCGTTTTTGGCCGATTCGGTCGCGCTTGCCGCGATCGTGCGTTTCGATCCCGCGCTCGCCAGCATGCAAGCCGCATGCGTCGAGCTGGGCGGCGTCGCGGCGGGATTGGCGGGACATTCGGCGTCGGGCAAGACCGCTACGCTGCTGGCGTGCGCGCGCCGCGGCATGCGCATCTATTCGGACGAGCGGACCGTGCTGCGCAATACGATCGCATATCCCTATTTGCGGCGCAACTCCGTGCGCGCCGCGGGAGCGCGGCTGCTGCTTGCGGATCAGGCGCCGGATCCGAGGCGCGACCCGCTGCATTCTGAGCCGCAATTATCGTTGAAAACGTGCTTCGGTGCCGAAGCCATCGCCGATCCGAAGCCGCTTCGCGCGCTCTTTGTGATCGGCGGCAGCGGATATTGTGCGGCGCTGGAAGCCATCGACACCGCGTCCGCAATGCCCGCGGTCATGCGCTGGTTCGACGCGCACGGCGACATGGTGGACCGTGCGACGCGCGCTATCTCGATTTTGAACGGCGTGCAGTGCTACAAGCTCACGCTGGGAAGTCCGGATGAAAGCGCCGCGGCCATGGCGTACGCGATGATGCGCGTGGCGCAGCGGCCGTAAGCGCCGTTAGGCGCGCCTCCACATTTTGCGCGCCACCCACGCCAGCGTCGCAAACGAGACGACCGCGATGATCAGAAAGAGCACGGTTTCGAGCAGAACCACGCCGGCGAATTGACTGCCTCCGCAGAGTGCGACGGCGCCCGCGACGAGCGCGAGCTGCAAGCGCCCGAACGGATTCGACGCAAGTCCGGCCATGTGCCGCGCTTGCGCGACCAGCGCGCTCGCCGCGAATGCGGTGCTCTGCACGATATCCGCGACTTTACCGTTCTGGGCGACGACGAAGACCTTGTCGTTGTGAATGAACTTCGCGTCGCTCTCCTGCAGCGACGAGATGCCGAAACGCCCGAGCAAACGCTCGATGTCGTGCGGCTGGCCCGTAACGATGGACCAGGCCCGCGCGTTCGCGCCGTATTGACGGGCGTAGTCGTGCAGAACCGCCGGCGAATCGTACACCGGATCGAGCGAGATTTCGATCAAGTGAAAGCGCGAGGCGTCCAGGTGCTGCTGCATGTACGCGAACTTCGAACTCACCAGCGGGCATTCGTCTTGATCGGGGCAGCGCGTGAAGATGAAACTGATGAGCGTCACTTTGCCGCGGAAATCGGCTGCGAGATCCACCAGGCGGCCGTTCTGATCGACGAGCTTCGTATGCGGCAGCTGCGAGCCGAGATCGATCGGAAAACCGGTTCCCGGGTCGGGCAAACCCGGCACGAATTTTGCAGCGACGGCTGCGTCGTACAAACGCCACGGTTCGCGCGAGCGATCGATGAACGCGTCGATACCGGTTCCGCTCGGCAGTTGCATGTGCGGCGAAATGCGAAACGTGCGCGTCTGCGCGGGCACCATGTGCGTGACCGGATCGGTGCGTACGATCGTCGTGCCGTCCGGTCCGGGACCGAGCACGACCCCATGCACCGGCACGGTCAGCACGGCAAGCAAGAACGA
>DATEHZ010000068.1:0-7212 GCA_035279385.1 Vulcanimicrobiaceae bacterium | reverse complement strand
AAGAAGAATGTCGAAAAGCGCCCGGAATATCTCCGGGCGCTTTATGTTAACAGACCAACTCAACGAACTGCGCGCGCGCTTCGATGCGGCGCTCGCGCAAGCAACCGACGCAAAAGCCCTGGACGCCGTACGCGTGACGTTTTTGGGACGCAGCGGAGAAATTACGGCATTGCGCCGCGGCATCGGCCGGCTCTCACCCGCGGAGCGTCCGGACGCCGGCAAAATCATCAACGCAGCCGTCGAAGCGATGGAGGCGCTGCTCCAGAACGCGGACTCGCACATCGCATCGCGCGCGTTCGCTGCCGAACTCGCGAACCGGATCGACGTCACGTTTCCGTCGATCGACCCGCAGACCGGTTCCATCCACCCGCTTCGCCGCGTGCTCGAGGACGCGTGCCGCTATTTTCAGCAGCACGGCTTCGCCGTCGTGCTGGGTCCGGAGATCGAACCCGAATACTACAATTTCGACGCGCTGAACATTCCGCCCGATCATCCGGCGCGCGAAGGCTTCGACTCGTTCTTTCTCACGGATAATCTGCTGCTGCGCCCGCACACCTCGCCGATGCAGATTCGCACGATGCAGCAGCATCGGCCGCCGGTCGCCGTGGTCGTGCCCGGCCGCTGCTACCGGCGCGACGCGGTCGACGCGCGCCACCTATACCAGTTCACACAAATCGAAGGCTTGATGGTCGGCGAAAACGTCACGATGGGACATCTCAAAGGCATGCTCACCGGTATGTGCCGCGAACTGTTCGGAGCGCAGCAGCACGTGCGTTTTCGTCCGTCGTTTTTCCCGTTCACCGAGCCCAGCGCCGAAGTCGACACGACCTGTCCGCTCTGCCGCGGCGAGGGGGTGAACGCGCAGGCAGCGCAGTGCCGTATGTGCGGCGGCTCCGGATGGATCGAGCTCGGCGGCTCGGGCATGGTGCATCCGAACGTTCTGCGCAATATGGAGTACGATCCCGACGTGTACTCCGGCTGGGCCTTCGGCTTCGGCATCGAGCGCATGGCGCTGGTGCGCTATGACGTCGACGACATCCGGCGCTTCTACGAAAACGACCCCGACTTCTTACACCAGCTCGCTTAGCATTTCCAACAGAAAGACTACATGCGCGTCCCGTTAGCTTGGCTTCGTGAATACGTCGATTTGCCCGCCGATCCGCAGAAGGTTGCGGAGATGCTGGCGCAGATCGGCTTTCCCGTCGATGCGATCGAAGAACGTCCGGTCGTTACCGGCGTCGTCGTCGGGCGCATCGCGCAGCTCGATAAGCACCCGAACGCGGACCGTCTGCAGGTCGGCAAGATCGACGTCGGCAACGGCGCGTTGCTTACGATCGCCACGGCGGCGACGAACGTCGCGCAAGGTCAAACGATTCCGGTGGCGACGATCGGCGCGCAGCTTCCGCAGATCACGATCGAGCGCCGTAAAATGCGCGGCGTCGAATCCGAGGGCATGATGGTTTCGGCGGACGAACTCGCTCTGCCGCCGGAGTGGTTCGAAGACGGCATCATGCAACTTGAGCCGGATCTGGATCTCGGGACCGACGTAGTCGAATATTTCCGTCTGAGCGAAGCGGTGCTCGACGTCGACATCACGAGCAACCGCGTCGACGCCATGTCGATGATCGGGCTCGCGCGCGAACTCGCCGCGTATCAGGCCGTGGCGCTTCGCCTTCCGCAAGCCCGCGACGTGCCCGCGAGCATGGCCGGCACCGCGCGCGCGAGCATCGAATCGGAAGACTGCAAACTCTTCGCGCTTCGAGAATTCTCGAACGTGCGCGTCGGCCCGTCGCCGGCATGGATGCGCATTCGTCTCGCACTCGCCGGGCAGCGCCCGATCAACAATCTGGTCGACATCTCGAATTACGTGATGCTCGAGACCGGACAGCCGACGCATTTCTACGATGCGGCGAAGATCCCCAACAAACATCTGATCGCGCGCGACGCGCGTCCGGGCGAACACCTGCAGACCCTCGACGGCAACGACCACGAGCTCTCGCCGAAGGATCTGATCATCGCGAGCGAGCGCGGTCCCGAAGGCTTCGCCGGATTGATGGGCGGCGCCGCGAGCGAAGTCACCGAATCTACGACCGGGATATTGATGGAAGCCGCAACGTTCACCGGTTCGCGCGTGCGCCGCATGAGCGCCCGGCACGGCTTTCGGTCGGACGCGAGCTCCCGCCATGAAAAATCGCTGCCGTCCGCGCTCGCCGTCATCGGCGCGCAGCGCGCGGCGGAGCTGCTCGTGGCGCAAGGTGCGAGCGCAGGCGCGCTCGTCGTCGAAGGCACGCAAGACGAACCCAGCCGCATCGAATTCCCGCTGCGCGACGTCGAGCGGCTGCTCGGCTTCAAGCTGGCCGTGGAAGAGGTGCGCGAATATCTCGATCGTCTCGGCTTCGGCGTCGAGACGAAAGACGCGGCGAGGCTGCTCGTCACCTCGCCGCCGTGGCGGCGCGACGTTTCGATATCGGCGGACGTCGTCGAGGAAGTCGCGCGCATGGCCGGTTACGATCGCATCGAAGCGCAGATACCCGCGGTCGCGCAGCATCAGATCCGCAGCAATGCGTACGAACTGGAGCAGCGCATCGCGCACACCCTGAGCGCGCTCGGGTACCACGAGATCATGACCTACGCGCTGCATGGCGCACAAGTCTTCGATCGGTTGGCAACAGGCGCGACCATCGCAACCTTCCCGCCCGTTGAAGTGCTCAACCCGCTCTCGGAAGATCAGCGGTACTTGCGCTTCGCACTCGGTACCGCACATTTTGAGTATTTCGCGCGGATCGACGCGCCGGTGAAGATCTTCGAGATCGGGCACATCTTCTATCTGGAAAACGGCGAGCCGCTCGAGCTGCCGATGGTCTCGTTCGCATTCTGCGCGCAGCCCACGGATGAGCCGGCGTTTCGCGATTCCCATTTCTTGCGGCTCAAAGGCGACGCCGAAGCGCTCCTGCACGCGCTAACCGGACGCCGGGATTTCGAATTTGCGCCGGACAAGCGCAACGGCTTGCATCCCGGCAAGACCGCGGCGGTGCTTTTGGACGGACGCGAAATTGCATTCCTGGGTCAATCGGACCCGCGCGTTGCCACGGCTTTCGGTGTTCGTTTACCGGTGTACGCCGGCGGCATTTACTTGGAAAACGTGCCCGATTACCGCTCGCCGCTCTATAGTCCGCCCTCGAAATATCCGTCGACCTATCGCGATCTCGCCCTGATCTGCGATCCGGATCTGCCGGCAAGTAGCATCGAGCGCGTCGTTGCCCGAGCGGTCGGCGAGACGTGCACCGGCGTGCGCACGTTCGACGAGTATCGCGGATCGCAAATCGCGCCCGACAAGAAGAGCCTCGCGGTTCGCGTGACGATGCGCAAGCGCGACGCGACGATCACGGACGAAGAAGCGGATGCGGCGGTCGAGCGGGCGCTCGGGGCTCTCGAGAGCGAACTCGGCGTAACGCTGCGAACGTAGACGCCGTGCATCTGGTCTGGCCCGACATCCTGATCGGCGCGATCTTGCTCGTCGCGCTGCTCAAAGGCTACAAGCGCGGCTTCGTGATGGAGCTCGCCGGCGCCATCGCGCTCGTTCTCGCGTTTGTGACGCCGTGGTTCTACGGCGGCGCATTCGATACGCCGCTGCAGCAGTGGGCGCATCTTGCGGCAGGGCCGGCGCACGTCGTCGGTATGTTCGCCGTCGGCGTTTTGACCTACGTCGCCGTGATGCTGATCGCGCGCGCGATCAACCTGGTGATGAAACTGCCCGTTATCGGTCTGAGCAACGCGCTGGCCGGCGGCGCGGTGGGCCTGTTCAAAGGCCTGCTCGGCGTCTGGATCGTGCTCTACGTCGTGCTGTTCTTTCCGCTCGGCCGCGAGGTCCGCAGCGATCTGCATCGCTCCGCGCTCGTGCAGCTGATCACGCAGCCGAACGAGCGCGTCGACGATGCGCTTATCGGGACGCTGCCGTCGTTTGCGCGGCCGGTTCTGCACCCGGCGTTTGCGCGGCATCGGGTCTAGAGCCGCCCGCAAGATCGAGGAAAACGCGCAGCGCCGCTTGCACGCCTGCACCGACGTGCACCGGCACGTCGTATTCCAGCAGCGCCATTTCCAGCGCGCCGAGCGCGCCGAGCACGTCCGTTTGCGAGACGTCGCCCATCGTGCCCATGCGGACGATCTTGCCTTTGAGTTCGAGTTGACCGCCCGATAGGCAGACGCCGCGCTCCTCGCGCAGTTTGCGCAGCAGCGTCGCCGCGTCGACGCCGCTCGGCACGTTGCCCGCAACGACCGTTACGGAATGCGCGCCGGGCTGCGAGAATACGCCCAGGCCCAGCGCGTTGAACGCCGAGCGAATCGCCTGCGCGTACATTGCGTGCCGGTGCCAGACGTGCTGCGCGCCTTCGGCGTGATAGAGCTGCAGGGCGACGTCGAGCGCAAAGAGCACCGAAACCGGCGGCGTCCACGGCGTTTGTCCGGCGCGTGCGAACTCGCGCGCTTTGAGCAGGTCGAAATAAAAGCGCGGCGTTTTGCTTGCTTCGATCGCTTTCCACGCGCGGGGACCGACCGCGACCATCGAAACGCCGGGCGGAGCCGCAAAAACTTTCTGCGAGGCGCTCACCACGACGTCGTAGCCCCAGTCGTCCATGAGAAATTCGGTTGCGCCCATACCGCTGACCGAGTCGACGATCGTGATGCCGCCGTGCTCGCGAAGCGCCGTAGCAAAAGCCGCCATGTCGTTTTGCACGCCGGTCGAGGTCTCGTTGTGCGTAAGAAAAATGCCTTTGTAGCGGCGATTCGTATCCGCGCGCAAACGTTCGGAAAGCGCGTGCGGATCGAGCGCGCAGCCCAAATCGGTATCGAGGATCTCGACGTTGACACCGTAGGTCTGCGCGATCGCGATCAGGCGGCGTCCGAATACGCCGACCGGCGCCGCGAGCACGGTGTCCCCCGGCGAGAACGTGCTGCCGATCGCCGCTTCCAATCCGCCGGTGCCCGACGATCCGAGCAGCAGAATCTCCGCGTCGCGCGTGCCGAAAACCGGGCGCAGGCCTTCTCCGATGCGCTGCACGAGCGCCGCGAATTGCGGGCCGCGATGGTCGACGAGCGGTTTGCTCATCGCCGCAAGCACTTGCTCCGGCACCGTGACCGGCCCCGGAATAAACAGCAAATTCTTTTTCATTTGAACGGGCGCTTCGCCCTAGGCTCCGCGCCCCCCGCCTATGGCGGGGCCCCCATTCACCGCATGGCGCCTAGATATTGCCGGCGCTATCAACTCTCCCCGAGGGCGCCGCAATAGTTTGTGCAATTACAGCCCTATGCTGAAAAACGTGAGGCTCACGGAACTCTCGTCCTGCGCGGGTTGAGCGAGTAAGATCGGCTCAGCCGAACTGGCGCAGGTCCTGCGCCGCTTGCCGCCCACGGGAAATGCAAACGTCCTCGTCGGCTACGGAACCGCCGACGACGCAGGCGTGTACAAACTGCGCGATGATTTGGCAGTCGTCCAGACCGTCGATTTTTTCACGCCCATCGTCGACGACCCATATGATTTCGGGCGCATCGCCGCAGCCAACGCGCTCTCGGACGTGTACGCCATGGGCGGCGATCCGATCAGCGCGCTCAATATTGCGACCTTCCCCATCGAATCGCTCGATCCGCAGATCCTCGAACGGATTCTGGCAGGCGGTGCGACCGTCGCGCAGCAGGCAGGCGTCGCGATACTGGGAGGACACACGATCAAAGATACCGAGCCCAAGTACGGTTTGGCGGTCGTGGGAACCATCCATCCGCAGCGCATCGTTACCAACGCGAATGCCCGCCCCGGAGACATTCTCGTTCTCACCAAGCCAATCGGGACGGGCATTCTCTCTACCGCGCTCAAGCGCGGTGAAATCGGCGAGCAGCAGATGCAGGACGCCGTCGAATGGATGGCCGCGCTCAACGATCGCGCGGGGGCGGCGCTGCAGCGCGTGAACGCGCACGCCGCAACGGACGTTACCGGCTTCGGACTGGTGGGGCATGCCGCCGAAATGGCGCAGGGTTCCGGCGTTTGCTTACGGATCGACGCGCGCGCCGTTCCGGTAATGGACGACGTGCTCGACCTCATCGACCGCGACGTCGTTCCGGGCGGGACGCGCGACAACGCGGCGGTGCACGCGGCGTTCACGACGTACGGCGCATCCGTTCCGCGCGCGCTTCGTGTGGCGCTCTCCGACGCGCAAACATCCGGCGGCCTGCTCGTGAGCCTCGCGCCCGAGACGCTGCCGGCGTTCGAAGCCGCGATGGACGGCGCGCGCGCCGTGTGCGCGGTCATCGGCGAAGTACGCCGCGGTGAGGGCATCCTCGTCGACTAAGCAGCAGCTGCGTTCCAGCCCGAATTACAAATGGTACGCGCTCGGCGCGGTGATGCTCGGTACGTTCATGTCGCCGCTCGATGCGAGCATTGCGAATGTGGCGCTTCCGGCGATCGGCCGCGCGTTTCACACACCGGTCGACAACACCGAGTGGGTGCTCATCGCGTACATGCTCGTCACGTCTTCGACGCTGGTCCTATTCGGACGGCTCGGCGATCTGTGGGGACAGAAGCGCGTGTACACGATCGGTTTTGCGATCTTCGGGCTCGCCTCGCTCGCATGCGCCTTCGCTCCGTCGTTTTGGCTGCTGGTTGCGGCGCGCGCCGTGCAAGGGCTCGGCTCGGCAATGCTCATGTCGTCGAGTCCCGCCATCATCACCGATGCGTTTCCGTCCGATCAGCGCGGACGTGCGATCGGTTTGAACGGCGCCGCCGTTGCGGTCGGGCTTTCCACCGGGCCGGTGCTGGGCGGAGCGATCGTCACGTATTGGAATTGGCATTGGATCTTTCTCATCAACGTGCCGATCGCCATCGTCGCGCTGTTCGTATCGGCATCGATTCTACGGCGCGAGCGGCGTAAAGACGAACGCTTCGATCTTGCGGGCGCGGCTCTGGCGTTTACGACGCTTCTGGCGATCTCGCTCGCGCTCTCGCGCGCGCACGTGTGGGGATGGGGATCGGCGCCGACGATCGCGTGTTTGCTCTATGCGCTGATGGGTATCGCCGCCTTTCTGCGCCTGGAGCGGCGGGTCGCGGCGCCGATGCTCGATCTGGAATTGTTTTCGAACCGCACGTTCGCGTTTTCGGTGCTCGCCGCGACGCTCTACTTCTGCGCGATCTATTGCGTGGTGTTCACGATTCCGCTCAGCGCGCAG
>DATEHZ010000067.1:0-6464 GCA_035279385.1 Vulcanimicrobiaceae bacterium | reverse complement strand
GACGCTTCCGTCTGTCCGGCGCGAACGAGCACGCCGCCCTCGCGCGCGCGCAGCGGAAACGTGTGTCCGGGACGCAGCAGATCGCTGGGCCGCGTTGCCGGATCGAGCAGCGCCTGAATCGTCGCCGCGCGATCGTGCGCCGAAATGCCGGTGGTCGTGCGGCCGCGCGCCTCGATCGAAACCGTGAACGCCGTTTCGTGCACGGCGCTGTTTTCAGACACCATTTGCGGCAGATGCAGCTCGTCCAAACGCTTGCCGATCATCGGCACGCAGATGAGGCCGCCGGCGTGCTTGCGCATGAAATTGATAGCTTCGGGCGTCACCATCTGCGCGGCCATCACGAGGTCGCCCTCGTTCTCCCGATCCTCGTCGTCGAGGACGATGACCATTTTGCCGGCGCGGATATCTTTGATCGCGTCCTCGATCGAGTCGAAGGGCGAGGCCTTCTCCAGCGTCGTGGTCAGGTCGGGCAGCACGTGCGTGAGCCGCTGCAGCGAGCGGTACGAAGGCTCGCGCTGGCCCGAGCGCAGGTACGAGATAGCGGCCTCGGTCAACCCGCTGCGCTGTGCCAACTCCGCAGCGTTCAGCCCCGCCGCGTCCATGGCGGCATTCAGTTCGTCGGCAAAAGCACTCACGGCTCGACCGTACGCCCGGACTTAACAAATGTCAAGCCACAACAGTCGCGCGCGGCGCACGCTTCCAGGGCGGGCGGTCTCTTCGGTGAACACAGGGCGTAGTGGGTGCAGGACAGGCGTTCGATTGGAGTGGAGCGCGGGCGGCGTTTTTCGCCGGCGAGTATTCGCGTTGCTGCGCGTTGCTGGCCGGGGCGCCGGAGCCGCAAGCGCAGATCTGGCACGCACGCATCGACAGCCGGCAAGTCCGTTATGCCGACGCCATCGCTCGACTCCTTGCCTTCACGACTCCGGATCCGGAGGTGGCCGCCGAGCGCGACACCTGGCTCGCGGCGGCATATGCAAACAGCGGGGAGATCGCGATGGCGCACCAACTCCTCGACCGTGCCTTCGACGTGCTGCGCGCGCCGCATGAAAATTACTACCGGGCGCTGCACGTTCTCTCGATCTCGCAGTATCTGGGCGGCGAGTACGCGGCGCAGGAACGCACGATCGAACGATCGCTCGAATCGCCATATCCCGTCGATCGCGCGCAAGCGTATTCGCACCGCTCCTGGATAGCCGCACGCCGCGAGGATTTTCGGGCGCAAATTCGCGATCTCTTAAGCGCGCTGCAAGAGCACGAAGAGAGCGGCTACCTCGATCAATACGCATTCACGATTGTGCTGCTCGCGCTCGCCGCGCTCTGCCGCGAAATCCCGACGACGGGGATCGTCGAGCGCGTACGCGGCGCAGCACGACACGTGCGCAGCACCGAGGGAACGGTCTCCTCGCGCTTTCAGTTGCTGCGCGTCCTCGGCTGGATCGACGCGCTGCAGGGCAACGAAATTTCTGCCCTCTCGCGTTTTCGCGAAGCGGAAGCGGCGGTGCCGTCGGAGTTTTGGAACGTCTTCTGCCTTGTCGATCGCGCATATTTGGCACGCGCCATGCAACGGCGCCATGCGGCGCGCGATGCGCTGCGCCGTGCCGAGATCGACGCCTCGCGGCTGCCCTGGGAGAACACCCGCGACGAAGAGCGGCTGGTTCTTTTGACGATCGCGCAGCTCTTCGCACCGGAGAATCCGGCGCTGGCAGAACGCTATCTCGCCGCGTTCCGCTCGCTCAAAACCGGCATGCACGCTCGCATGGGCTGGATCGGCGACAGGCGCACGCGCGCTCTGCAGCTGTATCCGCACGGCATTGCGCTGCTGCACTTGGGGGAACGCTCCGCAGCTCTCGACATGCTGAAAGAAGCGTGGCGCATTTTCACGGATGTCGAGTATGGTTGGCGAGCCGCTCTCTGCGCGTTCGATTTATACGAAGCGACCGCAGAACCGCAATGGCTGGAGCGCGCGCGGGAACAAATCGCCCCTTGGCCGCAGAGTTGGGTAGCGCGCGAGGTTCGAAACTCCGGCTAGCTGGGTACACGTGCCGAACTATGGCAGACGTACAACACAGTTTGGCTACGTACGTGAGCGATATGCTCGCACTGGAAGAACATGTTTGCATTCCGTTCAAGACTCAGCGCGAGGACGCCGATTTTCGCAGCATGCCGCAAGCATCCGCGATCGCCGGCCGAATAACTGCGCTCGCCGAAACGCACATTCAGACGTTGCGAAGCGCGCTCGATTCGCTCGGCGGCCATCCGGCTCACGGCGCAAAATCGGCGTTCACGAACGTCGAGGGCTGGATTGCAAGCGCTATCGACAAGATGCGCAAGACGAAGGTCGCAAAAGGCCTGCGCGATGACTACACCGCCCTCGCTCTCTGTACCGCGGCGTACAACATGCTGCTCACGACGGCAAACGCGTTCGGCAACGCCGGTGTGGCGCAACTTGCCGAGCGTCACCTGCAAGAGTACGCGCAAGCGATCGTCGATATCGCGGATGCGCTTCCGGGCGTAGTCGTGGAGGATTTGAGCGCACTCGGCATGCCGGTGGACAGCGCGGTCGTATCTCGCTCGCAGATGCAAATTCGTTCAGCCTGGCGCACGGGCGAGAGCGCGACGACGACGACCGGCACCATCGAGTCCGAGGCAACGCTCAACCGCGCGAAGGGCGGAACCTACCCGACGATCTGAATCAAGAAAAGAGCGTCGGCTCGAAGGTCACGATCGGCTTGATAATGCGCGACGCGCGGAGCGCTTCGTACGCCGCGCCTGCCTCCCCGAGCGGATAGAACGTCGCGCCCAAGCGCTCCGCCGTAACGGCGCCCCGCGCGATCGCCTCTAGCGCTGCGCGCGTGTCGTCCGGACCGCACGAGTAACTCGTAACGAGCTTGACGTCGCGAAAGTACAGATCGTTCGGATCGAATGTGAACGACACACCGGGTTCGAGCGGCGTGAACATCACGACGGTGCCGCCGGGAGCGACTGCGGCGAACGCGTTGCGCAGCGCTTCCGGCGAGCCGGGTCCGCAAATGACGACGTTCGCGCCGGTGAAGTTTTCGTGCGGATGCATCGCGCGAACGCCCAGCGATGCGGCGTGCGTCCGGCGCTCTTGCAGAAAATCACTGCCTGCGACGCTCGCGCCGAGATCCTGCGCGAGAAGCGCGTGCATCAATCCCATCACGCCCAATCCGATGACGTAGACGCTGTCGCCGGGCCGCATTCCGCTGCGCCGAACCGATTTGACGACGCAGGCGAGCGGTTCGACCAGCGAGCCGTCGACGAAGGGAACGTCCTCCGGCAGACGGAGCGTGTCGCGCACGTTCTCGCGCGGC
This sequence comes from Vulcanimicrobiaceae bacterium, assembly GCA_035279385.1. Classification (GTDB taxonomy): domain Bacteria; phylum Vulcanimicrobiota; class Vulcanimicrobiia; order Vulcanimicrobiales; family Vulcanimicrobiaceae; genus DATGJX01. The sequence continues at coordinate 3,132 of DATEHZ010000067.1, read as the reverse complement.
ACGCGAAAATACTCGGCCAAACCGCCGGGGTCGATCGCGCTCTTGCGCCACGTCGCGCACTGCACGTAATCGCCGCGCTCGCACGTACTGCACGCAAAGCACGGCGCGTGGTGATGCACGAACACCCGATCGCCCGGTGCAAAATCCGTCACGCCCGCTCCGACCGCGGCCACCACGCCCGACGGCTCGTGTCCCAGTACGAGCGGCGCTTTACGGCGCACGTACCACGCCATCACGTCGCCGGTGCAGATGCCGCTCGCGCGCGTATGCACGAGCAATTCGCCCGGGCCGATCTCGGGGACGCTGCGCTCTTCGATGCGAATATCGTCGACGTCGTAGAGCACCGCGGCGCGCATGGTGCGATCGTTCATGGCGCGATCGCGAATTTGATGCCTTCGCCGGCGTCCAGCCGTTCGAAGACGTCGGCGATGCGATCGAGCGGCACGCTGGCGCTCACGAGCGGCGCCGGATCGATTTCGCGCGATGCGAGCAGATCGTAGGCGCGCCGAACCGCACGCGGAGTGAAATGGAACGGGCTCACCAGACGCACTTCGTCGTAATGCATGCGTGCGGCCAGGAACGAAACGCGCGCCGTCGAGGGCAGGCCGCCAAAAAACGAGACGATACCGCCGCGCCGCACCATCATGGGCGCGGCTTCCCAGACTTCCTCGCGTCCCGTGCACTCGACGAGCGCATCCGCGCCGCGGCCTTGCGTCAATTCGCGCACGCGCTGCGCGACGTCTTCGCTGCGCGCGTCGATGGTGTGCGCGACGCCGTACGATCGGCCCAGGCGCAAGCGCTCGTCGCGCCGCCCAGCCAGAACTGCGCGCATTCCGGCACGCTCGAGCAGCGCCGCATGAAGCAGGCCGAATCCGCCGTCGCCCATCACGAGCACGGTCGAGCCTTGCGGAATCCTCGCAAAATCCAGGGAATGCACCACGCACGAGAGCGGCTCGAGAAATGCCGCGCACGCATACGAGAGATCGGCCGGCTTGCGATAACAATTCTGATCCACGATGTGTCGCGGGATCTCGATATACTCCGCGTACGCGCCCAGAATTTTCGTCGTCATCACCGATTCGCAGAGCTCTTCTTCACCGCGCATGCACCAGTCGCACGCGGTGCACGGCGCGGAGTGGACGCTCATGACCGGCTCGCCCACGGAAAACTTCGTGACGCCCTCGCCGGCGGCGGCGACGTCGCCGGAAAATTCATGCCCGAAGGGCGTGGGCATCGGCATCTGCGGATGCCCGCGGCGATAGGCTTTTAAGTCCGTGCCGTCGGTCAGCGCCGCGCGAACGCGCACGACGATCGCGCCGGGCTTGGGCTGCGGCATCGGCACGCTGCGCAGTTCGATGCGTTTGGGCTCGACGAGAATCGCGGAGCGCATGGTCGTACGCGCAACAATCACGATGCCCGTTCTCCCAATGCGGCGCGCAGCGCATCGCGGATCTCCGGCGGCAGCGGACGGCTTTTGAGCGTGCGCCGGTCCATGCAAGCCACGACCAGCCGAATCACCGCACCCGCTTCGTTCGTACGCTCGTTGAACACGACGGTTTCCCACTTGATCGACGACGCGCCCACGTGCGTGATGTGCGTGCGAAGGCGAAGCCAGTCGCCCATGAGCGCCGGCTTGTGGTAATCCGCTTCCACGTGCACGCGCGGCAGCCAAATGTCGTACTCTTCGAACACGCGGTGATACGGAAAGCCGATCTCGTCGAAGAAATCCATCTCCGCGCGCTCCGAGGCGCGCTGGTAGGCGGCGAAGTACATGATGCCGGCGATATCGACGTCGGCCCATTGCACCATGACGCGGCTCTCGAACGCGCGCGCCTGCGCGGGCTTCGTATCCTTAAACTGCGCCATGCACCGCATACCGCGCGAGCGGATCGACTTCCAGATTGACGCGATCGCCGGCGTTACGCCGTCCGAGCGTCGTTCGACGCAGCGTTTCGGGAATCAGCGCGAGTTCGAACCAGTTCTTGCCCGTGGCGGCAACGGTGAGGCTGACTCCGTCGATGCTGATGAAGGCTTTCTCGCAGACCAGGCGGCGCAGTTTTTTCGGAAGTGCGATGCGCATGCGTTCGCCCTGCCCCTCGGTCTTGCGCGAAAGCACTTCGGGCGCGGCGTCGACGTGGCCGTACACGAAATGCCCGCCCATCCGATCGCCCACGCGCAGCGAATACTCGACGTTCACGGTGTCGCCCTCGCGAAGCGAACCCAGCGTCGATCGGGCGAGCGTTTCGGGAATCACGTCGAAATCGATGACGTTGTGATCGACCTGCGTTGCGGTGAGACAGACGCCGTCGATCGCGATCGAGTCTTTCGCTTCGACTTCTTCATCCGAGGCGTTCTCGCAGCGAATGCGCAGACGCAAGCCTCCTTCGGGTAGAGGCTCCACGAGCTGCACGATTCCGCTATAGGCGATAAGTCCGCTAAACATCGATGATTCCCGCAACGAGCAAATCCGGCCCCACACGTTCGACGCGGTCGAAGCGAAGGCCCCGCACCTCCGGCAAACTGCCGCGAGCCAGCACCGGCACCGCCTCGGGCGAGCGTAGCATCTGCGGGGCCACCAATCCATAAAACCGGTCGACCAACCCCGATTCGAAGAGTCCGGCCGCAAGCGTCGGGCCGCCCTCGCAAACGAGCGAGGCAATTCCGTGCGCGCGCAGATCGTGCAGTGCCTGCGCGAGATCGAGCTGCGTCGACTCCGCTGGTCCGACGTACAGTACCTGCGCAACCGATTCCAGCGCGGTGAATCGGTCGCGCAGTCCGGCCGGCGCTGCGACGATCGTGCGCGCGTAGCCGTCGCGCGGCGAAAAGATGAGACTGCGCGGATCGACGGCATCGCTTTCACACAGCACGACGCGCCGGTACGGCAGCAGACGGCGATGCTCGGGCCGTACCGTCAACCGCGGATTGTCGACGCGAACCGTTCCCGCGCCGACCGCAACGGCATCGTGCGCGATACGTAACTCCCGAACGAATTCGCGAGCCTGCGGACCGGTGAGCCACTGCTGCACGGCGCGCGCCGAGGTGACGTACCCGTCGAGCGACATTGCCATCTTCAGCGTAACGAACGGACGCTGCAAACGAATCGCGCGCGCAAATGGTTCGATGACGCTGCGC